>CAZQFX010000079.1:8580-12951 GCA_964592775.1 uncultured Actinomycetota bacterium
CATTTTATGGTTTATTTCACTCTCAGGAACCTCAAGACGGGCAGAGCCTATAAGTGTCCTCTGGTTCTGAATATCTGGAGCAGTTGGATTCCAGGGGGTTGAATTCAGGTGAGCCTGCTCCACCTTGATACTATGTAATCAATCCCCGTCCGCTTTCATGTATATGTCTCCCGAGACGAGTTTCAGCGTTGCCTCTCCGGTTCCGAGAAGGAGATTGCCGGTGCCGTCCACTCCCTCCAGGATACCCTCCAGGGATCTCTCCGCTGAACGCCCACTGCTGAAGACGTCTTCCGCGGTCCCCGGGCTCCCCGCGGATGTTTCTAGAGCGCCGCTGTCTCCAGCGATGGCATATCCTTCCACCGTAACCACCCGGCCCAGGAAGGCCAGGTTCTCCCGGTACTCCTCGAACCAGTCTCCGCGGCCCTTCCTCCACCGCGCTTCCAGCTCGCGCAGCAGGCCGCGGAAGAGTTCACCGATATTCCATATCTTACCTTCTTCTATGAGCAGGGAGGTGGGCCGCAGCTTGGCGGGCATGTCCAGCTCGCCGGCAAGGTAGCTCACGTTCAAGCCCAGGCCGATGATGACGAGCTCCTTCTTGCGTTCGTCGAATAGCCCACCTCGGATTCCTCCCGCGCCATACAATTCCGAGAGGATGCCTCCCACCTTGCGGTCCCCGTAAACGAGGTCGTTCGGCCACTTGAGGAGGGGACCCGTTCCTCCTTCCGCTACGATGGCCGCCCGTGCCGAGATGGCGATAAGCATGGACGCTTCGAATCCGCTCACTCCCCCCAGCACGAAGCTGGCCATGAGGCTCTTGCCCGGCAGGTCCAGCCAGGCCCTCCCCATCCTGCCCCTGCCGCCGGTCTGATGCCGCGCCTTTACCACCAGTCCGGCTGAAGCCCCGGCATCCAGGAGCCTCTTCGCCTCCAGGTTGGTCGAATCGACCGTCTCGTATGCCCGTATGTCCCACTTCACCGCCGCCATCGCTCCCCCGCGCCGCAGTGTCTCCACTTGTGACGCCTTTGCCTGAACCGCTTTCCAGAAACGTCTTTCCGTCCCATTGGACTTCGAGACACCTTCCGCTATTCCTCTATGTCCCGATTGATCGACGCCATCGCTCCCCCGCGCCGCAGCGTCTCCACCCATGTCCTTTACCCGAAAAACCTCCCAGGCAGCGGATCTCAACCCCTTCGGGCTCTGGTGCCGCGCCCATCCCCGCCCCCACCTAAAATGTTCACACTTACTAAAGTAGTATTTCGCGTTTTCCCTTGACAACGGCCTGTTATTCCGTTAAAAATAGAGCGAACTCAAAAAGGGAGGAAGCCCATGTATTCGCCACAGGCAAACCATACCACGGCCGGAGCCGTCTCCAAAGAGGGGGAGATGCTGGCCAGGGCACTGCTCTTCGCCGCGCTTACGGGCATAGGCGCGCTCATCCGCATCCCCACCTCCCCCGTGCCCGTGACCATGCAGGTCTTTTTCGTGCTGCTCTCCGGCATGGTGCTGGGCCCCTTCTGGGGGGCGCTGAGCCAGGTCCTCTACCTCTGCATGGGGCTTGCCGGAGCGCCCTTCTTCGCCGCCCCGCCTTATGCCGGCCCCGCCGTGCTTTTGGGGCCGACAGGCGGTTATCTTTGGGGCTTCGTGCTTGCCGCCGGCGCCACCGGCTGGGTGAGCGAAAAGCTGGCCTCCAGTTCGCGTAAGCGCATCCCCGTGCTGGGTTACGCCTGCGGCGGCATCGCGGGCATAGCCGCCATCTATACCGCCGGCACCGCCTGGCTGGGCACCTGGTTGAGCATGCACGGGGCGAGCCCCTCCGCCGTATTCGAGCTGGGGGTCAGGCCCTTCATCCTGGTGGACCTGGCGAAGGCGGCGGCGGCGGCATCCCTCGCGAGCGCGATTCCCCGCAAGTGGTCCGCGAAAGTATGATATAAGGAAGGGGGCCACGCGGCCGGTCGCGCCGGTCAGCGGCATTCCCCCGGACGCCGGCGGCTTCGAGCCCTGGAAAAGGGGTGAACATGGACAAGAGCAAACCGCGTGTCGGCATCACCGATACGACCCTCAGGGACGCACACCAGTCCCTGTGGGCCACCCGCATGCGCCTGACCGACATCCTTCCCATCGCGGAACGCATCGACGAGGTGGGTTACAACTCCGTCGAGGTATGGGGCGGAGCCACCTTCGACGTGTGCATGCGCTATCTCAACGAGGACCCCTGGGACCGCCTGTACCGCCTGCGGGAAAAGTTCAAGCATACCAAGATGCAGATGCTGCTGCGCGGCCAGAACCTCGTCGCCTATCGCAACTTCGCCGATGACCTGGTGGAGGAGTTCATAAAGCGCACGGTGGCGGGAGGTATGGACATCATCCGCATCTTCGACGCCCTCAACGACACCCGCAACATGCAGAAACCGATCGAGGTGACCAGGCGCGAGGGAGCCCACGCCCAGGGGACGATATGCTACACCATCAGCCCGGTGCACGACATGGAGCACTTCGTGGAGACGGCGGAGACGCTGGTGGAGATGGGCTCGGATTCCATATGCATCAAGGACATGTCGGGCATCCTCGCCCCTTATGTGGCCTACGAGCTGGTGAAGCGGCTGAAGGAGACGGTGGAGGTTCCCGTACAGCTGCATTCCCATGCCTCAACCGGCATGGCCTCCAACTCCTACATCAAGGCCATCGAGGCGGGCGCGGACGTCGTGGATTGCGCCGCCGCCCCCCTTTCTCTCTACACCAGCCAGCCCGCGGTGGAGACCATGGTGGCTTCGCTCAAGAATACCCCCTACGAGCTGGACCTCGATTTCGATGCCATCCGCGATGTCTCGGAGTATTTCGAGGTCGTGTCGAAGAACCGTAAACTCATGGGGGTGGAGCAGCCGCTCATCGACGTCACCGTCATCTCCCACCAGATACCGGGAGGCATGGCCACCAACCTCATCGCGCAGTTGGAGCAGCAGAACGCGCTCGACCGCATGGAGGAGGTGCTGGAGGAGATCCCCGCGGTGCGTAGAGACATGGGCTATCCGCCCCTCGTAACGCCCACGAGCCAACTGGTGGGTACGCAAGCTGTTTTCAACATCCTTCTGGGCGAGCGCTACAAGATCGTACCCCGCGAGATCGAGAACTACGTCAAGGGTTACTACGGGAGGCCCGCCAGCCCCATCGGGGAGGAACTGAAGCGCAAGGCGCTCAAGGGCGAGGAGCCCATAACCTGCCGTCCTGCCGACATGCTAGAGCCCGAGCTGCCCAAGGCCAAGCGCGACCTGGACCCGGACCTGGTGGAGAAGGAGGAGGACTATATCTCCTACGCTATCTTTCCGGACGTTGCTCTCAAATTCTTCCACTGGAGGAAGAACCCGGTTATCGAGGACGAGGATGCGCCCCTCAAGCAGATGGAGCGGCGCGAACGCATGTTCATGGACGCTGGTGCCATGGAAGAACTGGCCGAGCGCCTCTCCGCGCTGGTGAGCGACGGAGTATCCCAGGCCTTGCAGAACCTCAGCATCACCGTCAGCCTGGGCGAAGCCGTCTCCGGGGAGGGGTTCGCAGCATCCCCCGCCGCTGCCGCCCGCCGGGGCGCCGTGGCCCAGCAGGAAAGGGCGGAGCTGGGACTGGTGCAGGTACGCGCCCCCATGGTGGGCGCTTTCTACAGGGCTTCTTCACCTGGAGCCCCTCCTTACGTCGAGGAGGGTGACGAGGTGGAGGAAGGCCAGACGCTGTGCCTCATCGAGGTGATGAAGCTCTTCAACGAGATCCCCTCCCCCACCGCGGGACGCGTCAAGCGCATCCTGGTGGAACACGGCGCGGGCGTGGAATACGACGAGATCATCATGGAAATCGAGCCCCTGGGGGTCTGAGCCTTGTTCAAACGCGTGCTCATCGCGAACCGTGGCGAGATCGCCCTGCGTATCCTGCGCGCCTGCCGGCTGCTGGGCTTGGAGGCGGTGGGCGTATACTCCAAGGCCGACGCCGACGCCCTGCACCTGCGCTTCGTGGACCGCAAGGTATGCGTGGGTCCGCCGGCGAGCGGCGAGTCGTACCTGAACATCCAGAACATCATCGGGGCCGCGGAGATCAGCAAGGCCGACGCCGTCCATCCCGGCTACGGCTTCCTGGCCGAGAACGAGGACTTCGCACTGGCTTGCGCCGATAACGACCTCGTGCTCATCGGGCCGAAGGCGGAGGCCATGGCGCTGATGGGCAACAAGGCGCGGGCCAGGGAGACCATGGCGGAGGTGGGGGTGCCGGTGCTGCCCGGTATGACCTCCGCCGACCTCGACGAATCCACCGCTCTCAAGATGGCGGACGACCTCGGCTTCCCCGTGCTTATCAAGGCTTCCCTGGGGGGCGGGGGCAAGGGTATGCGCG
>CAZQFX010000080.1:0-12898 GCA_964592775.1 uncultured Actinomycetota bacterium
TGGTCCCCACGTTCACGTGGGGCTTGGTCCTCTCGAACTTTTTCTTGGCCATTTTGACCCTCCTCGATAATGACTCGAAGCCCTCCTTCAGGGCTCCGGTTTGTATTGGATATCGTTATGTATGCGGCTTTCGCCCGTATCGTATTCTGGTAGCGGTGAGAGGATTTGAACCTCTGACCTCACGGGTATGAACCGTGCGCTCTAACCAACTGAGCTACACCGCCTCGTGCGCGGAAGAAATGGAGCCCGCTAGCAGATTCGAACTGCTGACCCCATCCTTACCATGGATGTGCTCTACCTGCTGAGCTAAGCGGGCTCGTTGATCTTCCAGCGTCATGCGCGCTCTTGCGCGTGCTAATTTATGTTACACCAACGCAATTGGCGAAACAATAATCCAGGGGGGTGCCGCTCTGTAAGGCCCCTGGGCAGGTGACT
The DNA here is from genome assembly GCA_964592775.1 of uncultured Actinomycetota bacterium. Taxonomy (GTDB): domain Bacteria; phylum Actinomycetota; class Geothermincolia; order Geothermincolales; family RBG-13-55-18; genus SURF-21. The sequence goes on from CAZQFX010000080.1 coordinate 436, forward strand.
GGACGGAGTAGCCGACTATATCACTGTCCAGATACGTGCGCAATCCGCCCGGTAGCGATGGAACTTCTCCTGCGCCTCTCCCGCTTTGACCAAGTACTCCGGTCCGTAAATACGGTAACGTATCGAGAGCGTCGCTGCGCCACGCCAACAAGGCGCGCGACTGAGGCGTACTCTGCGAGTACGTCGCAGGGAGCGCAACACGGTTGGCGGGGATGCAGCGGCGGCCTGTTGCGAGTGTATTTATGGATCGGGGTACCGAGTCCCGGCCGAAAGCGTAAATTGCCCCGGAATGCTTGAAGAAGTTGAGATCCTTGCGCAATAGTAGCGCCTCCGCAGCATAGAACATCGTGAAACATGCTCTCTGGGTGGCAGCTCCATAGTGGGCTGCGGCAAAGAGTGCCTCCGCTTCCTCCCGGCTCCCTGCCCCTCGAGATCGACCATGCCTGTTTCAACGGCGTCGACCATTGATTGATGCGATTCTCCGCAAGGTCCCACTCCTCTACTGTACGATTTGAGGAAGTGGCCATCGCAGCCTGCGCCAAGATACTGACCTTCAGTCCGGTTTCACTGTCATCCCGGGGGGCATATAAGAGGATAAGACGTTATCCGTCAGCCTGTCCAGAATGGCGGCGGGATCCTCGTGTACGTAGTTGAGGATGGTGTTGTTATACAGGGCGATGACACCATGGAGCCCGGTAAGCAGCTGGATGAAGTTCATGCGCGCCTCTTCCCTCTTCACGTTCCCGTAGGTATCAGCGATCTCCTCCCCTACCTTGATACAGAGATCCGCTGATCTCAGGGCGGCCATCAGTTCGCGATACGCGGTCGGTTGCAGCGGCGTTCCGACGTAGTCGTTATATTTAGGCACGTACCAGGTCATCATGATGTCATAGTAATTGGACTTCTCGAGGCCGAAGGCGACGAAGGCTCGTGCCATGCCCCTGAGCCTTTCGGCCGGATCGTCGGCTTCGTTGTAAGCCTTCTCGAGGTCTTCATAGAGAAACTCGAAGCCCCTGGTAAGTACGTGGAGATAGATCTCGTCCTTGTTCGTGAAGTAGTTGTAGACCGTCTTCGCCGCCATCCCCAGGCGAATACCCAGTTTGCGCATGGAGAATCCCTCGAAGCCGTGTTCCGCTATCAGCTTCAGCGCTTCCTCCAGGATGCTGTTCTTGACGGCCTCGGTCTCCTCTGGGGGCCTTTGTTTCTTGGGCACGACGGACCTTTCGCCTCTATCCGATCGCCTCGCATTATCTTCATGTACCTGCAGTGTCCCGGTCAAGCCCATGCGAAGCAAAACCTACACATCCTCGATAACCTGGCAATACGGCTATCGACCAGGGACATGGACAACCAGATGATACGGCCGTTGACCGGTAACGCAGACTATACGGGAAAAGCCTTTACGTAATATAAGTAACAGCGTTACCCTATAGATGTTACCATGCTTCATCCGGCTGCGAGGGGGTTTGACCCGACGGACGCCGGCGATTGCCCGATTGATATTGGTGATTCTATACCTGGCGTTATACACTTTGGACGAGATGCCATGATGGAGCGACGCTTGGGGGGTGGTTCGCTTGTTCGATAACCGCAACGTGATCATCACGGGGGGATCAAGCGGCCTGGGCAAGGCCCTGGCCCGCAGGCTGGCCGGGAGGGGAGCCAGCCTGGCCCTGATCGCCAGGGACAAGAGCAAGCTGGAGTCGACCCAAAAAGAGCTCTCCTCGGTCATGGATACCTCGCGCAAAGCTCTCATATACTCATGCGACGTATCAGATCCCGCCCAGGTCGAGAGAACCATATCCCGCATAGCCGAGGAGCTCGGGACGCCCCACCTGCTCGTCAACTCCGCCGGCATCCTCAGGGAAGGACCCTGCGACCGCGTGGAACTCGATGTGTATCGCGAGGTCATGGAGATCAACTATTTCGGAACCCTGCACTGCGTAAAGGCGGTGCTTCCCTACTTCAAGGAGCGGGGGGAGGGCCGGATCGTCAACATCTGCTCCCTCGGGGGGAGGATGGCGGTGTACGGTTACTCCGCCTACTCTTCGTCCAAGTTCGCGGTCCTTGGCCTGACCGAATCGCTGCGCACCGAGCTCAAGCCGCAGAACATAAAGGTGCAGGTGGTCTGCCCGCCGGAGTTCGAAGGACCCATGGTGGACGAGCTGAACAAGTGCAGGACCAGGGAGAACCGATTCCTGGTCCACAACGTACCCGTGCTGGACGCGGAGACGGTGGCGGACGCGGTGATGGAGGGGATGGAAAAGGGCCGCTACATGATAATGCCGGGAATGGTCACCCGCCTTTTCGACTACCTCAACCGCGTGATGCCGTTCATGGTCAGGCTGACCATCGATACGGAGCTCAAGATGGCGCAGCGCCTTGCGAGGCAAAGGGTGTAGCTATCATTGTCGCATGGCCGGGAAAGCGGTAGATTTTATATACGGTTTACCGAGAGGGAATGACGAGGAGGGGTATAAATGAGCGGAAACGGAAAATCCTCCACCAACCTGCTGGCAGGCGCCCTGCTCCGCCTGATGGCGGCCAGCTTCAACTTCAGGCCTTCCCTGAAGGGCTACATGCGCGGCAACGGGTCCTGGCTCGACTTCACCATCGGCGTCAGGACCGAGTCGGGCAGCGTGGAACAGTCCATATCCTTCAAGGAAGGGAAGGCAAAGGTGGCCGGAAGCATCCCGGACCGCCCGGACGCGGTCCTGGTGCTCAAGGACGACGACGTGGTCAAGGCGATGATCAAGGCCCCTCCCAACGAGATCATGAACATGATCCTCAAGAGCAAGCTGCGGCTGGAGGGCAACCTCTCCTATATGAACCTCTTCAATTTCTACCAGTCCCTGCTCCTGGGAAAGATGCAGAGAAAGGCGCTATCCAAGCAGAAGAAGGAGGACGCCGAGGAGCGCCTGAGGAACGCGCCCCCCGTCGACCCGGGGCTGAGGGGGGAGATGGAGAAGCGGCGGGCCGAGAGGCTCGAGGGAGAACGCGTCGACCCGGGGGTAAAGCACCTCGAGGACCCCTACCTGTCGCGCTACGCCATAGAGGATTTCCCCCGCCTGCGGCGTTTCCTGGACATCCACTTCACCACCCTGCCGGAGATCTGCCACGAACGCCCCATGCTGCTCACCGACTGGTTCAAGCGCAACGGATTCGAGACCGACAGGGAGGGCAAGCCCCGGGTGCCGGAGCTCAGGCAGGCGGGCGCCTTCAAGTACCTGATGGAGAAGCGCAAGCCCGTGATCAGGACCGGCGACCTCATCGCCGGCACCACCACTCCCCGGGAGATCGGGGTGGTCATATATCCGGATACCCACGGCACCATGATCTGGGGCGAGCTGGGCTCCACCGAGGACCGCATGCTCTTCCCCTATCACCTGAGCGAGGAGACCAGGGACATACTGCACCACCAGGTCTTCCCCTTCTGGATCAGGCGCAACACCCGCGAGTGGGTGAGGGATAACCACGGCTATCCCCTCTCGCAGAAGCTGGACGAGCGCTTCGCGGTGTATTTCATGTGGAAGACGGCGGCCCTCTCCCATACCATCGCGGATTTCCCCAAGCTGCTGCGCCTGGGCACCAGCGGGATCGTCGCCGAGATCGAGGAGGAGCTGGAGCGCGACGCGGAGGCGCGCCAGGAGAAAAAGGATGCCCTGAAGGCCATGGCCATGTGTCTGGAGGGGGTGGCCGCCTACGCCGCGAACCTGTCCGAACAGGCGGCGAAGGAAGCGGCCGTGAAGCGGGATCCCGCCAGGAAAGCCGAACTGGAGGAGATCTCCCGCATCTGCGCCAAGGTGCCCGAGCATCCCGCCGAGACCCTGCACGAGGCGCTCACCGCCATCTGGATAGGCTGGGTGGGCCTGCATATGGAGAACACCAACGCCGGCCTCTCCCTCGGTCGCATGGACCAGTGGCTGCAGCCCTTCTTCGAGGCGGACATGGCCCGGCTGGAGACGGAGGAGGAGAAGGAGGAGTATGTCAAGCGCGCCATAGAACTGGTGGGGTGCTTCTACATGCGCTGCACCGACCACCTCCCCCTCATCCCCGACATCGGCAACTACCTCTTCGGGGGGAGCTCTTCCGACCAGGCCATCACCCTGGGAGGCGTGACCCCCGAGGGAGAGGACGCGGTCAACGACATGACCTACGTCTTCCTCAAGGTGACCGAGCTCCTCAACATCCGCGACCCCAACGTCAACGCCCGCTACAACCCGGAGAAGAACTCGGACGCCTACCTCAAGCGCCTGTGCGAGGTCAACCTCATCACCGCGGCCACCCCCTCCATGCACAACGACGCCGTGGTCATGGAGTCGCTGGCCGAGTTCGATTACGCGCCCGAGGACCTGCGCGACTGGGCCGCCACCGGTTGCGTTGAGCCCACCCTCTCCGGAAAGCACATGGGACACACCAACTGCATGATGATGAACATGGTGGCCGCGCTGGAGATGGCGCTCAACAACGGCAAGCATCCCCTGATGAACTGGGAGGTCGGCCCGAAGTCGGGCAGGATCGAGGCGGGTGACTTCCCCGCCTTCGAGGATTTCTGGGAGGCCTTCGCCACCCAGTTCGAGTTCCTCATCGACAACGCGGTGGAATACAACAACATGCTGGGAGAGGCGCACAGCGTGCTGCGGCCCACTCCCCTGCTCTCCTCGCTCATCGGCGATTCCATCGTCAAGGGGAAGGACGTCACCAAGGGGGGCGCCCGCTACAACTCCTCCGGCTCGGCCTGTATCGGGCTGGCCGACGTCACCGACTCCCTCATGGCCATCAAGAAGCTGGTCTACGACGAGGGCAAGGTGAGTTGCGCGGCGCTGAAGAAGGCCATCGACGGCAATTTCCAGAACGACCCGGCCCTCCATGCCATGCTAACCAACAAGGTGCCCCTCTTCGGTTCGGGCAGCCCCGAGGCGGTGGAGATGGCGCAGCGGGTGACCCGCTTCGCCCACGACACCTACGGGGCCCACCGCAACTTCAGGGGAGGCCCGTATACGGTGGGCTTCTGGTCCATGTCCAACCACGTGGCCTTCGGCACCCTCACCGGGGCCCTGCCCTCGGGCAGGCTGGCCGGCAAGGCCTTTACGCCCGGCCTCACCCCCGAGCCCAACGCGTCGAAGAACCTGCTCGACAACATCCGGGACGTGGCCAGCCTCGACCCCCACTTCATGAACAACAACATCGCCTTCAACGTCAAGGTGGTGCCGGGGGCGGCCGACAGCCACGCCGAGGTGGTGGAGCACATGTTCTCCTACGTCAAGACCTACTTCGAGCTGGGGGGCATGCAGATGCAGATGAACGTGGTCACCACGGACATGCTCAGGGACGCCATGGCCCACCCGGAGAACTACCGCAACCTGCTGGTGCGCATCTCCGGCTACAACGCCTACTTCGTGACCCTCAACCGGGACATGCAGATTGAACTCATCGAGCGGGCGGAGTATGGGATATAGCGCCGCGGGAGACCCCCTGATCCTCGAGGTCAAAGGCAACTCCCTGGACGACGGCCCGGGCATCCGCACCGTGGTCTTCTTCAAGGGATGCCCCCTCTCCTGCGTCTGGTGCCACAACCCGGAGAGCAAGCGCACCGGCGCGGAACTCGCCTTCGACCCCCGGGAGTGCGTGAGCTGCTTCGAAGCCGTATTCCGCGATATAGCCGGCATCAACGGCACGGGGAGATACGAACGAGTGGATGTGCGTTACAAGCGAGACGAACATGATTACGACACCGTCAGCATATCCGAGCCTCACTCCGCGCCCCTGGCCGTCTCCGCCCATGTCGGCGCCGTCGAGATCCTCACCGGCGTAGAGCAGGGATATGCCTACGAGGAGAAGTCCCCGGATTTCTGCCACATCACCACCTTTCCCTCCCCGCACCCCGAGGAGTTGAAGGAGAGGCTCTGGTTCCGACCCCACGAGCACACGGACGGGGACATCGAGCTGGAAAGGTGTTCCACCTGTGGCGGCCCCCACCTGCTGTAGTTGTACAAATGGTACCCCGAGAGGGGCATTGTCACGAACACCAACACCGGGAGGCGCATGGCCATCCAGGGAGACGTCCTGCTGTACCCGGTCTTCAAGGAACTGGGGGAGGAGTTGGGCGAGGTGGTACCGCGGGCGGTGGTGGAGGCGCAGCGCCGTTTCACCACCGGCGGCTTCTATACCCTCGAGGATATAACCAACGAGGGGGATTTCCGCACCCAACTGGCGTTGCGTGGGCTCGGCAACCTCAAGGAGCTGACCATGAAGCGGAAAGGGATGCGCCTGCGCCTGGAGAACGCGGTATTGCCCCTGATAGTCGTGGGCATAGCCCAGGGATTCTTCGAGATGGGCTTCGGCATCGATTCCAGCAAGGCGGACTGGGAGATCTCCGAGGACGGAACGCTGGAGGCGGAGGTCAAGCCCCGGCATGAAGCTGAAGTGAAGGCCGCCGAGAAGGCCAGGTGAGGATTTACGTCGGACCCCAAGGGTTATGAGCGGGGAGTCACCTCGACCTCGAGGCCGTCCCCCTCGGAGAGCTCCCACTCGACATCACTCGCTCCCCCATAGGCCGTTTCGTGAAGCCCCTGGAACAGAGCGACCATTATCAGATGCATGACCCCGTTCTCAAGGCGAAAGGGAAGGGTCGGTTGTCGGATGCCTGGCTTTCTTCCAGAAAAGGGTCGGCTTCAATATCAACGGGGCCTGACTCCCGTCTCATAATACGAAACCATATTTTGCTAATTGGTCTGATCTGATAAGATGCACAAGTATCCGAAAAACCGGCATCACAGCTCATGGGTTGGCTGCACTGGTGTCCGAAGGGGGTTGAAATGAAGAGGGAATCGCTGGGGAATCTCGTCTGGGCTTACCCCAAGAAAAAACGTACCGCGCGTCTCTATTTCTTCTGGGCTTTCTCCAAGGTCAATAGATTGGTGAGGGTTTTGGCTTGGGGACTGGTGAAGATCCAGAACGCGGTCACGTCCAGAAAGCCCCCCTCTTCCACCCCCGCACCGGGGGGTAGCCCTTATGCCGATGACGGGCGCTACGACTACGGCTTGAGCCAACCGACCGGTTACGGGGTCAAGTGCGAGCGCAACATCGAGATCCCCGTGCGCGACGGGACCAGGCTGCGCGCCGACCTCTACCGCCCCGACGGCCCCGGCCGCTTCCCGGTGATAATGGCCGAGGCGCCGTACCCGCGTTACCAGAAAATTCATGTGGGCGTGGACGACAACGGCGGCGTGGGGACGAAGTACTGGTACTTCGAGCAGGCCAATCCGGAGTACTGGATTCCGCGCGGCTACATCTACATCTCGTTGAGCGCGCGCGGCTATGGGGGCTCCGGGGGGCGTACCTCGGTGCTGGACTACCAGGAGATGGAGGACTACCACGACGCCATCGAGTGGGCCGCCGAACAGCCGTGGAGCGACGGGAACATCGGGCTCTACGGCATATCCTACTACGCGGTCTCGCAATACTGGGTCGCCGGCCTGCACCCGCCCCACCTCAAGGCCTTCGTCCCCTGGGAGGGCCTCGTCGAGCCCTACCGCGATATCGGCTACCGGGGCGGCATCCCCTGCATGTTCAGCATCCTCTTCGCGGCGGGGGGACAGGTCATCGCCAACAACATGTTCGATGCCAGGGACTACCTGAGATCGTTTCTCGACAACCCCCTGTTCAACGACATCTGGGATTACGGCATGGATGCCTTGTCCCGGCCGAAAGGCAGCACCCCCGCCGTTCGTGCCGGCCTTGCCGAGATCGATACCCCCATGCTCTCCGTGGGCAACCTCAACGACCCGGACCTTCACCTGCAGGGCAACGTATATGCGTTCAAGGAAATGCGCAACCCGCATAAGAAGCTACATATGTACACCGGCACCCACTGGGGCTCGGCCTACCAGCCCTGGGCCAACCGCACCGTCCTGCGCTTCTTCGACCACTGGCTCAAGGGCGTCGATACCGGCATCGAGAACGAGCCGGCGGTCAACGTGGAGCTGCGTACCGGGTCGGACACGTTCACCCATGTGTACGGCGATGCATGGCCGCTCGAGCAGACGCAATGGACGAAGTATCACCTCGACGCTGAGGGCAAGACCCTGAGTACTGAGGAGCCGCAAAGGGAGAGTTCGGTTGTGGCGGAATTCAGGAAAGATCCCGTCGCCGGGAACAGCGATCAGGTCACTTTCCTCACCGAGCCGCTTGCGCAGGACGTTCAGGTCGCCGGCCCCTTGAACGCCCACCTGTGGGTCTCCGCCACCGAGAGGGACGTGGACCTCACCGTCGAGGTCCGCGACTTCGACGAGAAAGACCGGGAAACGCGTTTCGCCTACTACTTCGCCGGCAGGCCGGACGAGCCGGTCACCCGCGGCTGGCAGAGGGCCTCCCTGCGCGCCCTGGACCCCGAGCGCTCGGAACCACATCAGCCTTATCATCTTTATACCCACAACGACTGGCTGACCCCGGGAGTCCCGGTCCCCGTTGACGTGGAGATCTGGCCGACGGGCATGCTCTTCAAAGCCGGCCACCGCATCGCGCTCACCGTTCACTGCGGGCCTCACCACCGCCCGGGCGAAGTCGCCTTCAGCGGAAAGCTCCTACCCTTCTCAAGCGCACAAAAGGACATCAGGATTCCCGCCTATCAGACCTTCTCGCCGGAATCCGGCACTACCACGATCCACACCGGAGGCGAGCACTCATCATGGCTGGAGCTCCCGGTCATCCCCGCCGATCCCGCCCCCGCACACCGCATCGCCATCCAGGACGAGGCCTTCACTCCCGCCTCGGCAAGCGGCGGCATTGGAGACCGCTTCGAGTGGATCAACGGCGGCGATGACTACCATTCCGTCACCGAGTCCGGCGGCCTGGGCCTGTGGGACTCGCAGCTGGTGCGCGGCGTCCGCTCGCACAATCCCGAGACCTGGTGGACCAGGATCCCATGGGCGGGCACTTTCACTTACCGCGACATGGTCTCCGGCTTCGAGGGGGCCATAGAGGTACCCGACCGCGTATCCGGGACCGTCGCCGCGGGCGGCAAAGTGGAGGTGGAGCTCGGCACGGATGCCCCGCCCGACGGAATAGGTTTCGACGTACAACTGAAGGCGGACGACGGCGAATGGAAGACCGTCCACGAGGGGATCCGGGATACCCTAATCACCGTAGATTCACTTTCGTCAGGAAGCTATGCGGTCCGCTCCCGCCTGCGCAGCCTGGATGGAGCGGAGCCGGCCCCTGCGAGCGGCTGGTCCCCACCCGCGCCGTTCGACGTTAGATAATGTCACACCCTGGGGTCAGATCACGAAGTGTGACATAGGGTTCGGATGTTGATTAGCATTCTCGCTCACCCCGCCGAGACCTGGAATGACCCCAGTCTTACATCACTTTCTTCAGCCATGCGGCTATGGGCGGGACGATCTCGTCCACGTTGTCCAGCATCACCCCGTGCGCCGCATGCGGCAAGTGGAGGAATTCCTTCTCGCAGCGGAGGCGGCCGTACACACGGCGCACGTAGTCCTCGGGGAAGATGATGTCTTTAGCGCCGTGAACCACCATGACGGGGACCTCGATCTCCTCCACTTTTTTCGCCATGGGAGTGGTGTCCAGAGAGGATATCGCGGCGAAGCAGACGGCGTTTAATTGCACCGGGTCCTCTTTGAAATACCTGTACAGGTCGGGGAAGGTATCGCTCTCCTCCGCCTTGAGGTCGAGGTAGGCCGTGACGGGCTGCATCAGTTGACCTACGGGGGTGTTGAGCAACGGCTGTGTTATCGGCCGCGTCGCCGAGAGCATCTTGTAATACCTGGGCCAGCGGGTCATGCGGGTGTTGTCAGGTTCATCCGGGGCGATGAGGCTGTGGCAGACCGCGGCTCCCAGGCGCGGCTCCGCGGCCGCGCAATAAAAGGCGGTCATGCCTCCCTGGCTGTCGCCCGAAACCGCTATTTTATCACCGTAGACCGAGATGGCATGATCGATCACCGCCAGGGCGTCTTCCACCAACCCGCCCAGCGTATATACGCCCCGCTTTCCGCTGCTCGCGCCGTGGCCGCGCGGGTCATATCCCACCACGTTGAAGCCCTGCCGGCTCAGATCGTGCAGATACTTCGTATACAGATGTGCGAACGCGCCGGTCCCCGGCGCGTGGACCACGACCCGATCGCCCGGCTTGCTCTCGAAGTGGTATAGATGGAGCTCCCTGCCGACAAGGGGCAATACCTCCTCCCTCCACGTGTTCATCAGTTCCGGTATGCCCATGGTGGTGAGCAGGGATCTCCTGTGCGCTTCCGCCTCCTCGCCGGTGAGGATCGGCTTGTTCATCATGCGGTAGCTGTATACCGCCCACCCCGCCATTCCGGTGGCCGCAGCCGTGCCGGCGAGTCGAGCCCTTCCCATCCACTTGGACTTACGATGCTGCCCGTTCTTCGCCATGCTTTCCCCCTCCTGCCAATAGCCGGGAATTCTCCCGAAAATCACCCGATTACGCGTTTCCTTATGTTACTTGCAAGCTTAATTTGCGGCAACATCCGGGTAGTGGGATTTACGTCACGCCTTGGGGTTAAAGCATAAAAGGCTGACCAAGAATTCGCATCGACATACGCAACGAATGGAGCGTTTGGCACATCTGAAGTCAGCCTGTCAAATCGGGTGGCCGATGGGGAGGATGGCCAGGGGGGTTTCGTCCGAGCCCAATATCTCGGCGATCCCCTGGTCGTTGAAGGCGCCCACCACCACCGTGCCCAGCCCTTCGGCCGCCGCCTGCAGCGCCAGGTTCTGCGAAGCGCACCCGGCATCAAGGTGTGCGTAGCGGATTCCCCTCTCGCCGTACCGCCCCTGGACCTTCTCGTAGTCAACGGCCAGGACCACGCTCGCTGGCGCATCGGCTATGAAGTCCTGCCCCAGGGCAGTCCGGGCCAGGTCCTCTCTACGGTCACCGGCGGCGAGTGTGGCCAGGGCGTGAGAGGCCGGGTCGTAAAGGTAGACTCCCGACGGAAGCCCCTCCACTTCCCCGGACACGACGTAGTAGCGGAGCGGGTAAATCCCCCCGGCCGAAGGGGCGGTGCGTGTAGCCCCGCTGACCGCGTCCACCCTCTTGCCCCCGCAGGCCCACAGGAGCTGGCCCACCTCCGAGATTGAGAGAGGCACGTCGGCGAAGGTCCGGCACGAGCGATGGCGGTTGAGGGCTTCCGCGAGGGGCATCCCTCCCCCCGCAACGGGTTGGGGCAGGGAAACGGTTTCCCCGCCGGGAACGGATGTCCCGGTCGTCTCGGGCGTTGAAACAACATCGTTCTCCGCTCCATTTCCACATCCGGCCGAACATAGAACAAGGATTAGAAGAATAAAAGCGGCTGAAGACCTCATCTCATGCACCTCCTCCTCCTCCGAAAAGATCCGTGGTGATATGAAAACCCAACCCCATGAACCCGGCTTTTACGCCATCCTCCTCCGAAACGAAGAGAAATTATCACCCCCGGCCCGCGCGCCGGCAGGGTCGCGCAGCCAATTCCTCTTGCCTTACTCGATGGGGAAGCGGCCTCCGCAGGAGGGGCAGACGAGGAAAGCGCCCATGTCCTTCGTGGAGACGTTGATGACCGAAAACAGCGCCCTTTTCCTACGCAGCCGCACCACGGAGAAGCGTACCCGCTGGTCGCAGGTGGGACAGAAGCTCTCCTTCTCGCCCACCCTTTCCTCCGTTATCCGCTCGAGCCTCATCACCACCACCTTCTCCCTTCATTCAGAATACCTTCTGTCATGGGCCGTGTCATTTGGCCGCACAGCGACGAGACGTATTGCGAGGAGGCAGAGCCAACGCGGCAAGCTCGGTTGAGTAACAGGTTGAGCTATGTTGCGGACAAGTATTTACAGCGGTGATCGAATGCCGGCGTATTCATGAATCGGGGCACTGAGGCTGCGCCAACGGATCTACAGTCCGGAAAATACGCTTGTTCTCGGTTGGTCTGAGTTACAGAACTCCGCCATTTGCAGGTGATCCAGTTGTCCTCTATTGCTCCGGGTTTTCGCCGCTAGCGCTCCGTCATATTGACGAATTATTGACCGCAAGCCTACAGCGGGGAACGGAAGGGGGCAAGTATCCCGCTCGGCCATGTTTAATTCTCCTGGAATATGGCAACATTAAAGTCGAGTTAGCATGGGCACCAAGACACGCCATTCATGGCAGCACGGTGCATAGGTCCAGACAAGGGAAGGAGGGATCTATATGCATGAAGAGAGCAGGTGCCCGGTAACGGGCAGAACGAACCCACAGGCGACCGGCAGAGGCGCGACGAACATCGACTGGTGGCCGAACCAGTTGAACCTCAAGATCCTCCATCAGCACTCCAACCTGAGCGATCCGATGGACGAGGATTTCAACTACGCCGAGGAATTCGAGAAACTCGACTACGAAGCCCTGAAGAAGGACCTCTACGCGCTGATGACCGACTCGCAGGACTGGTGGCCTGCGGATTACGGCCACTACGGG
>CAZQFX010000081.1:0-12826 GCA_964592775.1 uncultured Actinomycetota bacterium
TGCAGCATCTGGGTGGCGGTTATCACCGGCTTGCCCTGGCTGGCGGCCACTTCTATGATGCGCTTCTGTAGAAGGGGTATCTCCTCCAGGGGCATCTCCACCCCCAGGTCCCCGCGGGCAACCATGACGCCGTCCGCCTCCCCTACGATGGCCTCCAGGTCCCCGACCGCTTCGCGTTTCTCGATCTTGGCCACGATGGGAACATCCGCACCCCGCCTTCTTATCTCCTCGCGTAGGCAGGCGATATCATTGGGGGAGCGCACGAAAGACAGCGCGATCCAGTCCATGCCGAGCTCCAGGCCAAGCTCCAGGTCGGAGAAGTCCTTGGCCGTCAGTGGCGGAACATCGAGGCGCACGCCGGGAAGGTTGATCCCCTTGCGCGGACGCAGCACCCCCCCCGCCTGCACCTTGCAGCGGATATCGCTGCCGGCGGTTTCGACCACCTCGAGCCGCAGCGCGCCGTCATCGATGAGCACTGCGTCGCCCGGCCGCAGCGCCGCGGGCAGTTCCGGGTAGTCAACACCGGCCAGGGAGGAATCGCCCTGGACCATCCGCGTGGTGAGAGTAAAATCCCGCCCGACCTCGAGACGTACCCCGCCGCCGGCTATGTCCCCCACCCTGAGCTTGGGGCCCATGAGGTCGAGCATGGCCCCCACCTCTTTGCCCGCTCTCGCCGACGCTTCCCGCAGGGCCTGCATCTCTCTCTCGATATCGCCATGGGAAGCGTGAGAGGCGTTGATGCGGGCTACATCCATCCCGGCCGCTATCATGCGTCCGAGGGCTTCCACCTCCCGGCACGCCGGGCCGAGAGTGGCCACGATCTTGGTCTTACGCGAATCCGCCATCTTCATGCCTCCCCCAAATCGATGCGGTAGATCCCCTCCGGGCCGATGTAGTACAACTCGCCCGCGGCCTCGTCCCATGCCAGCGGCGTCCGGGCCTGGAGGCCGGGGTAGCGATAGACGGCGCGCTCCCCATAATCCAGGTACTCCAGCCCTTTTTCGCCCACGTAGGCGAGACGCTCACCCGTCCTGGCGGGGAAGAAGCTGTAATATGACGCGCCGTAACCCAGGCCGTCCGAGGAGGCCATATTCTTGAGCCTGTCGGGCGGCTCCGCCTTGACCCAGACCCCCTTGAAGGTTCCCTGCCCCTTTGCCACCTCGGGCGTCACGTACAGCACCGTGTTCTGTGCAGGCCACCAGACGAACCGTACTTCCCCCTCGCATTCGACGTAGTTCTCCCATCCCTCCCGGCCGGGAACCGCCGTCTGCAGGAAGTAGCGGTAGCTGCCCGCGGCGGGAGAGAGCGCCTTGTCGTGACGGGACACGATCTTCCCTCCCGCCGGGTCCCAGGCCGCGAGCGCCTGCGCCTCGGCGAGAAAGGCCTTGCCGCCGCCCTCGGCATCCGTTACCCAGAAGTCCCGCTCTCCGGAAGCTGGTCCCTGCGGCGAAATGGTCCATAATATGGATTTGCCATCCGGGGAAGGGATGGGGTCGTTGTCGTATTCCGGGCTCGCGGTCAGGTTCTCGCTGGCCCTCTGCTCCACGTCCAGGCGATGGATATCCCCCCGGTCCTCGTAGACCAGGAAATGCGTATCGCCCATCCAGGCGAGGCGTGCCCCGTCCACCTCCCCGCTGAAGACGGTACCGCCATCCCCGTCCAGCTCCACGACCCGCAGGCTGGCTTGGCCTTCCGGCTGCGGTCCCGCTATGTAGGCCAGGAAGCGCCCGTCGGCCGAGACCTGCATGGAGCGCACGGCCGTGTCGTGGAGCGGGAGCAGAAGCGCGCCTTCCGCGGCGACCTCCTTAACCGGGGTCCTTGGCGTGGTCACCATGCCCGAGAGGATGTTCAGCATGAGGTAGCTGATGCCCACCAGGACGACGCAGGAAACGACCATGACTATGATGACCATCACGTAACGCTTGGTGATATGGGCTCCTCCTTGTTTCCGCCGCCTAGGATGCCACCGGGGCGCCGCGGGACGCGTTCAGCTTTCCAGGGCGGAGCTGCCGGGAAACCTCGCGCGTGTGCCCAGCTCCTCTTCGATGCGCAGGAGCTGGTTGTACTTGCAGACCCGGTCCGTCCTCGCCGGAGCCCCCGTCTTGATCAGCCCGCAGTTGGTGGCCACGGCGAGGTCGGCTATGGTGGTGTCCTCGGTCTCCCCGGAGCGGTGCGAGACCACGCGGAGATACCGGGCCTCTCGTGCCATGCGCATGACCTCCAGGGTCTCGGACACCGTTCCGATCTGGTTGAGCTTGATGAGGATGGCGTTGGCCACCCCTTCCTCTATCCCCTTGCGCAAGCGCCTCGGGTTGGTGACGAAAACATCGTCTCCCACCAGGCGAACCCTTCTGCCCAGGTTCGAGGTGAGCAGCGTCCATCCCTCCCAATCCTCCTCGGACATGCCGTCCTCGATGGAGACGACCGGGAAATCCTCCACCAGGCCCCCGTAATACTCCACCAGCTCGGGAAGCGTGAACTTCCTCCCCCCGCCGGCGAAATCGTACCCACCCTCACGGTAGAGTTCGGTGGCCGCCACGTCCAGGGCCAGCGACACGTCCTTCCCCGGTTCGTATCCGGCGGCCTCTATGGCGTCGACGATCATCTCCAGGGCCGCGCGGTTGCTGTCCAGGCTGGGGGCGAATCCCCCTTCGTCTCCGATGCCGGTGCTGAGGCCGTTCTTCTTCAGCACGCCGCGCAGGGCATGATAGACCTCCGTGCCCATGCGCAGCGCCTCCGCGAAGCTCTCGCCCCCCCAGGGCAGGACCATGAATTCCTGTATATCCAAGTTGTTGTCGGCGTGCGCTCCCCCGTTCAGGATGTTCATCATGGGCAGCGGCAACACCACCGCTTCCTCTCCCCCGAGGTAGGTGTATAGCGGTGCGCCGCGTTCCGCGGCGGCGGCCCTTGCCACGGCCATCGAAACGGCGAGGATGGCGTTGGCGCCGAGGCGGGACTTGTCCTCCGTCCCATCCAGCTCGATGAGCAGGCCGTCAAGCTCTTCCTGTGCGCCTGCGTCCATGCCCGTCACGCGTGCCGCGATCTCCCCGTTCACGTTGCGTACCGCCTGCAGGACACCCTTGCCCCCGTATCTCGCGCCTCCATCCCTCATCTCCAGGGCTTCGAAGGCGCCGGTCGAAGCGCCCGACGGCACGGCGGCGCGGCTTACTCCCCACGCGCCATATACCTCCGCTTCCACGGTCGGATTCCCGCGCGAATCGAGTATCTCCCGCGCGGCTACTCTCACGATCTCCGACATGTCCACCTCCAGTGATGTCCCGACGGTTTATCGTCCGTAAGAACCTGGCGTCTAGGGGGCCTTTGGGGTGAGGTCTTGGATCTTCGACTCCGTCCACTTTTTTCTAATCACCGTTTCCCATCCCTTCAGGGTTAAAGATCCGAGACCTGTCCCGACCCCGCACCATACTCTCCCTTCACTGCCGCCCACATTTTTCGGAGGAGAAGCTCCCCAAAACGACATTACTATTGTAACCGAAAGACGGCGCGCTAGAAGGAAAAGCAGGCTCCTCGCTATTTGGTATGGGTAGCACATAAGACGGAGACCGGCAAACCCTCGAAGTCCAACTTCCCCGCGATCAGGCAGAGCATGGTGATGAGGTTATCGGTATTGCGGTAACCCCCGGCCCTTCAATTGGCTGCCTGGATGAGACCATTGATATCCTTGCCGGGTGGCGGTATTACCCACACGATTCAGCGAGGAGCCGGAAAGATCTTCTCCGGGAAGCGTGGAAGTATAGAGGATGAGGATGGTCGAGCCAGGCCGGGGGCTTGAAAAGGATCGGTGTGAGACAACGGCGTTGGAAAGCAGCCCCTGGGGTCAGATCTGAGAAGCCGCAGTGAGGACGCCGCAACTTTTCATAATGCGAATGAGACAACGGCGTTGGAAAGCAGCCCCTAGCTGCCCGTGTAGCCTTCCGCGAAGTACCATTCCAAGGACGGAGAGGGGGTGCCCTGGGAGCAGCTCCCGCCATCCCGCGTCTTGTAGACGAAGTACATGGCCCGCTCGGCGACCACGGGGGTTTCCGACTCCACCCGGGTGGAGAACTCGCTCTGCTCCAACCCGGGCAGTTCGTCCACGTGCACCGTGAAGCGCGCGTGCGGCTCGATCACGACGTCCTGCACCACCGAGCTTCCGTCTACGCGCATGTAGGTGAGCTTCGCCTTGGCGGGCGACGAGCCGGGGTTCTGCAGCAACAGGTAGGTATCGAAATCCCCGCCGGTGTACCCTTCCGCGAAGTACCAGCGCCCGGAGGGCTGCCGCACCCCCATGGCGTCGTGGCCGCCGCCCCGGCCGCGATAGGAGAAATACATGGCGCGTTCGGCCACTATGGGGATGTCCGATTCCACGCGGGTGGAGACCTCGGCCTGCTCCAGGCCGGGGATGTCGTCGGCGCGCACGGTGCCGCGGCTGCGCGCCGGCACCTCGAGCCGCATCTCCCTGGTTGAGGCGTCCGGCAGCATGAACTCGAGCGTTACGCGGGCCGCATCATCGTCGGGATTGGCCAGAAGGATCCAGGTGTCGAAATCCCCGCCCGTGTAGCCTTCCGCGAAATACCAGGCCTTGCTCCGCTCGGGCGCGCCTTCCGCCACCGTCCCTCCGCCAACTCCCCCGTACCCGAAATAGACGGCGCGCTCCGCCACCACGGGCAGGTCGCTCTCCATCCGGGTCGAGAACTCACCTGAATCGAGGCCCGGCTCCTGGTCCACCCAGATGGTCATGCGTGAATTGGGGGGAAGGGTGTAGTACAGTTCGTCCACTTCTCCCGCATTGCCGAGGAAATGCACCTTGAGATGGGCGTCGGCGCCATTGGGATTCTGCACCAGGTAGAAGGTATCGAAATCGCCGCCCGTATAACCCTCCGCGAAGTACCAAGCCGTGCGCTTTTCGCTCACCCCCATGCAGGCATGCCCTCCCTTCCTTCCGCTGCCCAGGAAATCGAAGTACATGGCGCGCTCCGCCACCACCGGCTGGTCCGAGCCGACCTTTATGGACACCTCCGAGTTCTGGACGCGGTCGTTGACGTATATGGTATATCTCGAACGGGGGCTGACCGTGCACGTCTCCTCCATGGTGCCACCGCCCGGGAACATGTAGGTCACCGTGCATTGGGCGGCCGTATCCCCGGGATTCTGGATGAGCAGGTATTCGTCGAAGTTCTGAGAGGACATGAAGAAGAAATGGGTCTGCAGGCCCACCACGGAGGCGAACAGCGTTCCGCTCACGGTCCTGCTTCCGCCGCTGCCGTCGATGCGGATCTGCTTGACCCGCCCCGAGGTCCAGCGGGAGAGCACCTCGAAACCATAAAGGGTCCCCACGGAAGTGTCCGCGCGGGAGTTGAGTTTGGCCTGCAGCTCGTCCCAGGCCATGGTCACTTGCCAGTCATAATCTTCGTCCACGGCGCACGCGTCGTCGTACACGGGACTGAGGTAGGGTATGGGCTTTCCGCCCCATGCCTCGTCTACGCCGGCGGTATAGCCGCCGCAGCAGGAGCTGTAGGCGGCGATGATGGGCTTGCCGCCGTAGGTGATTATCTCCCCGGCGGTGGCGTTCACGGCAGCCACGGTGTTGGGCCTCCTGGCCGGATCGAGGGTCTCGACGAAGGCCTGGCAGCAACTGCCGTAGGGGCAGATGTCGTAACCGTCACCGTCGTGCTTGCCACGGGCGATGCAGGAGAGGGTGTAGGTCCTTGCCGCTACCGCCAACACCCTCAAGCCCTGGGCCGGCCAGCTGTCCGGCTCTTCCTGCAGGCGGTAGAGGTATTCCTTCATGGGATAAGCGCGTACTACGTTGTCGCGGCACAAGACCCTTATGGGCATATCATCGCTGACGTGTGAGAAATCGACCCCCGTGTAATAGGCGCGGATGATTTGGTGGTATTCCTCCCCCCGTTGAGCCCGGTAGTAAACGCCCGCCATGCACAGGCCCACGCCATGGCCGCGCCCGCGCCCGATGAAGGTCACCTTGCCGCCACCCGCCAGGGCCTTTCCGCTTTCGGGCAGCGGCTGACCCAGCAGCATGACGAGCAGCATCACTGCCGCCGCGGACACGGCCAGCACGGCCTTTCCCCGGCTCCTCGCGGTTGAGCTGGCCAATCATCCTCCTTCCGTCGTTAGCCTCTATAATAACAATAGTTTATGTTATTTAACAATAATTTAATTTAATCACAGTTCGTACGTCATTCCATTTATTGAATAGGATATCGGCAGGAGTGCGGCAGGTAATTAGCGCGGCAATAGCGCGGCAATAGTAACTCAATCTGTGCCAGTTGGTTGCTCTTCGTGGTGAGAGTGGGGCCGAATAGTTACGGCAATGGAGCATGTCGCATAAACCTGGTACAAATCCGGCTCTCCCAAAATTGCGGCAAAATAGGCATCAAAATGGAGGGCGAACGGTCAATATTGGGCCATTTCGGTGAATATGCGGAGAGCGGAGAGCAATATCTCTGACGCAGGGTTTGTGCGACAGCCTCAATATACTATACATATCATATGCCGCGGGCTCACGTAACGCCCATTCCGCCCTTCGCCAATCCGTGCGGAACACAGCGAGGCAAGCGGAGCGAGGGAGGCCGCAGCCGGAGTGAGCGCAGCCGCCGCGGCGCCGTGATGCGCCATGAGGAAGTGTCGGCGAGCTGGGTATGGCGAACTACGGTACCAGGGCAGTGAGTAACGCGGCGGTCTTCCCCGTTATGGGCTGATCAGGGTTCGGCCCTCGCCAGGCAGTCCTCCACTCCCAGGAGAGCCTCGCCGTACTCCCTGGTCAGGAAACCCGCCTCCTCGAGTGCCCTGACCGCCTCGTGTACCATCGCCGGAGGCCTGCATAGAAGGGAAGCGAGCCTCTCCTCGCTGACGAGAAGAAAAGGGTTGGCCTTGAACAAAGCGGTGACTTCTCTTCTTACCGAACCGCTCGCGATGGAACCTACAGCAGGCTGATGGTCGTTATCTTTCATATGACGAAACCGTTATCGGATACAGCGGATCCGCAAGAGATAAGGATCCCGATTGAACGAACCGTTATAGCCCCGTGAGTGATACCGGCCTCCTATCGCTATTGCTGACCGGTGCCCGTGTCGCCGCAAGAAATATAGCATAACGCGGTGACATATGGAAGCGATCCGCGCAGGAAAGATGGCGGTATTTTTGGCGGTTCAGATTATTCCTTCCTTGATGGCCTTGATGATCACATGCGCGCGGTCCTCGACGCCCAGTTTGCGGAAGACATTGTGCAGATGGGTCTTGACCGTGCTGATGGTGATGCCGAGTTCCCGCGCCACCGCCTTGTTGCTGAAACCCTTGGCCACGAGCCGCAGGATATCCGCCTCGCGGTCCGTGAGCGACATCAGGACGTCATCACCCGGTTCCACCGAGGTCACCAGGCCACCGGAATTGCGGAGGACGGCGACCAGTTTATGGGCAATGGTCGACGCTACGAGGGGAACTCCGTCCGCGGCGGCGTTGATCGCCTTGAGCAGCTGGTCCTTGCCGCAGTCCTTGAGGATGTAGCCTATGGCCCCGGCGCGGATGGCCTCCGCGGCTATCTCGAGATCGTCGTAGACGGTGAGGATGATGGCCTGTATACACGCGGTCGCCGGATCTCTCTTCAACCTCTGGACCACCTCGATGCCGCTGATATCGGGGAGTTTCACGTCCACCAGCATGACCTGCGGCATCTCGCGGCGGGCCATGGCGATAGCTTCCTCGCCGTTCTCGGCTTCCCCCACCAGGCTGATGCCGTCCTCCCCCTCGAGCACGCGGTTGATGCCCAGGCGTACGATCTCGTGATCGTCCACGATAGCCAGGCGTATCGGCTCTTTCACTTCCTCCCTCCTCCCTGTGCCTGCAGGACGGGAAAAGAAAAGGTTATGCGCGTGCCGCCACCAGGAGCGGTCTCTATGGCGAAGTCTCCCTGCAATAGCTCGGCGCGTTCTCTCATGCCCTTTATGCCGAGACATTCCCCCATCACGATCCTCTCCCGCACCTCTCTCTCGATGAATCCGACACCGTCGTCCTCGACCATTATCTCCACGCGGCCATCGGCGGCCTCGAGCTTAAGCCTCACGATACCGGCGCCGGCATGACGGGCTATGTTGGAAAGCGCCTCCTGGGCTACACGGAAGACGGTCACCTCCGTCAGCGAATCTAGCGCCTTCAGATCCCCGCGCGTGGTGAATTGCACCGCCAGCCCGTTCTCGGCGGCGAACCTCTCCAGGTAGGTGGAGAGGGATTTCACCAAGCCCAGTACGTCCAGGGATGAAGGTCGCAGGTCCCCGATCACCCGCCGCAGATCCCTCAAACCCTGGCGCGCCTTCTCTTTCAATTCCGCGAACGATTCCCTCTGCTCCGGGAATCCCGCCATGTCCGCTTCCAGCATCTCCAGCCTGAAGATGAGGTCCAGGAAGTAAGGGGCGAGCCCGTCGTGGAGCTCGCGGGAGATGCGGATGCGTTCCTCCTCCTGGGCCGTGGAGGCATTCTGGATCAGGGTCCGCAGGCGCGCGCCCTTATCCAGTAACTCCTGCACCAGCCTCGAGTTCAGCAGCGAGATCGCCACCTGGGTGGAAAGCGCGACCATGAAGTCGAGTTCGTCCATGCTGAAGTGCTCGCGGTTCGACTTGCCGCCAAACCAGAGCAGCCCGACCGCTTCCCCGTGCACCTCCAGGGGGATGGAGATCGCCTCGCCCTCGATCTCCTCGCGCCACAACAACTCCCTGACCTCGCCGTTCCCAAGATAGGCACGCAGGATACCCAGGCGCAGGAAATCCAGGTTGCACTGACCGCGGTTTATCCTGTCTCCCACCTGCCAGTAGGTGGAGAACCGGCCCGAATCACAGTCGGAGGAGAAGGTGTTCTCCCATTCCAGCATGCGCATACCCTCAGATACCGCGTCCGTGAAGAGGCTGGCGACGTGCCCTCTATGCGCCGAGAAGCCCACCAGGCGGTGGCTTCCGTCCTCGCTCATCATCAGCGCGCACGCCGTGAGGCCCATGGAGTCCATGACCGTCCGCACCACGCTCTTCGCGAGTTCGTCGATGTTGCTCACGGTGCGGATGGAGCGGCTCAATTCCTGCAGCAGCCTGCCCTCCTCGGATTCGCGGCCGTACAGGTAGCGGTTGGTCAGCTTCTTGGCCCAGGCAAGCTCCGCGTGGTAGATGAGCACGAAGGGGATGCCGGTCAGGACGAAGAGGATGAAGAGGGGCCATCTCTGCTCCAGGCCCAGCCCGAAGACGTAGGAGGCGCACAGCGCCGTGAACACGGTGAGGTTGGCCGTGATCACCATGGTGTGCACGAGCAGGTTCTTGGCGACGGAGCGGATATCGATGAAGATGCCATAGCGCAGTATGCCGTAGGCCAGCATGGACACGAAGATGATGCTCGCCTGGGGGGTGGTGATGTATCTGTTCAGCTCCAGGTTCTGGATGGCGTTGGCGAGCAGCATGGGCACCGGCGCCAGCGCCAGTATGAGCAGGCCCTTGCGTGCCGCCGCTGAAGCGCTGCGGCGGCTCTCACGCAGATAGATCAGCGTGGAGGCGATTATCTCCGAGAAGCCCAGGGCGGTGATCGCCCAGAAGGCCGGTGTCCGGACGACGTTGACCCCCTGACCGTTGCCCGTCAGGTAGTACGACGAGTAGAAAAAACCTGTCGTGTACAGCAGCACCAGGCCTACCAGCCAGGGGGAGTAGAGCAGGAAAACTACGACGGCCGCCTTCCGCCTCTCCCGCATCATCCCCCTTGGCTTGGGGAAATAGAGCGCCAGGAGAAGGTAGGTGGGGATGAGGGGCATCTGGCCGATGCCCTGGAACCTGGTCCAGAAAGTCTTTCCCGCCAGGCCGGTGGAGGCCATGGTCATGGCCTCGCCGATCGCCCATGTCGCCATGCACGCGCAGATGAGGAAGAACAGGAAGCCGGTGAGCTGGCGGCCGCCCTTTAGTAAGACGTAGAACCCTATAGCCAGGCTGATGAGGCCGGAGGCGGCGGTTATCACGCGCGGCAGTTCATCTACCATAGTGAAATTATACCATCTTGTTTCCAGCCTGGTTTCCGTGCACGACGCCTCGAAAATACGTTTAGTCACTGGAAATGCCGCGTATTGCTAACCGTATACGATTATAAGACCGCGTCCGGATATCGCCTGCAAAGAAGCATGTTCCCGGGCTCGACAAGGCAGGTAGGCGCTCCTCCATATACACCGCCACTAGCTGGGGAACCAGGTCTTCTGCGAGAGCGGAAGGCCTGTTGCGAGGAGAGAAGCGACGTGGCAATCTCGATTGAGAACCGCGTTACTGTTGATCGTTGATATCCCGGCGAGCGCGCAAGTACCCGGCTTCTCGATCGTAAAAGGCGAGCTGCGCAGCCGAGCGAGACCGCTACCCGGAGGCCCCGGGCTGAAGAATCACATGGAGCGAGACTGTTACCCAGCGGCCCGGGACGCAAGAGACGCCCTAATCCTGGCGGTTGAACTGCAGGATGGCGGTCATCATCAGTAGTATCCCGAACCCCACGATGACCAGGAGGTCGAGGCTCAGGGGGTAGTACTGCACCTGCAGTTGGGGCGCCTGCGGCAGCGCGGCTTCGGCCTGCGCGGCCCAGGCCACGAACTCGGGGTTCGCAGCCAGGCTCGCCGGCACCGCGGGGAGGTTGATCGCGGCGGAAGAGGTGATGGTTATCCCCTTCAGGGCTACGCCGCGCATGGCGTCCACGGCGTAGGTCATGGGGTTGATCTTAGTGAGCACCATCATCCATCCCGGCAGGTTCTGCAGCGGGAACAGGGCCCCGGAGAGGAAGAACATGGGCAGGAGCACGAAGTTCATGATGATGGGAAAGGCCTCCATGGAGCGCAAGCGCGCGGCGAAGGCCACGCCGAACGAGGTCAGGCTAATAGCCAGCAGGAACATCGCCACCAGCATCATGGCTATCTTCGCCAGGTCGTAGGGTATGCCCACCAGGGGCATGAAGAGGAGGAGAAGGAAGCCCTGCATGAGCGCGGTGGTCGCGCCCCCGAAGACCTTGCCGATGGCCACGGAGGAGCGGGGTATGGGGGCCACGAGCATCTCCTTGAGGAACCCGAACTCCCGGTCCCAGATGATGGAGATGGCCGAGAACATGGCTGTGAACAGCACGGTCATGCAGACGATGCCCGGGAACATGAAGGTGACGTACCTGGTCTCCCCGCTTCCGAAGGCCGTGAACGCCGACTGCAGGCCGGTACCCATGAGGGCAAGATATATGAGGGGCTGGGCGAAGGCGCCGACGAGGCGTATGCGGTCGCGGAAGAACCTCTTCACGTCGCGCAGCCAGGTAATATATATCCCGATACCCAGCTTGGCCAGCTTCTTCTTCATATTCCCGCCCACGGGCGGCGCGCTGACCTCTTCCATGTCCCCTTCCCCTATCGCCTTACCGCTCCCCTGAAGCTCCTGGCGAAGGCGCGCAGGTCAGCCAGCCCGTCCGCCCCCTCCGGCCTTATCTCGTGCCCCGTCAGCTTGAGGAAGACGTCGTCAAGGGTCGGGCGGTGCAGGCTGATGGAATTAACGCGCACGGGGAAATCCCTGATGAAGCGGGGAATGAAGCTCTCACCGCTCTCCACCTCGAAGCACAGGCAATCCTTGTCCCGGATCATCTCCACCTCGAAGTCCTCGATCAGCGCCTTCTCGGCCCTGGAGTCGTCCTCGGTGGTTATCTTCACCACGTCTCCCCCCACCTGGCTCTTCAGGCTCTCCGGCGTGTCCAGGGCGATGATCTCCCCGTAATCGATGATGGCGATGCGCCCGCAGTTCTCCGCCTCGTCCATGTAGTGGGTAGTGAGGAAAATGGTTATGTCGTGCTTTTTCTTGAGATCGTGAATGTACTCCCAGATCGAATTTCTGGTCTGGGGGTCCAGGCCGATGGTGGGCTCGTCCAAAAACAGCACCTTGGGGTAATGCAGCAGGCCGCGGGCGATCTCCAGGCGCCGCTTCATGCCCCCGGAGAAGGTCATCACCTTGTCCTTCTCGCGGTCAAGGAGTCCCACCATCTCCAATACCTCGCGGATGCGCCTGTTGCGCTCGTGCTTCGGCACGCGGTAGGCGTAGGCGTGAAACTCCAGGTTCTCGCGCGCGGTCAGGCGGTCGTCCAGGGAGGGGTCCTGAAAGACCAGGCCGATGGACTCCCGCACCAGCTCCCGGTTCTTCACCACGTCGTACCCGTCCAGAACGGCGCTGCCCTCCGTGGGGGCCAGCAACGTACAGAGGATGTTGATGGTGGTGGTCTTCCCGGCGCCGTTGGGCCCCAGGAACCCGAAGATCTCCCCTTTGACCACGGAGAAGGTGATGCCCTTGACGGCGGTGAGGTCTCCGTATTTCTTTACCAGGTCCTTGACTTCAATTATGGCGTCCATGGCTAACCCTTAGCATTGCTAACAATTGTGTTGGATTATATGCCCCGCCCGTTGCGCTGTCAATGACGCGAATTGTCTTGACTACAATCGCCCCATGGGAGGTCTTCAATGCTTCCGCGGCCACCTTCTCCAGGCCCTTTGGCTACCGTTACCGGCAACGCCAGCCGATCCACGCCGGGCATCACCGACAAGGGAGGAACATGCGCCTCGAGGTGGCCGGTCAGGCTGATCGTCCACTTGTTCGGAGGCATCCGTTAACCGTTATTCCAGTTCGCTCTGGCCCGCAACATGAAGAGCGTTCTTCTGTGTGAAGAATAGGGGCTGCCGCACAAACCCTGCGTCAGACATATTGCTCTCCACATATTCACCGAAATGGCACATTATTGACACTTCGCCCTCCATCATGATGCCTATTTTGCCGCAATTTTGGGAGAG
>CAZQFX010000082.1:0-712 GCA_964592775.1 uncultured Actinomycetota bacterium
CACAGTTGGCGGGGATGCAGCGGCGACCTGTTGCGAGCGTATTTACGGATCGGGGCACTAAGTACTCCGCTTTATAACCATACCCATGCCCGCCACCTGGGACCCGCGCCTCTTCCGGCGGCGAGGCACGGGTAGGGTTTTATATGCAGGCGCCACCCGGGCGGGGGGCCATTTCGCGGCCGGGCGCCGGTGACGGCCTCCCAACCCGGGCATATGTATTCCTCGAACTTCATCCCGTTTCCGGGTGGTGACGCACAAGGAGAAAAATATAGAATATTAACGCTTGCTTAATACAAGTGACGACAAGGCGCCGACGTGTGTTTTATTGGCCGTCGGAATAGCCCAATCGCGATCCCGTCGCGCATTGCCGCGCGGACGATTCTGGTCCCTGAAGGGTTTTCCCCGCGAGGAGGTGGTGGATGTAAGCAGCTTGCATATACTTCAATAGCGGTATGGTTGTTTTAGGGAGGTGAGGTAGTTGCCTAGTTGGAAGGACAAGAACGATAAGCGCACAGGAAGCGTCCACGACGTGAAGTACTTCGAGATCATCGAGGAGGATAAGGCGGCGGCGAAGAAGCCCGCGAAGAAGGCGGCCGCCTACGAGCGCGGCATTCGCGCATGCCGGACGGGGAGATGGGCCTGGAGGAGCACATGCAGATAAAGAACGTATTCGTGGCGGGCGCGGGGTACATGGGGAACGGCATCGCCCAGG
>CAZQFX010000082.1:722-12721 GCA_964592775.1 uncultured Actinomycetota bacterium
TCTCCGCCACCGCCGGCTACCGGGTGGCCATGTGCGACGTGAGCGAGGCATGCCTCGCCGCGGGGATGGATGCCGTGAGGAGTTCCCTGGCGAAGCTCCTCTCCAAGGACAAGATAAGCCGAGAGCGGCACGATGCCGCCCTCTCCAGCATCACCACCACCCGCGAACTCCGGGACGCGGCGGACGCCGACATCGTTGTGGAGGCCATACCGGAGAAGCTGGAGCTGAAGCGGGACCTCTTCTCCCGCCTGGACGGGATCTGCCCGCCCCATACCATCATCGCCACCAACACCTCGGCCATACCCATATCCTCCATCGCCGCCGCCACCGCCCGGCCGGACAAGGTGGTGGGCATCCACTTCTTCGGTCCCGTGCCCCTGCTGCTCCTGGTGGAGGTCATCAGGGGCCTGCTCACCTCGGACGCGACCATGTCCGCCGCCGACGCCTGGGCGCGCAGCCTGGGCAAGGAGACGGTGCTGGTGCTCAAGGACCACGCCGGTTTCGTGGCCAACCGCGCCAGCATCCCCTCCAGCATCGAGGCCGTGCGCATGGTGGAAGACGGCATCGCCACCCCCGAGGAGATCGACCGCGCCACCGGGGGTTACGACCTCGGGGTGGGGCCGCTGCAGATCCTGGACAACGCCGGCCTGGACGTGGGCATGAGCGCGGCCATGGCCATCTACGAGGACACAAGGGACCCCAAGTTCTTCCCCCCTACCCTCATGCGGCGCATGGTGGCGGCGGGCCTGCTGGGGCGCAAGGCGGGCAAGGGATTCTACGATTACTCGAGCGGCAGGCGCGAGAGCTACATGGTCCTCGCGGACAAGAGCGAGGAGGAGCGCGCGGCGCGCCTCTCTGGGCTGCTGCTGCGCTTCATCATGCCCAACCTGCTGGAGGCCGTACGCCTGCTCGAGGCCGGGGTCTCCACGGTGGAGGACATCGACAAGGCCAACCGCCTGGGATTCAACCTGCCCCAGGGTTTCTTGGAGATCGCGGACGGCCTCGGCCTGGACACGGTCGCCGAGGCGGCCATGGGCTTCTACGAGGAGGCCGGGGACGCGAAGTTCTTCCCCCCTCCCCTGCTGCGGCGCATGGTGGCGGCGGGGACGCTGGGGCATAAGAGCGGCCGGGGCTTCTACGACTACGGTGCGGCTTGAACGTGTTCGCGGCAGCGAGCGCGATATTGACGCCAGGGCGCGAAAGTAATATGTATAGTTATTGAGCCGGGTGCCCCATGAGGAGTGCGGGTATCCGCGCGAGCGTGGCGAGCCGGGAACTCCGGATCCGCCGCTCACGAGGTTGAAGAGTCCGAGGCAAGAAGATCTGAAACATGGGAGGGGAAAAATGGAAAAGGTCTGGCTGCAGCACTACGACTACTTCGTCCCTGAAAACATCCGTTATCCGAAGATACCCCTGTACCAACTGCTGGAACTGACCTGCGTGAAATACGACGAGAGTGTGGCCGCCATCTTCTTCGACCAGAAGATGACCTACGGCGAGTTGCGCGACAATGTGCGCAGGATGGCCACGGCCCTCAAGAGCATGGGGGTGCGGAAGGGCGACCGCGTGGCGCTCATGCTCCCCAACTGCCCCCAGTTCATCATCTCCTATTACGGGGTGCTTGAGGCGGGCGCCACGGTGGTCAACGTGAGCCCCCTGCACGTGGAGCGTGAACTCGAGTACGAGTTCAACGACTCCGGCTCCGAGACCCTCATCTACCTCGACCTCTTCGACGCGCGCATCCAGGCGGTTAAGGGCGTAACCCCCCTGAAGCGGCTCATCGTCACCGGCATCACCGACTACATGGAGACCCCGGTCGATCCCTCCGTGGCCAAGGGCGCGGACACCTCCTGGTTCCGGGAGGTCATCGCCGATTCCACCCCCGAGGTGGCGGACGTAGATATAGATCCCGAGGTGGACCTGGCGGCGCTGCAGTATACGGGCGGCACCACCGGCCTGCCCAAGGGGGTCATGCTCACCCACCGCAACCTGCTGGCCAACGCCATGCAGTGCTCTGCGTGGGCAAAGGAGTTCTCGGAGCGAGGTGCTGATGTATATCTTGACATCATCCCCTTCTTCCATTCCTACGGCCAGACGGTGGGCATGAACACGGCCATCCTCAACGCCGCCACCATGATCCTCATCCCCCAGTTCGAGATCAACATGCTGCTGCAGGCCATCCAGAAGTACAAGCCCAATTTCTTCCCCGGGGTGCCCACCCTCTACGTGGCCATCCTCAGCCACCCCGATGCGCTGGACTACGGTGTGGACAAGCTCAGGCTGTGCAACTCCGGCTCCGCCCCCATCCCCATCGAGGTCATCAAGCAGTTCAGCCGCATCTCCGGCGGCATCTTTTGCGAGGGCTACGGCTTATCCGAGGCCTCGCCCGTTACGCACTCCAACCCCATCATGGGCATGAAGAAAGTGGGCTCCATCGGCGTGCCCTTCCCCGACACCGAGGCCAAGATCGTGGACGCGGAGACGGGAGAGAAGGAACTCGGCCCCAACGAGCCGGGCGAGCTCATCATCCGCGGTCCCCAGGTGATGAGCGGCTACTGGGAGAAACCGGAGGAGACGGCGATTACCCTCAAGGACGGATGGCTCTATACCGGGGACATCGGCACCATGGACGAGGACGGCTACTTCTACATCGTGGACCGCAAGAAGGACATGATCATCGCCGGCGGGTTCAATATCTACCCGCGCGAGGTGGACGAAGTCCTCTACGAGCACCCCAAGGTGCAGGAGGCCGTGACCGTGGGCATCCCGGACGAGTACCGCGGCGAGACGGTGAAGGTGTACATCGTGCTCAAGCCGGGCGAGGAGTGCACGGAGGAGGAGATCATCTCCTACTGCCGCGAGCGCCTGGCCGCCTACAAGGCGCCGCGCATGGTGGAGTTCCGCGCCGAGTTGCCCAAGACCATGGTGGGCAAGATCCTGCGCCGCGCCCTGCGCGAGGAAGAGGCCGCCAAACAGCAGGAGCGGAAGGGCGAGGGTTGAGCGGAGCCTTTGGAAAACTGGGGGCGCGGCACACCGCGCCCCCTTTCCCATGGGGCCCCATCTCCAATGGCGTCAAAGCTATGATCCTCGGAAATGTCCATCACTTGCTCCCGGAAGGAGGGTATGGAATGGAATGGGAGACCGGACTCAAGCGGGCCACCAGCGAGGGAGACGAGGTCAGGGCGGACGAGATCGCCGCCGCGGCGCTGGAGGGAGGGGTCGCTCCCAAGGACCTCCTCGAGAGGGGAGCCGTTGCCGGCATCTACGAGGCCGGCAGGCTGTGGCAGGAAGGGACTTACTTCCTTCCCGACATCATCCTCGCCACCGAGGCCTACAAGGAAGTGATGAAGCGCATCGAGCCGCTGCTGGAGAGCGGCGACGTCACCTACAACAAGGGCATGGCCCACGCCTACGGGCTGCGCCTCGGGAAGCTGGACGGCTTCGAGCGCCTCATCGCCGCCATCTACGGTACCCCCGACCGCGTGCCCGTCCTGGCCCGGCCCTACACCTATGCCATGGGCATGCACGGGCTCACCGGCAAGGTCTTCTTCTCCGAGCCCAGGCCCTTCATTCACGCCTCCTGCAATTTCGCGCGTTAATCGGCATCGACTTCTGGTCGCCGGTGTTCGACTTCTACAACATCGAGCTGGAGGCCCTGGGGCAGAAGCTAATCTGGCGCGACCGCAGCGAGCCCGACGTGGACACCTCGGAGCCGCTCATCAAGAGCGAGGAGGACTTCGGGCGCCTGCGGCCGCCGCGCCCCGGGGTGGACGGGCGCATGCCCTTCGTGCTGGAATCCTACAGGCGCTACGCGGACGAGAAGAAGGTGTGCCTCGTGCTCAACGTGAGACCGGATCTCGTCGAGGAGGGGCCGCCCGAGGCCATCGCGGAAAACGTGCGAAAGCTGATCGGGGAGGGGGCCGGCAAGGGCAAGTTCGTGCTGTTGATGAACCTGGTGCCCATCGGCACTCCGGTGGAGCACGTGCACGCGGCGGTGGCCGCGGCGAAGCGGTTCGGCGCCTACCCCATCGCCTCCGACCTGGAAAGCCGGGCCTTCCGCATGCCCGAGTTCCCGCCCTTCGCGGACTGGATGAATAATGAAGGCCTGCCCGTCTGAGTAGTATTGAACCGCCTGCAGGTGCTGCATTAGATCAATGGAGCATGCAAAGTTAGCATATCTGATTGTAGACTTTCACATTCCCATAACCCTACATCGATTGCACCTCTATCAAAATAGCATGTTCATGCCACCCTTGAAAGAACATTGACTGAACCTTTGGCAATTACTGGCAGGAGAGGGCGAGATTCGGAGTCGCTAGAGATTGAATGTCTCTTGCCAATGGTTATGAAGCCTGGCGAATTCATCAAACTTTTCAGTGCTGACGACTAGAAAACGCCTATTGCAAAGCCTCGACGCGGCGGACATAGACGCGGTACATGCGTTCGCCCCCGGACTTGAAGCACTCCGTACAACCCTCGGCGGCTTCCGCGTCCAGTTCCTCGAGCAGGCACTCGAAGCCAAGTTCCCCGTATTCGTCGAGGACGCGCTTGAGGTGGCCGCCCGCGGAAACCACGGCTTCCCTCCAGCCCTTCCCCCCGGCCTCCGCGGGATCGAGAAGCAGCCGGCAGTGCGGGGGGAAGTTGGCTCCGCTCCGTTTTCTCTCTTCCCGCACCTGCTGTCCGCTCCTTTCGGCGCTTCACCCATGAGGCCCCCGGCCGTCTCCATCCATTATATCAACGGCGACCGCGGCACTTCCGTCGGAGCGCCGGCCTGAAAGGCATGGTGGTGCCGCCCGCCGCGCCAATGGACCGGGCCCCGGAGGCATGCCGCGGGGCCCGGTCCTGATTACGCGTCCTGAAACCGCTTCTCTACTTCACGGTGACGTTGAACGTCTCGACCTGGGAAGGCGTGTCGCTGCCCGGCCCGTACAGGCCCAGCTTGATGGCCTGCTGGCCGGGGCCCAGGGCCTCGAAGGTGAACTCGGTGACGGCCTCGCCTCCGATCTGAGGGCTGGAACTGGTGGCGGAGCCCATGAACTTGAGCATGCTGGTGTTGACCTCCCCCGCCAGCCGCCACTGGTAGCCGGCCCCCCCCGCAGCCTTCACCTGCAGGATGAATACCTCCCCCCGCTGCGCGGTTATGGGGGCGGAAGGGTCGGTGTAGGTCTTGGGCGGCGTGGGTGCCGGCGCCGGAGCGGCGGTAACCGTCACCTTGACGTTATCCTTCCTCTCCACCGGGGCGCTGGCCCCCGGACCCTTATACTCCAGGACGAAGGAGGTGTTCCCCGCGTTCACCGCCTGGAATCTCCATACCTGCTGCTGGGGCGCCCCCATGGCGCCCCCGCCCGTGACGTCGTTGCTCACCAGTTTCAATATATTGGCGTCGGGCTGCTGGGTCATGCTCCAGGAATATCCGGCAGAGGGGTTGGTGTCCAGGGTAAGGTCGAAGGTCTTCCCCGCCTCCAGCTTGAAGGACTGGTTTATCTCGTTGTCACCCTGGGCGACGTTAACGGTAAGGGTATAACGCTTCGCCGGGGGCGTCTCCGTGTCCCAGGCCTGTGAGTATTCCAGCACCATGGTGGTAGAGCCGACCCCTACCGCCTGGAACTGCCATACCTCCTCCCCCGGCGCTCCCACGAGGTCGCCGGACGGCGGCAAGAAGTCGTTGCTCACGAGCTGTACGATCTTGCCGTCGGGGGACCGGTCCGCCTGCCAGGTGTAACCGGTGGTGGGATTTGACTCCAGGCTGAAGTCGAAATACTGCCCCGTCTCCACGTCGAAAGTCTGCTTCATCTCCTCGGTAGTCACCTGCTCTCCGCCATCCACGTCGCCCTCGTCCTTCTTGCCGCAACCAGCGACAGCGAGAACAAGGCACAGCAGGAGCACGGTCGTGATCCCGAGTGTGGCTCTCCAAGTCCCTTTCTTACTCATCTCTACCTCCTCTATGCAAGGCTCTTTCCCTTCTTGCCAGATATTTTGCCATCAGACACGTGTTTTCCTTTAACGGCGTGCATGGGCCAAACGCCATGTGGGATGCTGGAATCATGGCCCCGCGGAGTAGGCGCGGATCGCTATTGATCGTCGGGTGTCATGCATCCGGGTCCGGGCTCGAGCGGCAGGAGGAAGAACATGAAAGCAGCAGGGGGCATCATCGGCTTATTTATTGTGACCTACCTCCGGAGTTACCCACACTTCTCGGAGAAGAACCTTGTTTATCTGAGTGGGAATAGCGGCCGCCGTGCGCGCTGCTGTCCGCACCGTTGTGGCTCACTACCCGCCTTCCCATGGTTATCGCGCTTCTTTTCTTTTCGTGGGTGCGCGCTGACCGAAAGGCCGCCACAGCGCCTACCGATTGACCATGCTGTTGGCCTGGTTGGGGCAGAACCTGACGCACAGGCCGCAGCCCTGACAGTCGAGCACCCGGGCCTTGCCGCCGTTCAAGTTTCTCTCCTTGAAGGCGCAGACCTCCACGCAGGTCGCGCATCCCTGGCACTTCTCCGGGTCCACGGTGGAGCGGTAGACGGAGGGGATATAATGGTATCCCGCCCCCTTGTAGGTGCGGTAAGCCCAGATGGGCAGGCAGGCGCACTTGCAGCAGTTGCAGATGACGAAGTAGTTGGTGGTGCCGCGGAAATACATGTGCCGGTCCAGCATGGGGACCAGCTTCAGCTCGTAGCATTCCTTCACTATCTCTTTCGCCTCTTCCCCGGAGATGACGCGGTAGTCCTTGGGAAAGAGGTCCAGCCATATCCGGGTACCGGTCATGATCACGATATCCGTCTCCAGGGGGTGGTCACAGGCGTGGGTGGCCAGGCGGCAGCGGCAGGGCCCCACCGCTATCCTGTTCTCCCCGGGCATACCGTCTATGAATTCCAGCATCTCCTCCCGGGTCATGACCTGGCTCGCCACCATGTGCTCGCCAGCGAACTTGGCCATGGCATAGTAGAAGAACCTGTTGACCCAGCGGTTGGACATGAAAGGGCGGCGCAGCAGCCAGTAGAAGAAGGCCAGCAGGCGTACCTCGATCCACGCGTAGCGTTTGAGCATGAACTGTCGCAGCCCGCTCTCCTCGGCGATGAAGATATCACCCCAGTGACAGGGCATGGACCGGTGCAGCGTGCTGAGCAGCAGCAAGGGGAGCGCTAAAAGCGTGCCGTATCCTTCTCTGGATGCTCTTTCGCGATAGGCCATCTCTACCTCCGTTATATGGATATCCTTCCCCTCATCCCTCTGTATTATGTATTCTAGCACTCCGGATTCCGCTGGCATGCGAGCGTTGGGCGTGCCAGGCCATACACGGGAAGGCACCGCATCCTGGTCACGAGGACCCGGGCGCGAACCGGGAGCCTGGTCCGACGTCGATGGTAAGTTCGTGCCGGACAGGGGATGCTCGACTGGGAGGCTGACACGCCGTTCGGCTCTCGCCACCGCTTCCCCGCTTCGGATACAATGGTGCGGAGGTGATGGCATGAAAGGCTTGGAAGGACTGGCGCGCAGGTTCCTCTACCACCCCGACCGCCTCCCCGCTGACCTGTCTCCTCCTTCCTGGGCCAGCAGGGCGCAGGAGGTGTGGATGGATTGCGAGGACGGGGTGCGCATCCACGGGCTGTGGTGGCCCGAGCCGGAGGGAGCCCCGGTCATCCTCTTCCTGCACGGCAACGCCCAGGAGGTCTATAGCTGGTCCCTGATGCACGAGGAGCTGGCGCCTCTAGGATTCCGGCTGCTGCTCATCGACTACCACGGCTACGGCAAGAGCGGCGGCGAGCCTCACGAGGCCGGCCTTTACCTGGACGGAAAAGCTTCCATGCAGTGGCTGCACGAACGCGGTGTCGATGACCCGGACATCGTCGTCTTCGGAAAGTCCCTGGGCGGGGGCGTGGCCTGCGAGATTGCGCGGGGGCGCGAGCTGAAGGCGCTGGTGCTCGAATCCACATTCACCTCTCTCAAGAGGGTAGCGCGCAAGCTGTTCCCTTTCCTTCCCCCCGGCATTCCTCTGGGTGAGACCTACGACTCCATCGGGAAACTTCCCCGCATACGCTGCCCGCTGCTGGTCATCCACGGCGACCGGGACGAGCTCATCCCGGTGGGAGAAGGGCTCGACCTCTTCGAGGCCGCGGCGGAGCCCAAGGAGCTGTACCTCGTACAGGGAGCCGGGCACAACGACGTCTTCATGGTGGCGGGACCAGAGTACGCGCGCCGCATCGCCGGCTTTCTCGAAGCTTAGTGCACCGTTTCGTAATTATGGTGACGTATCGAGAGCGACGCTGCGCCCCACCCGCACGGCGCGGGATAAACTCCCGCAAGGCGCGGGATAAACGAGCGTGGCGCAGCGGCGCTTTCGATACGTTACCGTATTTATGGACCGAAGCGCTTAGGTTCAAGTAGTGCGCGGTGCATGAGGATGTTATATTTCTGTGACGGTTAAACAAGTTCGAAAATCGCCGTTAAATGATATCCGCAAGGCCGCTGTGCCAAGAATCTTCTCAGATACATCATTATGCTTCTCCGAGAAGTGCGGAAAACGGATGAGATCGATCAGGTCGTGCGTGGTAACTACCCGTGCCTCTCGTTAAGAGTTGTATTTCTTGTCAGAGTATGCGAGGAACGAACATGGCCGTGTTTGCTGCCCATATCATAATACAGGGCTATGTACGCCAATCTCGCTGTGCTAGTCTTTCTGCATGTGTTGGAAAGCATTGCTGGCCTCGTTCGGCCTGATATTCGTGGCGGAGCTGGGCGACAAGACCCAGCTCGTAATACTCACCCTCTCCGCGAAATACGGCTTCAAGCGCGTCTTCCTTGGGGCCGCGGCCGCCTTCGCCCTGCTCAACGCCCTGGCGGTGTCGGTAGGAATTATCCTCTACGAATTTGTGCCCGAGAGCGTGCTCAAGTACACCGTGTCGGGCGTCTTCATCATCTTCGGTATTCTCATGCTGCTGCCCGAGAGGGAGAAGAAGGGAGAAGCGGAGGAAAACGGGGTTCGAGAGGAAACACACGACAACGAGGAGGTCGGGGCAAAGAGGGCGCGCGGTCCCCTGCTCGCCGCCTTCCTGCTGGTATGCCTGATGGAGCTGGGGGACAAGACCCAGCTCTCGCTCCTTGCGCTGACCGCAAAATATTCGTATCCGTTCTTCGTCTTCATCGGGGGGACGCTGGCCTTGTGGGCCACAACACTCATCGGCGCACTGGTAGGAGCGGGGCTGGGGCGGTTCATCCCCCAGGTATGGATGCGCCGCATCTCCGGCGTCATCTTCATCACCTTCGGCATCCTGAACCTCTTCTGGTAGGAGATGGCGGCTCCTAGGAAAGGTGACCACATATCCACGCAAGCCCTGAAATAGAGATCCGGGCGCTTTGAGGTTGCTTCTCTTACGCTCGCAATGGCGTTTTTCGGGGGTTCGCCTACGCTCGCAATGACGCCGAGAGTACGCCTGTAAGGCGCAGGAGCATTCATCATCCAACCAGCCCAGATGGCGCAGCGGGAAGCCTCTATGTGGCTCACGGCTCGATCAACTTGTAGTTGCCCGCCAGCCAGTCCTCCACGCCCGAGGTGTACCGGGGTGAAGTCGGTTTCTCCGACGGGCCCCCGGCCAGGCAGGACCAGTACCTGTTCGAGGACATGTCGCTGATGAACCTGATGGTGGGCGAGAAGGTGGCGATCCTGTCCCCCGGGGCCCTGAATATCGCCCCCTGGGAGACCGTGCCCCGGCAGCCGATGATCTCGATGGGCCCGTAGTTGAAGTCGGGCATCATGTCCCCGTAGACGAGGTTCTTCATCACCACCTGGCGCGTGCTTCCGAAGGGGGCGGCCTCCAAAGCCAGGCCCCTGGCGACAGCCTCGCCGTACACCTCGTCCCTCGCCCTGCCCCCGAACCACAGCGACTCCTCCCGCTGCAGCACGTGGTCGAACTGCCCGTAGTACATGTAGTAGAGCTCGGAGTTGTCGAGGATGTGCTCGATGACCTCCCTGCCCACGCCGCAGTCGCCGAAGACCGTCTTCACCAGCTCGAAGTAGACGTTCTCGAAGACCGTGGCGGCGACGGAATCGGAGGCGTAGACGAGGTCCCAGTCGCGCAGCAGCTTGCCGTTGCCGTCCTCGGGGAGCAGGTGGCGGATGAGGGGCATGGTCCGCTCCGCGTGCTTGCCGTACACGTCGTACTGCATCTTCATCAGGCTCTCCACCGAGTGGTCGTCCTTCTCCGCCAGCAGCTCGGCGATGCGCGTGGCGCGGTCATCGCTCATGGGCATGGACTGTATGTGCACGTCGGTGAGGTAGTTGAGGTCCTGGTTTGAGGTGCCGAAGTAACCGCGCTCGGGGTTGAGCAGGCGGGGGTTCTTCTCCGGCGGGTAGAAGCCCTTCCAGTCGTAGGCCTCGTCCCATCCCGGCAGGGGCAGGACGCCTATCCAGTCGTCCGGCCTGACGGGGCAGCGCCCGCTCATCTGGTAGCCGATGCTGCCCGCGGAGTCGGCGAGGCCCCAGTTGAAGCTGAGGGCGTCGCAGCGCGAGAGGTGGTCCATGGACTCCTCCACAGTGCGGCCGCGGTAATGGCGGCTGAACTCGGCGAAGGACGCGGCGCCGGCGTCGCGGTGGGATATGGCCAGGCTGAGGTAGTACCCGTCCTCGGCGGGCTCCCCCTCCAGCACCCCGTGGACGTTCTCGTAGTAGCGCACGGTCACCGGCTCGGAGTCCTTGACCTCGATGGCCTCCTCGCGCACCTCGAACGGCACCCACTCGTCGCCGCGGCGGTACTTACCGTCCTTCACCTCCTCCAGGAAGTAGTTCATGACGTCCATGCAGCTGTAGGTGGCGCTCCATGAGAGGTGCTCGGTCCTGCCCAGGGCCGGCAGGGGTATGCCCGGCACGTACACCCCCATGCAGAAGAAATCGCCTGCGTAGAGCAGCACCTCCTGCCAGAGAGCGGGCAGGCGGGCGGAGTCGAGTTCCGGGCTGCCGCAGAGGATGGCCTTGCCCGTGTCCGTCCTGGAGCCCGCGATCATCCAGTGGCTGCTGGTGCGCTCGCGGGGGATGATGGCCCACTTCACCGTCTCCGGCACGTAGGGCTCGGGCATCTTCACCCGGCGCAGCTTCTCCAAATATTCCTCGTCCGGGTCCTCTTTCATATAGGTGAAGATCTCCGCGAGCATGCCCGGGGTCGCGCCCTCCTTCACCATCTGCACGATGACCTTCCTTATCCACCCCTGTGTCTCGTCCATGTCCACCACGGACATGATCTTGGCGATGGCGACGCAGTCCGCCGGCTCCCAGGGCTCGGGCACGTAGGCGATGAGGCCGAACTCGGCGGGAGGGTTTTCCTTGAACTGGTCGTTGACGCCGCGGCAGAAGGCCTCGATCTCCCCGCGCACGTCCTCCTCGAGCCTGGCGGCCTGCCTGCGCGCGAAGCCCCAGAGGTCGTACTTGCGCATGGTCCTGTCCATGGCGAGGAAGTTCTCGTTGGGCGGCAGGTATTCGGACATCCGGCCCCGCGCCACCAGGCGCGTGAGCTCCATCTGCATGCCGCGGTCGAAGGCCTGCACCAGGCCCAGACCGTAGAGGGCATCCGGGAAACCGCCGGCCGTGATGACCGGGACTCCATGTTCGTTGCGCCTGATGGATACCTCGCCACGGATTGCCTTGATACGTTGTTCTTTATCTTCGAGTTCGAGCACGGCGACCCACCTCCCATCCCTTTCCAGCCCCCGGGCGGGGGCTGTGCCTGCCTGCCTTGACGAGGAAGCGCCGGAAGATCCCGGGACGGGCGATGTTGTGCTAGGGACCGATCCAACGCCGCAGCCGTTGGAATGATTATATCAGAACCCGCCAGGCCGACTGATCGCGCTGGGGAAGTGTGGGTGGCTTCGACTCACGCCGAGGTAGCATCCGACGGCCTTCTTTTTCCACCGCATGCCATCCCAGGCGTCCAGGTTGGTTGTGTGCGGGACGGAGCCTAAGTACTCCGGTCCGTAAATACGGTAACGTATCGAGAGCGTCGCTGCGCCAC
>CAZQFX010000083.1:0-11869 GCA_964592775.1 uncultured Actinomycetota bacterium
CGCGCGGTCGAAGAGCACGCGGCGATGAAGGAACGCTACGACTTTCTCATGGAGCAGGTGGAGGACCTGAGGGAGAGCAAGGCTTCGCTTCTCAAGGTGGTCCGCGCCATAGACCGGGAGATAGTGCGCATCTTCAAGGAGACTTTCGACGAGGTCAACCAGCACTTCCAGGAGCTGTTCGACATGCTCTTCCCCCAGGGGCGCGCCGAGCTCTCGCTCACCGATCCCACCGATCTGCTCAACACCGGCGTGGACGTGGAGGCGCAGCCGCGCGGCAAGCGCTTGAAGAAGCTCTCGCTCCTTTCCGGCGGAGAGACGGCCCTTACCTCGCTGGCCTTCCTCTTCGCCATCTTCAAGACCAGGCCTAGCCCGTTCTATTTCCTCGACGAGGTGGAGGCCGCGCTGGACGACGTGAACCTCCACCGCTTCCTGAACATGCTCAAGGAGTTCAAGCGGGACTCCCAGCTCATCGTGATCACCCACCAGAAGCGCACCATGGAGATAGCGGATATCCTCTACGGCGTGTCCATGCAGGCCTCCGGGATCTCGCGCATCGTCAGCCAGAGGCTGGAGGAGGCGGAGCGCCTCGCCCGCACCGGCACCTAGGGTCAGACCTCAAAAGTTGCAGTGTCTTCACCGAATCCCGCTTTGGGGTCAGCCCTGGAACGGGATCGGCAGGGGCCTGCCATGGAAATACACCCCCCGATACTATATGTTATGCCAGCAAACGATGTTTTTTCGTCCTCCGTGGCGTCGCGGCCGCGCGACATGGATGACTGACCCAAACAGCTCTCCGCAAGCCCACTCCTCGTGTCATTGCCAGGTGCCCTGGGAATTCGGTTGAGAGACGCCGTCTTCGGCGTCCGAGGAGAGGGGTGATCAGTGACAGGATTCCCAGCACCAGCGAGGCTATGCAGGTGCCGTCGTTTTTCCGTCCGGCAATCGATAATTGTTGTCGGAAGGGATAAGGATGTCGTGTATCCATGCTCTGATACGGTATCTGCTGCTCATGGTATTCCGGTGCCGGGACCGGTACTATGCCGCGATCCTGCTCCTGAACTTCGCTCTCTGTCGGGCTTCCCGTGACATGAGAACCGCAGAACGGGCGGAAAACACCAACATCATCCATCTCCCTTTTGCATGAAGGGCATAACATCGTCTCATCGGCCATCATCAACACCCCCGAAATCTGCATATCAGAAACCAATCGGCATAATCGTAAGCGTATTCAATCGATGTATACGCGTACAGCCAAGAACACGGAACATAAAACCGGCTGGTTTTCCAAGACCCGGGAAAACGGGGTTGTGCTGGACGGGATCGGGATAAACGGGCGTGGCGCAGCGGCGCTCTCGGTAAGTCACCGTATTGGGCGGCGCGATATGATAGATTTGTTATGTCGTAGAAATCTGTATAGAGGCGGGTGCAAATGGCAGAGGGTAAGAAAACAGGCAAAGAA
The DNA here is from genome assembly GCA_964592775.1 of uncultured Actinomycetota bacterium. GTDB lineage: Bacteria > Actinomycetota > Geothermincolia > Geothermincolales > RBG-13-55-18 > SURF-21. The sequence continues at coordinate 1,460 of CAZQFX010000083.1, forward strand.
AATAAGAAGCGCGAAAAGGAAGAGCGCAAGCAGCGGGAGAAGGAGAAAAAAGCCCGCCTCAAGGCGGAGAAAGCGGAACTGAAGGAAGAGCGTAAGGGGGAGAAGATACGAGCTCTCGAGGAACTGCAGGAGCTGCCCGAGGTCGAGGAGGGAGAAGGAGAGGCGCTGTATTGCGGCCCCGGGGTCGAGGAATGCGTCCTGGTGGAGGAGGAAGGCCCTGGCGTGGAGGCGACCCTGGTGGAGGAGATCGCCACCGGAGAGGAAGCGGCGGAGGAGATCCCGCGCGAGGTCAGCGAGCTCTACATGGAGGAGGAGTACCTCGCGGAGGAGGCCGGCCTGGGCGAGGTGGAGGCCCTCCCGGAGGAAGAACTCCCTCCCGAGCTGGAGAAGGAAAGATGGCTCTCCCGCCTGCGCAAGGGGCTCTCCAAGAGCCGGGTTAACTTCGTGGCCCCCCTCTCCAGGGCCATGGCCTCCCGCCGCTTCGACGACGCCTTCTGGGAGGAAGTGGAGGACATCCTCGTCGGCGCCGACGTGGGCATGGAGATGACCACCATCCTGGTGGAGCGGGTGAAGGAGCGCATGGCGAAGGAGAAGGTGAAGGACCCCGACGCGCTGCTCGCCCTCTTCCGCGAGGTCCTTGCGGACGCACTGGACGTAGGGGAAAGAGATCTCGACTACGCATCCGGCGGACCCAGCGTGTTCATGGTGGTGGGGGTGAACGGGACGGGCAAGACCACCACCATCGCCAAGCTCGCGCACCTGCTACGGCGCGAGGGCAAGAGGGTGCTCCTGGCGGCCGGCGACACCTTCCGCGCTGCGGGGATAGAGCAGCTGGAGACCTGGGGCGAACGCGTGGGCGTGCACACGGTGAAGCACAAGCAGGGAGCGGACGCCGCCGCCGTGGTGCACGACGCGGTGGAGTCGGCGCTGGCGCGCGGCATCGACGTGGTGATCGCGGACACCGCGGGGCGCCTGCACACCAAGACCAACCTCATGGAGGAACTGAAGAAGATAAAACGGGTAGCGGAACGTAACGCCCCGGTTACCGAAACCCTGCTGGTGATAGACGCCACCACCGGCCAGAACGGCCTTATCCAGGCGCGCCAGTTCGGCGGCGCGGTAGAGGTGACGGGCGTGGTCCTCACCAAGCTCGACGGCACCGCCAAGGGCGGGATCGTGGTGGCCATAGTGAACGACCTGGGCATCCCCATCAAGTTCATAGGCGTGGGCGAGAAGATGAACGACCTGCACGCCTTCGACCCGCAGGAATTCGCCACCGCCCTTTTCTCCTAGGAGGAAATATCTGTTGAGGGTATCGGTCTGCGGATATCTTTGACATCACCTGGTATTTCCTATAACTTTAATTATTTAGTGGCCGAACGGAAGGACGATGAACTGCCACCGTGAAGCAGGCAATAAGAGCAAAGGAAAACGAAAGGCTGGAGAGGTCGATGACAGATGTTCGATAACCTGAGCGACAGGCTGCAGGACATCTTCAAGCGGCTGCGCGGGCGCGGCAAGCTCACCGAGAAGCAGGTGGGCGAGGTGATGCGCGAGATACGCCTGGCCCTCCTGGAGGCGGACGTCAACTTCAAGGTGGTTAAGGATTTCATCGCGCGGGTGCAGGAGCGGGCGGTTGGAGAAGGGGTGCTGCACTCCCTGACCCCCGCCCAGCAGGTGATAAAAATCGTGGACGAGGAGCTCACCACACTGCTGGGAAGCTCCAACGAGAAGATAGACTTCGGCGGCCGGCCCCCCGCGACGGTCATGCTCGTCGGCCTGCAGGGCTCGGGCAAGACCACGGCCACGGCCAAGCTGGCCGTGCACTTGAAGAACCAGGGCCGCCATCCCATGATGATTGCCGCCGACATCTACCGCCCCGCGGCCATCGACCAGCTGGAGAAGCTGGGCGAGCAGGCGGGCATCGAGGTCTATTCCGACCGCTCCGCGCGGCCGGAGGCCATCGTCCAGGCGGGGTTGCGCAAGGCGGAGAAGGAGGGCCTGGACACGGTGCTCATAGACACCGCGGGCCGCCTGCACATAGACGAGGAGATGATGCAGGAGCTGGTGCGCATCAAGCGGGAGTTCCAGCCCCACGAGACCCTCCTGGTGGTGGACTCCATGACCGGGCAGGACGCGGTGAACGTGGCCGAGACCTTCGGCGCCGAGGTGGGCTTCGACGGCATCATCCTCACCAAGCTGGACGGCGACGCCCGCGGCGGGGCGGCCCTGTCCATCAAGGCGGTAACCGGCAAGCCGGTGAAGTTCGCCAGCGTGGGGGAGAAGATAGGAGACCTGGAGCCCTTCTACCCCGACCGCATGGCCTCGCGCATCCTGGGCATGGGGGACATGCTCACCCTCATCGAGAAGGCCCAGTCCACCTACGACGAGGAGAAGGCGCAAGAGCTGGAGAGGAAGCTGCGCAAGCAGCAGTTCACCCTGGAGGATTTCCTCGACCAGATGGCCCAACTCAAGAAGATGGGCCCCCTGGACCAGATCCTGGGCATGATCCCGGGCATCTCCTCCTCCAAGCTCAAGGGCCTGCAGGTGGACGAGAGCCAGATCGGGAAGGTGGAGGCCATCATCCGGTCAATGACCCCGGAGGAGCGGCGAAAGCCGCAGATCATCGGCTCCAGCCGCAAGCAGCGCATCGCCCGGGGAAGCGGCACCAGCACCCAGGACGTAAACCGCCTGCTGCAGCAGTTCCAGCAGATGCAGAAGCTGATCAAGCAATTCGGGAAGATGTCCCCGCGCAAGATGGGGCAGGCCTTCCCCTTCCAGTTGTAGCGGATCCGCGGGATATGCGGGACTAGAAGCACGGAAAGGAGTACGGATAATTGGTAAAGCTAAGGCTCAGGAGGATGGGGGGCAAGAAGAAGCCCTATTACCGCGTGGTGGCGGCGGACTCGCGCAGCCCCAGGGACGGCAGGTTCATCGAGACCCTCGGCCGCTACGATCCCCGCATGGAGCCGTCCTTGATCGAACTGGACGAGGACAAGGTGCTGAAGTGGTTGCGCGAGGGCGCGCAGCCCACCGACCAGGTGCGCAAGCTAATGCAGGTCAAGGGCATATGGCAGAAGTTCCAGGAGGAAAATAGTGGCAAATGATGGAGCGGTCGGCCAGGAGGCCGACGTGAAGGAGTTGCTCGAGTACCTGGCCCGGGCCCTGGTGGACAATCCGGAAGGCGTCGAGGTGACCTCGGTGGAGGGTGAGAGGTCCATCATCCTGCAATTGCGCGTCGATCCGGACGACGTGGGCAAGGTGATAGGCAAGAAGGGGCGCATCGCCCAGGCCATGCGCACCCTGGTCAAGGCCTCGGCGACCAAAGAGGGACGCAACGCCATCGTAGAGATAATCGACTGAGAAGCATGCCGCATCATCCGCGAAAGCCTTCTCTCGTGGTCACCGGCAGGGTGATCAAGCCCTACGGCGTCCTCGGTTGGGTAAAGACAGAGGTGCTCACCACCAATCCCTACCGGTTTCGGCCCGGCAACGCTTTTATCCTGGAGGGAGAGGCGCGGGGGGAGAGGCTGCTCCTGGAGGAAGCGAGGGAGGCCCGGGGAGCCCTGCTGTTGAAATTCCGGGGGCTGGACGACCGGGAACGGGCCGACAAGCTCTCGGGACGCCTGCTCATGGTGCCTCCCGAGGAGGTGGGCGAGGCGCTTCCGGGGGAGATCTGGGAGCATCAGCTCCTGGGCCTGGAGGTGCGCACGCGCGAGGGCAGGTGCCTGGGAGAGGTGGAGGAGGTCCTGGAGACGGGGGCCAACGACGTGCTGGTGGTGAGAGGCGAGAGGGAATGCCTCATACCCATGACGGAAGAGGTAGTGAAGGAGATCGACCTGGAGGGCGGGACCATCACCATCGCGCCGCTCCCCGGCCTGTTGGAGGAGTAGGACCATGCGCATAGACGTTTACACCATCTTCCCGGCGATATTCGACACGCCCCTGCTTGAAGGCCTGCTGGGTAAGGCCATCCGCAAGGGGGTGATAGACATAGGGGTGCACGACATCCGGGACTACGCGGAGGGCAAGCACCGCCAGGTGGATGACGCCCCTTTCGGCGGGGGGCCGGGCATGGTCATGAAGCCGGAGCCGGTGTTCGAGGCTGTAACCCGGACACTCGGGTACGGCCTGGAGGAGCTGGAGCGGCTGAAACAAGAGGTGGACGTGATCATGCTCACGCCGCGCGGCAGGAGAATGGACCAGGCGAAGGTAAGGGAGCTGGCCGCGCGCCCCCGCTTGGCGCTGGTATGCGGGCGCTACGAGGGAGTGGACGAGAGGGTGCTCGAGCACCTGTGCACCGAGGCCCTCTCCATCGGCGACTACGTCCTCTCGGGCGGGGAATTCGCGGCCCTGGTGGTGATGGAGGCGGTAACGCGCCTGGTGCCCGGGGTGGTGGGAAACGAGGAGTCACTGGCGGACGAGTCCTTCTCGCACGGATTGCTGGAGTACCCGCAATACACGCGGCCGGCGGACTACCGCGGATGGAGCGTGCCCGGGGTGCTCGTCTCGGGAGACCACGGCGCGGTGGAGAGATGGCGGCGCGGGAAAGCCGGGGAATGGACACGGAAGGTCCGCCCCCATTCATTTCGCAATGGTCGCGATTTAGAGTAAAATAACATACTGTGCCCGGAGCCCGCCGGTCTTGCCGGCCGGGAGGGCGATGGGTTGTAATAGAACGGAAAGGAGGAGGCAGGATGCAGAAGACGGACATCATAGAGAGCGAATACCTACGGGATGACATACCGGAATTCCGGCCCGGGGATACGGTCAAGGTCCACGTCAGAGTGGTTGAGGGGAACCGCGAGCGCATCCAGGTCTTCCAGGGTGTGGTCATCGCCCGCAAGGGCGGAGGCACGCGCGAGACCTTCACCGCTCGCAAGGTCTCCTTCGGCGTCGGCGTGGAACGCACATTCCCGCTACACTCCCCCATCATCTCAAAGATAGAGGTGATTACGCAGGGCAGGGTAAGGCGCGCCAAGCTCTATTACCTGAGGGACCGGGTCGGCAAGGCCGCCAAGGTCAAGGAGAAGCGCCGGACCTAGTAAGGCGAGAGCCATGCCCCAAGACCCTTTCGACGAGCCACCCGCGGCGCGAGAGCCGGACGGGAGCTTCTGGCCGCGGCCGGAGATGCCGCCGCGGGTGGAGATGCCAAGCCGGGGAAGCGCCAGACCCCCCAAGGAGGATAATAAGCAGCGCACCCGGGAGCAGTGGATAGCGCTGGTCCTCGAATTCGCCGTCCTCTTCATCATCGCCCTGGTGATAGCGGTATACCTCCAGGCCTTCGTGATCAAGCCTTTCATGATCCCCTCGCCATCCATGGAACCGACCCTGCGGGAAGGGGACCGCGTGCTCGTCGACCGCACCACCTACCATTTCCGCGAACCCCGCAGGGGCGAGGTCATCGTCTTCCGCTTCGATCCCAACGACACCGCCAACTGGACCCACGGCGGCAACGGATTCACGCGTTCCCTGGACCTCCTGGCCGAGATACTCAACATCACACACCAGGAGACCCTGCAGTTCATCAAGAGGGTGGTGGGGGTGGCGGGCGATACGGTGGAATTGCGCGACGGCGTGCTCTACATTAACGGCGAGCTTTACGGGGCGGACTACGAATACGTGCAGGACAACGCCAACGGCAAGTGGGTGGTGCCCGAGGGCGCGGTGATGGTCATGGGCGACAACCGCCCCAACTCCAACGACAGCCGGCGCTGGGGCTTCGTGCCCCTGCAGGCGGTGATCGGCCGGGCCGTCGCCATATGGTGGCCGCCGAGCAGGTGGGCCACGCTCTAGGCGGTGGAGGGATTGAGCACCGCGCGCGATTCCGCCGAGAGATGGGCGCGCAGGATGGGATACCGCAGGATAGCGGGGATGGACGAGGCGGGCAGGGGCGCCCTCGCGGGACCGCTGGTGGCGGCGGCGGTGATCCTCCCCGATTCAGGGGAGATGCGCGGTCTGGAGGAGCTGGCCGACTCCAAGCTCTTGACCCCCATCGCCAGGCAGAGGCTGTTCAAACGCATCCTGGAGAGCGCCGAGGCGTGGTCGTTCTCCTGCGTGGCGCCGCGCGACATCGACGAGTACGGCCTACAGCCAGCGAACGTGAACGCCATGCGCGAGGCGGTGCTCTCACTGCAGCCGTCCCCCGACATGGTGATAGTGGACTACTACCGTATCCACGACCTGGGCATACCGCAGTGGAGCATGGCGCATGGCGACCGCGCGTGCCGCTGCGTGGCCGCGGCTTCTGTCCTGGCCAAGGTCATCAGGGACCGCCTCATGACCCACTGGTCGCTGTATCATCCCGAATACGGCTTCGAGAGCAACAAGGGATACGGCACTGCGCAGCACCTCAAGGCCCTGGCCACCCACGGCCCGCTGGCCTGCCACCGCCGCACGTTCCACGGCGTGCTGCAGATGGAGATGGAGCTGGAATGTGTGGATGAGGACGATTGACGCCGGCGCCTGCCGTTGCGCGTGACGGGAGAAGAAGCGGACTGCTTCTCAGTCTTATATCACAGCCTGCTATCAGGCGATGCGGGAAGGGAAGCGGCCATCTTGCCGGTCCCATGTCATCGCCTGCCCTCCATCTTGTATTTAAGGATCGTATCGAACGCGGACGGGATGGCTGGTGGCGAGCAGGGGACAGCATACGGCGGGGGAAGAACACGTCTTCTTCCCGGACCCGTGTCATCGCCTGATGCTGTATTGGTATGGAGGTGTCGCCCCGAGGACGGGAGGATGCGTGGCCAACAGGGAACTGGGAGCGGCGGGGGAGGGCGCGGCGTGCGTCTTTCTCAAGCGCAAGGGTTATCGTATCATTGATAGGAATTACCGCTGCCCCCAGGGCGAGCTGGACATTGTTGCCTCAAAAGGGGGGCGGCTAGTCTTCTGCGAGGTGAAGGCGCGCTCGGGGGGCGAATTCGAGGAAGCCCTGAGCGCGGTAGACGCGAAGCGGCGCGGCCGCATGGCACGGGCCGCGTCCCATTACCTGGCGGAGAAAGGGCCCGCGAGGAAGGATTGCCGCTTCGACGTGATCGCCTTGTTGAAAGACGGCTACGAGTGGAAAATAGTGCACGTGGAAGACGCCTTCGAGATCGGAGAGCCGTGATGGCCGGTCATCGGGACGAGAAGACGGTCTGGACGATAATCTAAGGATCCTGCCATGAAGGAAGCAGAGATACCAATATTTATGTAGAATGGACGTTTCCGAGACATTGGAGAAGAAGTACTCATGAAGGCCTGTCCCTGGTGCGGCAGGAACAACCTGGATAGCGACGAATACTGTTTCAACTGCGAGCGGGATCTCAACGCCGTGCCCGGCGAGGAGGAGGAGTTCGAGTACGAGGAGGAAATAAGGCGCACGAGGGTATATAAACCGCCGTCCATGGTGCGGCTGGTCTTAATGTCCCTGTTGCGCAAGGGATTGTTCGCCCTGCTGGCCGGAGGGGCTTTCTTTATCGCCGCTCTCATCGCCATCTGGGTGAGCTACGACAATTCCGTCGTGTTCCTGGTCGCGCTGGTGGTGCTGGGGGCGGCTTTGGCCCTGGCCCTCTACTACCCGGACATCAAGCTCTCGCGCAAGGTGGGCTTGCGGGGGGTCTGGGTATCGCTGATCTCCAATATGGTCCTCCTGGCGGTGCTCCTGCCGCCCATCCTGTGGTTCCTCTCCACCCGGGGATACGTCGCGGGGGTTTGGGATTTCCTCGTCGACACCTGGTGGGGGTTCCTCGCCTTCCTCGTGCTGGGACTGCTTATCGCCTGGCTCTCCGGACGCCGCGCCTACGCCGAAACCGCCAACCCTTGAACTTCAACGACACGAATGTCTGGATGCTGGACCCAAGTGACGGCTACATCTATTCCAGCGAGGACAACGGGCAAAGCTGGACCATGCACGGCTTCGATTTGATCCGCGCGAAGGGCATGACGGCCGCGGACCCTGGTTTGCTCTGAGCTCTGGGGGATGATGGTGGCTGTAGTTGAACTGGCGTTCATCCCGTGGCCTACGGGATCGCAAGATTAAACGGGAACTGGGAGGTAAGTAAGCAGGAGATAGAAGTATGGCCGCGAGAAATACGCGCCATAAGCGAGGATGAGATATGGGGCATAGGGGAAGAAGGAATGATTATCAGGAGTTATGATGGGGGATGCAGTTGGAACCGTCAGAACTCAAGATCGAAGATTACCTTTGCGATATTGCAGCGCTCAACAGTGATGTCATATGCATCGTAGGAGCTGAAGGCACCATATTGAAGACAGTGGATAATGGTTACAACTGGTTTGACCAGACGGCCCATGAGAAGGCCGATATTTTTCACGTCTCAGAGGCTGTCGCACAAATCCTGCTTCAGACATATCGCTCTCCACATATTCACCGAAATGGCCCGTTATTGACGGTTCGCCCTCCATTATGATGCCTATTTTGCCGCAATTTTGGGAGAGCGGGATTCGTACGAGGTTTATGCAACAGGCTCAACACTGGAAATTATTATACTCGCAGACTTGTCATCGCCATCTTGTACAATATGGATAACTTGTATAGGAGGTGATGGCGTGTTCACTAGAGTGGATAGCTGCTCCATCCTGGGGATGGAGGTCGTCAAGGTGGAGGTGGAGGTGAACACCTCCGGGAGCCTCCCCGGCATCTACATGGTAGGGCTGCCGGACACGGCGGTGCGCGAGTCCTACCGGCGCATCAAGGCGGCGGTGGCCAACTCAGGCCTCCTCTTCTGCCGCCAGCTCATCACGGTCAACCTGGCACCCGCCCATTTGCGCAAGGAGGGCTCGAACTTCGACCTCCCCATCGCCCTGGCCATCCTGGCGGTATCGGGGGGCCTCAGGCCGGAGGCCCTGGCGGGAAGGCTGGTGGTGGGGGAGCTGGCGCTGGACGGCAAGGTGCGGGGAGTGCGGGGCTCGTTGGCCATGGCGCTATGGGCGCGGCGCCAGGGGCGCGAGGAGATCATCCTCCCGCTGCAGAACCTGCGCGAGGCGGGACGCATCGAGGGTATCAAGGTCACCGGGGTGTCGACCCTGCTGGAGGCGCTTGAGTACCTGCAGGGGAAACCCCTGGAACAGCCGGTTCCCGAGAGCGCCGGAGACGACGGCGCGGAATATCCCTGCCTCTGCGAGGTGAAAGGGCAGCTGCAGGCGAAGAGGGCCCTGGAGATAGCCGCCGCCGGCTTCCATAACGTGCTCTTCATCGGACCGCCCGGCTCGGGGAAATCGATGCTCGCCGAGAGGCTGCCCGGCGTGCTGCCCCCGCTGTGTGGAGACGAGGTCCTCGAGGTCTCGAGCATCCACAGCGTGGCGGGCTTGCTCGATCCCGACCGGCCCCTGAGGCGATACCCGCCCTTCCGCGCCCCCCACCATTCCATCTCTCATGTAGGTTTGGTGGGCGGCGGGCGCAACTTCCCGCGGCCGGGGGAGATAACCCTCAGCCACCGCGGCGTGCTCTTCTTGGACGAGCTGCCCGAGTTCCGCCGCGACGCGCTGGAGGTGCTGCGCCAGCCCATGGAGACGGGAAGCGTGACCATATCCCGCTCCCTGGTGTGCAACAGCTTCCCGGCGAGCTTCCTGCTGGTGGCGGGGATGAACCCCTGCCCCTGCGGCTTCCTGGGCGACACCCAGCGCGCATGCTCCTGTTCGCCCGGGGACGTGAGGCGGTACTACCACCGCGTCTCCGGGCCGCTCCTCGACCGCATCGACCTGCAGGTGGAGGTGCCGCGCCTCTCCCCCCGGGAACTGGTGGAGCTACCTTCAGGAGAGACATCGGAGCGCGTGCGCGAGAGGGTGATGGAGGCGCGAGACAGGCAGCGGGCGCGCTGGCGCGGCAGGATGGTCACCAACGCCCATGCGCACATGAAGGAGATGCGTGCCGCCTGCCGCCTGGGAGACGAAGAGAAGAGGTTCATGTACGCTGCCGCCGACCGCCTGGGGCTCACCGCGCGCGGATTCGACCGCTCCCTGCGTGTGGCCAGGACCATCGCCGACCTGGCCGGCAGGGAGGGCGTCGGCGTGGCCGACCTTGCGGAGGCAGTACAGTACCGCTCCCTGGAGAGGTTGTGGGGCTCGTCGCTGGGCAGGGAGGTGAGCTGTGGAAGAGGCATATAGGGCTGCTCTGGCTTGTCTCGCGGGGATGTCTTCGCTGGCCTTCCCCCGCCTCCTGCAACTGGCGGGCGGGGCGCGCGAGCTGTGGGAGATACTGAAAGCCGGCGGGAGCAGGGCGGCGGCCCTGGTGGGGGCGGAGAAAACCGCGGCCTGGGCGGACGCCTGCCGCCGTGTCGAACCCGCCGAGTTGCTGAAGAACCTAACGCGGCGGGGGATTAGGGTCATTACCCCCCAGGACACTTGTTTCCCGGAGAGGCTGCGTTCCCTCTACGACCCGCCCGCCCTCCTCTTCATGATGGGAAG
>CAZQFX010000083.1:11884-12591 GCA_964592775.1 uncultured Actinomycetota bacterium
CGATGTCGCACACGTGGCCGTGGTCGGAGCGCGCAGGGCCTCGAGCTACGGCCGCTGGGCCGCCGAGTCCATGGCCGAGGAGTTGGCACGTCGGGGGGCGGTGATCGTCTCCGGCGCAGCCTATGGCGTGGACGGTTTCGCCCACCAGGGGTGCCTCAAGGCGGGAGGTTTCACCATCGCCGTGCTGGGATGCGGTATCGACCGGGTGTATCCGCCCGGCCACGCGGGCCTGCTCAGAGGCATCGCCTCCTCGGGTTGCGTGCTCAGCGAATACCCGCCCGGGGAGGATCCCCTGCCCTGGAGGTTCCCCCACCGCAACCGCATCATCGCCGGGCTCTCCCACGCGGTGGTGGTGGTGGAGGCGTCGGAGAAGAGCGGCGCGCTGATCACAGCGGACATGGCCCTGGAGGAGGGGCGGGAGGTGATGGCGGTGCCGGGCCCAATCGGCAGCGCCCTCTCCCAGGGTACCAACCGGCTCATCCAGAAGGGAGCCAAGCTGGTCATGGACGTGGACGACATATGCGAGGAACTCCCCGTCGCTTGCGCGCATCCGCACGCGGAGAGTTCTTGGATCGAGGGGTCATGCCCTGGCGGCGGGGAAGTGGGGGCGCGCGAGCGCATGTGCATCGAGCTGCTGCAGGGGGGCCCGCGCAGCCTGGACTGGCTGGCGGCGAGGACCGGCATCCCGCCCGGGGAGCTCCTTGCCT
>CAZQFX010000084.1:0-12470 GCA_964592775.1 uncultured Actinomycetota bacterium
ATCGTAGAGAACCGCATCGGCAAGAAGGGCGTCGGCTTCGGCGCCGACGTGCGCCGGCGCGAGGACAAGGAGATCGGCGAGATCCTGGAGCAGGTGATGCCCGAGGACCTGCTCAAGTACGGCCTCATCCCCGAGTTCGTGGGGCGCCTGCCGGTCATCGCCGCCTTCCACGGTCTCACCGAGGAAGACTTGGTGTGCATCCTCACCGAGCCCAAGAACGCTCTCGTCAAGCAGTACAAGAAGTTCTTCGAGTTCGACGGGGTGGAGCTGCGCTTCACCGACGGCGCGCTGCGCGCGGTGGCCCGCAAGGCCACGCAGAGGACCACCGGCGCCCGCGGCCTGCGGGCCATCATGGAGGAGAGCCTGCTCAACGTGATGTACGAGCTGCCCTCGCGCAACGACATCATCCGCTGCGTGGTGACCAAGGACACGGTGGAGAAGGGCCTGGAGCCCACGCTGGTCACCTCGGCCAGCGACTACAAGGACGAGGAAAGCGCGTAAGCCGGCCGGCCCGCTACACCCGTCTATTCCAGCCACGCTCGTCTCGATAGCCGATACCGAGAGATCATAGGCGATGCAGGTGTCTGGCCCCAGGCACGCGGACTGGAGGGCTGATCCTAGCGGCGGTGGCGGCCGATGAGATGGGCGGCGCGCAGCAGGGGGTGGGAGCGCAGTTCCTCGATGGCGTCCTGTATGTCATCCATCCTCTCGCGCATCTCGTGCCCCGTGCGAGTGATGTTCTGCATCCGCTCCTCCATGAGCCTGGCCATGCCCGCCAGCGTCTTGGCATACTCTTTGAACAGCGCCACCCAGGGCTGGGAGTCCTTGTAGGCATAGCGGGCGGTGCGGTAGATGCGCAGGCCGGATACGGTCAGCGCCGCGATACCGAGCAACCCCATCCCCAAAGAGCAGAGGAAAACGATGAGTGCCGCCGTGCCCACGCTCACCTCCTTCCAAGGGAAGCCTGGCGCCCACGGTGCCAGGCGGCGACTTCATTCTATTTGACAGCCTTCACTATGCCATAGCCGAAGTGGCCCTGCTGCATGTATCTCTCGTCTATCGCGCAGCCGCGGATGAACAGATCGACATACTTGCGCGGGAGCGAATCACCCTGGTTCTCCAGGTAACGGAGGGCGTTCTCCTTCCACCGCGTCATGGTGGGAAGGGCTTTCGCCGATATATCCAGGGCCGTGACCCGGTCGAAGCCGGCCTCTACGAGGCGGTCGCAGTAGGTGCCCAGGGACAGCACCTGCGCGGGACCGAAGGTCTTATAGAGCGTGTAATACTCGTTGATATGCCTGAAGAAGCGCCACAGCCCGCGATGTATCGGCAGCAGCTCCAACTGGGTGATGTCGCAGAGAACCAGGGTCCCGCCGGGCTCGAGCACGCGTCGGCATTCCCGGAAAAGCCTTCTCTTGTCGTAGATGAGATGGGACGCCTCCATTATCCACACGATATCGAACGTCTCGTCCGGGAACCCGTTGTCGAGCCCATCCGCGACCTTGAAGCGCACGCGGTCATAGCCCCTTTCTCGGGCGGCGGCGGCCGCGAGATGAACGCCGCGCTCACTGGTGGATATGCCGTCGATGGCGCAGCCGAACTTCTCGTGGATGTACAGCGCCGGGCTGCCGATGCCGCATCCCACGTCGAGGATCCTGCTCTCCGGGGAGATATCGCAAAATTCCAGCATCTTCTCTATCAACAGATCGGTGGCCTCGGGCAGCTCCATGTCCTCGGTCTCGAAGTACCCGAAGTGAAGGTTGTCCCCCATGAACACCTTCCACGCGTCGGTTACCCGGTTGTAATGGTCCTTCGCGTTTACCGGCATATTGTATGCAACCTCTTCCCTAGCCTGTTACAACACCTTTCGAACAGCGGATGGTTATTATTCTATCATGACTCGGATTACTCGAGGCCCTTTGCCGTTTCGGGTACGGGGCCCGGAAGTCGGCACTTCCAGCGCAATCAAAGCGGTCGACCGGGCCTGACCCCTGTCCACACCAGCGATTATAATTACCGCAGCGGCCGGTGCGGGGTTTGACAAAGTGAAGGGCCGCTTCCTACCATGCATGGGAGCGCAATATAAGCCCGGGAATCGGGCGCGAGCGATGTGCGGAGGTGTGAGGAGAGTTGTCCATAAACCGCGAGGGAGAGCCGGGCCGGGACATACCCAAGGCCTACGAGCCGGCCGAGGTGGAGGAGAAGTGGTACGCCTTCTGGGAGGAACGGCGCTTCTTCCACGCCGAGCCCAACCCGGAGAGGGAGCCCTTCACCATCGTCATCCCCCCGCCAAACGTCACCGGTTCCCTGCACCTGGGGCACGCTCTCAACAACTCCCTGCAGGACTTCATCATCCGGCGTAAGCGCATGCAGGGCTACGAGACCCTGTGGCTGCCCGGCACCGACCACGCCGCCATCGCCACCCACGCGGTGGTGGAGCGCAACCTGGCCGAGGAAGGGACCAACCGCTGGGAGATAGGGCGCGAGGCCTTCCTGGAGCGGGTGTGGGAGTGGGTGGACGAGTACGGCGGCACCATCATCAGGCAGCTCAAGCGCATGGGCTGCTCCTGCGACTGGGAGCGGGAGCGCTTCACCATGGACGAGGGGTGCTCGCGCGCGGTGCGCGAGGTCTTCGTGCGCCTATACGAGGAAGGGCTCATCTACCAGGGGTTCTACATCGTCAACTGGTGCCCCCGCTGCCTCTCCGCCATTTCGGACATCGAGGTGGACTACGAGGACCTGGAGGGCAAGCTGTGGTATATACGCTACGGCATCAAGAACTCGGACGGTTTCGTCCACGTGGCTACCACCCGCCCCGAGACCATGCTCGGGGACACCGCGGTGGCGGTCAATCCCCGCGACCACCGCTACCGCGGCCTGGTGGGGAAGACGGCGGTCCTGCCGCTGCTGGGGAGGGAGATGCCCGTCATCGCCGACGACTTCGTGGACCCCGAGTTCGGCACCGGCGCGGTGAAGGTAACCCCGGCCCACGACCCCAACGACTTCGAGATGGGACGGCGACATGGCCTGGAGGAGATAAACATCTTCACCCCCGAGGCGGTGGTGAACGAGAACGGCGGCCCCTACGCGGGGCTGGACCGCTACGAGGCGCGCAACGCCGTGGTACGCGACCTGGAGAAGATGCACTATATCCAGAAAGTGGAAACCCACCAGCACGCGGTGGGCCACTGCTACCGCTGCCGTACGGTGATAGAGCCCTACCTCTCGAAGCAGTGGTTCGTGAGCATGAAGGAACTAGCGGAGCCGGCCATCGCGGCGGTGGAGGAGGGAAGGACCGGTTTCGTCCCCGCGCGCTGGGAGAAGATCTACTTCGACTGGATGTACAACATCCACGACTGGTGCATCTCGCGCCAGCTTTGGTTCGGCCACCGCATCCCCGCCTGGTACTGCGAGGCATGCGGAGAGGTCATCGTCTCGCGGGAAGATCCCACCGAATGCGCTTGCGGGCGAGCGTTGGAGCAGGACCCCGACGTCCTCGACACCTGGTTCTCCTCCGGGCTGTGGCCCTTCTCTACCTTGGGCTGGCCGGACGAGGTCCCCGAACTGGGCTACTTTTACCCCACCTCGGTTCTGGTCACCGCTTTCGACATCATCTTTTTCTGGGTGGCGCGCATGATGTTCCTGGGCATCCATTTCATGGGCGACGTCCCCTTCCGGGAGGTGTTCATGACCGCCCTCATCCGCGACGAGTCGGGCAAGAAGATGAGCAAGTCGTCCGGAAACGTCATCGACCCCCTGGAGGTCATAGAAAGGTACGGAGCTGACGCCCTGCGCTTCACCCTGGGCCACATCGCCGTGCCCGGGCGCGACGTCTTCCTCTCCGAGGAGCGCATCGAGGGCAGCCGCCATTTCTGCAACAAGATATGGAACGCCTCGCGCTTCACCCTCATGAACCTGGAGGGCTTCGACCCGGCGGAGGTGGACGGGGCGGAGCTGGAATACACCCTGGCGGACCGCTGGATACTCTCCGCCCTCTCCCGGCTCGTCTCCGCCATGGACGGCTGCTTCGAGGACTACAATTTCAGCGAGGCCTGCCGGGCACTGTACGAGTTCTTCTGGAGCGATTTCTGCGACTGGTACGTGGAGCTGTCAAAGCTGCGCCTCTACGGCGAGGACGAGGCCGCGAGGCGCACGGCGCGGTTCGTGCTGTGGACCGTGCTCGAGCGGGCGCTGCGCCTGCTGCACCCTTTCATGCCCTTCATAACCGAGGACATCTGGCAGCGCCTGCCGCACGAAGGCGAATCGCTGGTGGTGGCGCCCTGGCCGGCGCAGCACCCGGAGTTCGTGGACGAAGGGGCGGAGGAGGACTTGAACGTCCTGCGCGAGGTGATCACCTGCGTGCGCCGCCTGCGCTCGGAGATGGGCCTGAAGCCCGGCGCGCGCCCTGCGGGCATCGTGGTGCCGCTGCTGGAGGGCCGGGGGGGGCTGATGGAGGCCCACATGGAATATATCGTCTCCCAGGCGCGCCTGTCCGCGCTGCGGATAACGGAGGGCGTGGAGAATCCAGCTTCCTTCGCGCGCGGACTGGCCGCCGGTGTGGAGGTCTTTCTGCCCCCGGAGCGGGAGGGTTTTACGGAGGGAAAGGACAGGATCAGGCGCGAGATCGCCAGGGTCGAGGAGGAGTCCCGGCGCTTCCAGGCCAAGCTATCCAACGACCAGTTCCTGTCCAAGGCGCCTCCCGAAGTGGTGCAGAAGGAGCGGCGCAAGCTGGCCGAGAACCGGCTGAAGGTCGAGAAGCTGCGGGAGCAGCTGAACCTGCTCGGTGGATAGAGAGGGGCCACGTCTTCGATCTTGAATTCCCTGGCATTATATGGCATCAAAGGGAGGAAGACGGCCAGGGAGCTTACATCATGGACCTGGCGCTTACTTGGAATAATGGTAAATAATACTAGGACATTCAAGAATAAGGACTTGACCCCATAAGAGAGGAGCGGTAGTGGATTTCAGGGAAGCCGAGGCCTATCTGGACAAGGCGGCGCGTCACGGCATCAAGCCCAGCCTGGACCGCATCCGCGTCCTTTGCTCCAAGCTCGGCGACCCCCAGCTCTCATACCCCTCCATACACATCACCGGCACCAACGGCAAGACCTCGACGGCGCGCATGGTCGCCTCCGTCCTCGAGGTCGGGGGCAGGAAGGTCGCGCGCTATACTTCGCCGCACATGCAATCCGTGACCGAGCGCATGTGCGTGGGGGGCAGGCCGGTATCGGAGAGGGAGTTCGCAGCCTTGGTGGAAAGGATCATCCCCCAGATCGAGGAGACGGACGCGGAGACCGGCGACCCGCTCAGTTACTTCGAGATAACCACGGCCGTGGCCTTCCTGCACTTCGCCCAGCGCAAGGTGGACGTCGGGGTCATCGAGGTCGGAATGGGGGGGAGGTGGGACGCCACCAACCTGGTGGACTCGCGCGTGCAGGTGATCACCAGCGTCGCCCTGGACCACGTGGCCGAGCTGGGTGGGACGCTGGAGAAGATCGCCTTCCAGAAGGCGGGCATCATCAAGGAAGGCAGTTACGTCATCTCAGCCGTGGGTGACGAGGGCCCCCTGAAGGTAATCGCCGATACGTGCGATGAAAGGGGCAGCAGCCTCAAGCTCCTCGGGCGTGACTTCGAACTGCTCTACAGTGTGACCTACGGCATCGAGACGGGAAAGGTGGGGCAGGCCGTGGGTATACGGGGGATACTCAGGGAATACCCGGAGATCTTCATCCCCCTGCTGGGGGAGCACCAGGCGGTGAACGCCGCCTGCGCCGTGACGGCATGCGAGGTTTGCGCGGGGTCGCTTGCCGCTCTTTCGCTCTCGGAAGTGGAGGCGGGCATGCGCCGCGTGAAATCGCCCGGGCGCCTCGAGGTGGCCTCCCTCGACCCGCTGTTATTGCTGGATGGCGCGCACAATCCGGACGGGGCCGGCCGCCTCGCCCACGTCATCCGCAACGACCTCGATTACGACCACTGCATCCTGGTGGTGGGCATCCTGGAGGACAAGGACGCGAGGCAGATGCTGAAACTCCTTCTGCCGCTCGCGGATACGGTAGTGGTCACCCAGAGCGCGGACGAGCGGGCGACTGACGCCCACGCCCTGTCGGCCATGGTCAAGGGGATGGGACACGACTGCGTGGTGGTTGAATCGGTGGCGGAAGCGGTGAAGTTCGCGCGCACCCTGGCCGCGGTCACGGACATGGTATGCGTGACCGGCTCGCTGTACACGGTAGGGGAGGCGCGCGCCGCGTTGGGGCTGCGCCCGGAATAGATAAATCCCACCTGGGGTCAGCCCTGGAACGGGATCGGCAGGGGTCTGCCCGGAAAATACGCCCTCAAATACTATATGTTGCGTCGCCAGTCGCTGAAGATTTGCCCAAGAAAATAGCGACCAGCTTTTCGTCCTCCGTGGCGCCGCGGCCGCGCGACATGGGTAACTGACCCCATACATATATCAGAGCCCGGGGAAGAACAGCTCGACCTCGCGCGCCGCGCTCTCCAGCCCGTCCGAACCGTGCACGATGTTCTCGGTGATCTCGACCGCGTAATCCCCGCGGATAGTGCCGGGGGGCGCGTCCTTGGGATCGGTGGACCCCATGAGCTTCCTCACCATGGAGATGGCCGATTCCCCTTCCAGGGCCATGGCCACGACCTCTCCCGAGGTGATGAAGGATACGAGCTCGGCGTAGAAGGGTTTGTCTGCGTGCTCCGCGTAATGGCGGGAGGCGAGCTCCTCGTCAACCACCAGCAGCCGCATCGCCGTTATCTTCAAGCCCAGGCGCTCGCAGCGGGAGATGACCTCCCCCACCAGACCCTTTCTCACGCCGTCGGGCTTTATAAGCACCAGCGTCCTCTCGATCGCCATCAAGACCTCCATATTCGTAGATCGTCCATGATGCGCGCCGACCCCTATCATACAGCAATCCCACCCTGGGGTCATAAATCCCACCTGTAAATCCCACTTGGGGTCACCGGACATGGGACATTTAAT
This sequence comes from uncultured Actinomycetota bacterium, assembly GCA_964592775.1. Taxonomy (GTDB): domain Bacteria; phylum Actinomycetota; class Geothermincolia; order Geothermincolales; family RBG-13-55-18; genus SURF-21. The sequence goes on from CAZQFX010000084.1 coordinate 6,992, forward strand.
AATGCCACCTCTCGACCCACATTCCTTGCGGAAGAACCCCCTTCTTTTTTGGCCTGCCCTGAAAATAGCGTCCAGCATTTTGGTCCTCGGCGGTGTAGCGACCGCGCGACATGGGTGACTGACCCTACATGCCCGGGTTCCCCCAACCCATACTTCTCGTAGAAGAACCACATTAAGTTAAGAGTAAACGGAATAAGCCCCACGTTTGTCGTAGGATGTCCCATATCCGGAACCCATTCTCATTAAATGAAAGACGCCGATCCTTACGGACTTTTAACCCGCACATCGCCAAAGTCGCATTCACGGGTAGTGCTGACAATGCGAGAAGGGCGGCTTGCGGAGATGCCGCCCTTCTTTTCCTAGCTGTTGTGGGCTAGTCCTATGATCTCGGGGGAATTCCCGGGTCAGGCGAGCGCTCATCTTCCATCCAGGGTACCGGTGGCGCTACGGGAAGCTCATCCGTTTCCGGCGGTTTCGGGGGCACCGGCGTCTCTACGTCAGGCATGCCGCCATCGGCTTCCTCGTCTCCTTCATTGTCGTCCCTATCTCCGGGCTGTGGCCTTTCCGGGAACGGGCCCTCTTTAAACGGCGGTAGCCCCCCTTCGGCGAGCCAATCACGGATTCTCTCGACATTGCTTATGGCCAACTCGAGCGCTTCTCTGGCCTGTTCGGCCGCTTCCCCCATCGCGCGGTTCAGGGAGTCCAGGCATTTCTGAAAGGCGGCCGCGATTCTTGTAAGCACCTTTTCCAGGACTTCCTCGGGGCTCTTCGGCTCCTCGGGCTCTTCTCCTTCCTCGCCATCGGTTTCTTCTGCCTCTTCCTCCAACTGCGCGGCTGAACCGGCCCCACCGGGAAGGACAGCTCCAAAAGCTGCCTGCGCCGCCAGGATGGAGAACAACAGGGCGGAGATCACCGCCAGGATCACCCATCTATGCCATATGGTCCGCATCATCGTCACCTCCCTTCATCTCTCCGTCTGTTCTGTCTCACGACCTTTCCCATCGGGTTGGGCCACGTGCTCTCCGGCTGCGAGTGGTTGTCGTCCGTCGCGCCTGAGGACTCCTCCCCCCTCAAGAATCCCTTCGCCATGTATATGAAGAATGGAAGAAAAACGTTACGCGAAGTTCTTATGGATGGCCACGGGATGCACGAATGGCCACCAACCGGATATCGACGGAGAATGCCGTCCGGATCATGTGGCAGGCTGACACAAATCTGCCCATGCCGCTTGAACCGTGCCGCCAAATCCATCGAAAGAGAAGAAATCCGTAACGAAATGCCGATATCCATCATAGAAGTAGTGAAAGGCTTGAAGGGCCGCCAGCTGGTTCGGAGAGACGGTGTGACCATGCCTTCTGAGGCTATGCCTCCCGTTAAGGAATTGGTAGAGACCGCAGTGAGGGCGAAGGACTATGACCCCGAGGCCTTCTCGCGGCTGTTCGACCTCTTTTTCGAGAGGATGAGGAGATATATGTACTACCATACGGGCAGCCTGGACACGGCGGACGAGCTTGCGTCCGAGTTGTTCGCATCGGCCCTGGAGAGCATCGGCAGTTTCCAGGACCGGGGCGGCACTATAGGGCACTGGCTCTACGGCATTGCGCGCAACCTCCTTTACGAGCACTTCAGGAGTGAGGGGAAAGTAGTGCGGGAGCCGCTCGATCACGCGCCGGCGGTTGGGGATTGGAGCGACCCGGAATCCCATGCCTTGGACAACCTGGACTACGAGGATGTCTACCGTGCGGTGGATCAACTGCCGGATGAGCAAAGGAACGTGGTCATACTGAGATTCATAGAAGGGTACCGTGTGGGCGAGATCGCATCGATCATGGGGAAGACCCCGGGAGCGGTGAGGGCGCTGCAGCACAGGGCCATGGTGTCCTTAAGGAAGATATTCGTGCGAGAGATAGGATCGAGATGAGAAACGAGGGCGGCAGGTTCGCAAGGTTGAGGGACGCCTGGATGCTACGGCGTATCCTGGACACCCGGGATGGCGGAGCCGTTGGAAAAAAGCGTGATGCAGAGGATGCCGACGGCGCCGGGGCCGAGCGGGATGCCGCAACGGCGGGCATGAAGCGGGGGCGGGTGCGCTCCGCTATCGCGCTCGATACGCTCATGGTCGAGGCCTTCCGCACAGGCGGGACTTCCCTTCCCCCCAGCGAGAGAGCGGCGTTCTACCGGGAATCCCTGGCGGCCGCGGCTGAGAAGGCGCGTTCGGAACTGATCGAGGGCTCGCGCGGCGCAGGCGAGCTGCGGGTGATTACCGGCGGCGAAGCGGTGGAGGGGGCCGCGCCCCGCCGGCGGATTTTAACCCTTCCCAGGCTGGCCGTAGCCTGCTTCGTGGTCCTGGCTCTTCTGGCGGGGATGGGTTTCGCTTCCACCTACGCCATGCCAGGGAGCCCCCTTTACTCCGTAAAACGGGCCATAGAGAAGGCTCGGTTCGTCTTCACCTCGGGCGGCGAGAGCGAAGCGAACCTGCTCATCGCTTACGCGGAGCGGCGCATTGACGAACTGGAATACGCCGGAGAGAGAGATTTGACGGGTTGGTATGCGTCCCTGGCCATGGACGCCAGTCGCGACCTCCTCAAGGCGCTGGCGGAGACCGGGGACCTGCCGGATGATAAGGCTGCCGCCATCCGCTCCCATGCTTCGGACCTGCTGAGACGGTTAGAATCCTTGCTGCTTGTGACATTGGAGGATATCCCACCGGAGCTTTCGGAGGAACTGCGGCAAGGGACGGAGGAGATACGCGAGGAGCTGTGGCCGGAGGGCTTTCCGCCTGACTGGGTGGATCCCTGGGCGGATCAGGAGGATCAGGAAAAACCCGTGGAGCCGGTATCCCCGGTCCCTTCCGTGGACCCAGTGCCTCCGGTTACGCCAGACGAATCACCTCCACCCATCGAACTACCCGTGGAGCCACCCGCGGTACCTGATCAGGCTCCGGAGTCACGCCCCTTCTGAAGCCGGACCCAGACACACTTCGGCACAGTCATCCATGTCGCGTGGCCGCAACACCATCGGGGGTCGAAAACAGGTTCGCTGCATGTGATCCTGACAGAACGAATATTATCGTAAGATAGAACGGGTTTTGCCGGTATCGGGAATGTCCCATGTCCGGGGTGACCCCAAGCGGGGAACTCCATCAAAGCCGGGGCCGTCTATGGTTAAGCCGCGCACGCGATATAATTGGTTCTTTCGTTGAAGCAAGGTCAAAACAAGCGGCCCGGCGAATAATATCGCAGGTTACACGGCATTTGCGCCTTGTATGATAAAATGACTTGAAGCACAAAGACGGCCCTTCGGGCCGTCACATGTATGATGAAAGGTGAACGCATGTTCTCTTCGTGGGAGATGCTCGGAAGGGACATGGCCATAGACCTGGGGACTGCCAATACCCTCGTCTACGTGCGTGGCAAGGGCATCGTCCTCAACGAGCCCTCGGTGGTGGCCATCAACACCTCCAACGGCGCCATCCTCGCGGTGGGCGCGGAGGCCAAGAGGATGATCGGCCGCACGCCGGGGCACATCGTGGCCGTGAGGCCGCTGAAGGACGGCGTCATCGCCGACTTCGACGTCACCGAGAAGATGCTGCGCTACTTCATCCAGAAGGTGCACAAGAGGAGGTTGTTCGCGCGCCCGCGCGTGGTGGTCTGCGTGCCCTCGGGGACGACCGGGGTGGAGCAGCGGGCGGTGGAGGAAGCCTGCATCCAGGCCGGGGCAAGGGCGGCCTACATCATCGAGGAGCCCATGGCGGCGGCCATCGGCGCGGGACTGCCCATCCACGAGCCCACAGGGAACATGGTGGTGGATATAGGAGGCGGCACCACCGAGGTCGCGGTCATATCGCTGGGCGGCATCGTGACCAGCGAGTCCATACGCATCGGCGGCGACGAGTTGGACGAGGCGGTGATCACCTACATCAAGAGAGAGTACAACCTGATGATCGGGGAGAGGACGGCCGAAGAGATGAAGATCCAGATCGGATCGGCCTTTCCCATGGGAGACGAGGTAAACGCCGAGATCAGGGGAAGAGACCTGGTCACCGGCCTTCCCAAGACCATCGTGGTGATGGCGGAGGAGATACGCGAGGCCATCGAGGAGCCTATCGGCTCCATCGTGTCCGCCGTCAAGACCACGCTGGACAAGACACCCCCAGAGCTGGCCTCAGACATCATGGACCGGGGGATAATGCTGACGGGAGGAGGGGCCCTGCTTACCGGGATCGACGAGAGGCTACGCCACGAAACGGCCATGCCGGTGGAGGTGACCGGCTCGCCGCTATCCGACGTAGCCATCGGGTCCGGGAAGTGCCTCGAGGAGTTCGAGATCATGAAGAAGGTGTTGATCTCCTCATCCCGGCATTGAACCGGGGCTGAGCGGTCATGATAGACAAATACAACCGCAGACAGCGTATATTGATCATCGTACTGATCAGTATTTGCGTACTCCTGGTTACGGTGTATTCGCGCGAGAGCAAGGACGGTCTCTTCCACCGCCTGCAGCGCTTCTCCCTCGATATCGTATCCCCGCTCCAGAAAGGCGTGAGCAAGATATTGAGCCCGGTGAAAGACGGCATAGGGTACCTGGCGGACCTGGGGGACGCCGAGAGCGAGAGGGACCGCCTGCGGGGGGAGATCGAGGAGTACGAGGACAGGATGGACGAGCTGGAGAGGCTCAAGCTGGAGAACGAGAAGCTGCAGAGCATGATCGCGGTGAAGGACAGCCGCCCCGACCTCGCCTTCCTCGTCGTCGACGTCATCGGGGCCAACCCCGACATCTGGGAGCAGACCATCCAGATCGGCGCCGGCTACTCGGACGGCCTGCAGGAATACATGGCCGTCCTCAGCGAGGACGGCAGCCTGGTGGGGAGGATAATCCTCTGCACCTCTGAGGCCTCGGTAGTACAGCTCATCACCGACGACAAGAGCTCGGTGGGAGCGATGCTCCAGAGCAACGCGGAGATGGGCGTGGTGAAGGGCGAGGGCAGGGGGGGCGTGCGCCTGGAGCTGCTCAACCAGGACGCGGAAGTGAAGATGGGGGACGTGGTGGTGACTTCCGGGCTGGGGGGGACCTGCCCCTCGGGCATCCCCATCGGGATCATCACCGAGATCAGCGAGCGCCGCGCCGACCTCTCCGTGGGCATCGTCATCGAGCCGCGGGCCAGCATGACCAGCCAGGACAAGGTGATGGTGGTCACTTCACCCCCTCCGAGCGCGGCGCCCCTTGTGCGCCGTCCCCTGGATATCTTGGCATTCGAACACCGCTGCATCCCCTCCCGAGGCGTTCCGCTCCCTGCGACGTACTTACCGAGTACGCCTCAGTCGCGCGCCTTGCTGGAGTGGCGCATCGGCGCTCTCTGTGCGTCAAGATATCCAGGGGACGGTACACGAAGCCCGGGGGGAGGTTGATGCCGCGATGCACCGCAGGTTTACCTTCTTCGTTTTTCTGATGGTGGCCCTGCTCCTCCAGCTCACGGTCT
>CAZQFX010000085.1:0-12458 GCA_964592775.1 uncultured Actinomycetota bacterium
ATTTTCGCCGGTCTCGCCCTGCTTCTGCTGGCCCTGCCGCTGCCCGCGCAGGACCCCGAGGAGATCCTGCGCCAGGCGGGCTCGAGCTACACGATCTTCGGCTACCGCGAGGGCACCGGGACGCTCGTGTTCCTGCTGATGCTCGTCGTGCTCCTGGGCGGCCACGTCTTCAACCTGCTCATCAACTTCCTGGGCGCCTTCGTGCACCCCTTGAGGCTGCAGTACGTGGAGTTTTTCGGCAAGTTCTACGAAGACGGGGGGGAACCTTTCGTCCCCCTGGCGCTGGAGACGCGCAAGACGATGATAGAAGAGTAATCGAGGAGGTAGGTATGGACGCAGCTACTTTCGGCGGGCTTAGCGGCCTGCACTGGGCGCTGCTGGGGGCGGCGGTGGCGGTGATCGGCGGGGGCTCGGGCTCCGCCATGGGCATCACCTACGTCGCCAACGTGGCCGGCGGCATCCTCACCGAGTTGCCGGACCGTTTCGGGCCCCTGCTGCCCCTGGTGGTCATCCCGGGCACGCAGGGCATCTACGGCTTCATAACCGGGGTCCTGGTGATCTTCGTCATGGAACCGGGCGCGGGTTGGGGGGCGTTGCCGGGCCTGATCGGCTTCCAGATCTTCCTGGCCTGCCTGCCGGTGACCTTCGTCTGTTTCTCCTCCGGCGCATACCAGGGATTGACCTCGGCGGGAGCGGCGGGGATGGTGGCCAAGCGGCGCGAGGAGATGGGGCGGGCCCTGGTGCTGCCGGCCCTGGTGGAGACCTACGCCGTGCTCTCTCTCATCGTGACCATTCTCATGTTCTTCACCGTCATCGCGCCGCAGATAGATAAGCTCTAGTCCGGCGTGGTGATGGTGCGGTATGGCGGAAAGAGGAGCGTAGCGTGTCCCTGGAGAGGCTGCTGCAGAAGATAGAGGACGACGCCCGCCTGCAGGGGCGCGGCATGGTCGACGGCGCCAAGGCGGAGGCGGAGCGCATCAGGGCGGAGGGCAGGGAGGAAGCCTCCCGCGAGGCCGAGGCCGTCAGGGCGTCTTTCCGCGAGCGCGGGGAGAGGGAGAGAACGAAGATCATGAGCGAAGCGCTGGCGGAGAGCCGCGCCGCCTTCCTCTCCGCCCAGAACCAGCTCTTCGAGGAAGCCTTCACCGAGGCCATGCGGGAGTTCGAGGAACTGCCGGAGGAGCGCTACCGCGCCTGGCTCAAGCGCGTCATCCTCGAGAACGTATCCAGCGGCGAGGAGGAGGTCCTGGCCGCTCCCTACGACCACCGCCTGCTCGCGAAAGGCCTGCTCGAGGAGATCAACGAGGAGCTGGCGGAAGGAGGGCGCACGGGGAGATTGAGCCTGGCCGCGGAGGCAGCGGATTTCGGCCGGGGCGTGATACTCACGGGCGAGAAGTTCGTGAACAACCTCACCCTGGAGACGCTCATGCGCCAGGTCAGGGACGGATACGAGGAGGACGCGCTGAAGATGCTCTTCGGCGACGTGGACGTGCGGGGTGCCGCCCATGAGCAAGGCAGGTAGCGCCGACCTCAACCCCGTTAAGGCGGGCGCTTCCCCCCACTTCAGGGAGGGGAGGGTGAAAGGCCTGCCCGATTTCCTCAAGGTGGACCTGAGGCGCATCAGGCCTTTTCACGACACCACGCGCTACGGCTTCGCGGTGGGGAGGATCAGGGTCCTGGAGATGCAGATGCTCAACACGCAGCGCTTGGAGAGGCTGGTCGATGCCGACTTCGAGGGGGCCTTGAATATCCTCGACGAGATAGCCATGGGGAACTACCTGGCCGGCGCGAAGCTGGCCCGGGACGTGGACGTGGACCTCACCGCCTTCCTGCGCGACGTCTATTCCTCACTGGCGGAGTCCCTGCCCAGGGGCTCCATCATCGTCGATTTCTTCCTCTGCCGTTACGACTTCCACAACCTGAAGGCGTTGCTCAAGGCGAGGATGGAGGGGCAGGAGCCGCAGGGCCTGCTGGAAGGCCTGGGAACGGTCGGCCTGGATGCGCTGCGGAGCGGGATGGAAAATCCCGCCGAGATGCCCTCGCCCTACAAGGAGGCGATGGAGGAGGTGGCGGAACTTACCTCGCCCCAGGAGCTGGATACGCTGCTGGAGAAGCGTTTTCTCGCCCACCGCCTCTTTCTGGCAAGGCGCGAGGACAGCCCCTTCGTCATCGATTTCGCCCGCGCTTCCATAGACCTCGCCAACCTGAAGCTGCTGATCAGGGCGCGGCTGCTGTCGAAGGAGAGGGAGTTCCTGGCGGCCATGATCGTGAAGGGAGGGTTCGTCCCCGACGGAGACCTCCTCGACCTCTACGTGGAACCCCCCGAGATGATGGCCAAGAGGCTGGAGGCGAACGCCTACTATTCCAAGCTGATGGAGATCGTGGAGAGCGAGGACCGGGTGGTGAGGCTCACCGACTTCGACCGCAGGAGCGACGACCAGCTCATGGACATGGTGCGGGGGATGAAGAGGGTGTCGGTGGGCGTGGAGCCCGTTTTCGCCTACGTGCGGGCGAGGGAGAACGAGGCGCTCGTGGTGCGGACCATCCTCATCTCCAAGCTGCACAAAATCCCCCCCGCGATCATCGAGAAGGCGCTGAGAAAGCTGTATATCGAATGAACCGCTCGTGTCCGATGACGGGAACGGTGACATGAAAAAGTTGAAACTGGCGATGGTAGGCGGCTTCACCTCCGTGGCGGGCTTCAAGGCCGTGGGAGTGGACTCCTATCCCGTCGCCTCCCCGCAGGACGGGCCGGCGGCCTGGAACGCGCTGCCGCTGGAGAGATACGCGTTGGTCATGATCACCGAGCCCGTATACGAGGTGCTGCTGGAGCAGGTGCCGGATTTCCCCGCCATCGAGGACCTCCCGGTGGTGCTGGCGGTGCCCGCCGCCAGCGGCTTCACCGGGCTGGGAAGGGCCAGCATCAAGAAGAGGGTGGAGAAGGCGTTGGGCTCCATAATCGAGGACTAAGAGGAGGCCCCGCCCCCGGGGCTCCCACGTAATACGAGGGACGGCGGACAGAGATGAGGAGCAAGGTATGGAAGAGGGATACATAGTGAAGGTGGCGGGCCCGCTCGTAGTCGCCAGGGGGCTCCCCGATCCCAAGATGTACGACCTGGTAAAGGTGGGCAGCGACCGGCTGATGGGGGAGATCATCGAGCTGCGCGGAGACCGCGCCTCCATCCAGGTCTACGAGGAGACGTCCGGCATCGGCCCCGGCGACGAGGTGATCACCACCGGGGAGCCGCTCAGCGTGGAGCTGGGCCCTGGGCTCCTCACCTCCATCTACGACGGCGTGCAGCGCCCCCTCGACATCATTATGGATAAATATGGCAACTACATCGCGCGCGGCGTGGAGGAACCCGGGCTGTCCCGCGCCCGCAAGTGGCCCTTCCGGGCGCTGGCCAAGCTGGGGGACGAGGTGGAGCCGGGGGACATCTTGGGCACGGTGCCGGAGACCAAGGTGGTGACCCACCGCATCATGGTGCCGGCTGGCGTCGCGGGCAAGGTCGTCCGCATCCAGGAGGGAGAATATACCATAGAGGACGCCATAGCGGTGGTGGAGACCGCCTCGGGAGAGGTGCCGGTGACCATGATGCAGCGGTGGCCGGTGCGCCGGGCCAGGCTCTTCGCCGAGAAGAGGCCTCCGGTCGAACCCCTGGTGACCGGGCAGCGCATCGTGGACACCTTCTTCCCCATCGCCAAGGGGGGCACGGCCTGCGTGCCCGGGCCCTTCGGCTCGGGCAAGACGGTGCTGCAGCACGCCATAGCCAAGTGGGCCAACTCGCAGATCGTGGTCTTCGTGGGATGCGGGGAGCGGGGAAACGAGATGACCGACGTGCTGCTGGAGTTCCCCGAGCTCACCGACCCCTATTCGGGGGAGCCGCTCATGCTGCGCACCGTGCTCATCGCCAACACCTCCAATATGCCCGTGGCCGCCCGCGAGGCGTCCGTGTACACGGGAATCACCCTGGCGGAGTACTACCGCGACATGGGATACGACGTCACCCTGCAGGCCGATTCCACCTCACGCTGGGCCGAGGCCCTGCGCGAGATCTCCGGCCGCCTGGAGGAGATGCCCGGCGAGGAGGGCTACCCCGCCTACCTGGGCACGCGCCTGGCGGCCTTCTACGAGAGGTCGGGGCGGGTGGTCTGCCTGGGCAAGGACCGCAGGGAGGGCTCCATATGCGCCATCGGCTCCGTGTCCCCGCCCGGCGGCGACCTCTCCGAGCCGGTTACCCAGGCCACCCTGCGCGTGGTCAAGGTGTTCTGGGCCCTGGAGGACAAGCTGGCCTTCGCCCGGCATTTCCCGGCCATAAGCTGGCTGAACAGCTACAGCCTCTACATGGACCAGACGGAGGAATACTGGGGCGACGAGGTTGACGACTCTTACACGGCATTGCGCGAGGAGGCCATGTCCATCCTGCAACGCGAGGCGGAACTGCAGGAGATCGTGCGGCTCATCGGCGTGGAGGCCCTCTCGGACGCGGAGAGGCTGCTCATGGAGACGGCGAAATCCCTGCGCGAGGACTTCCTGCAACAAAATGCCTTCGACGACGCCGACGCCTTCACCTCCCTGCGCAAGCAGTTCCAGCTCCTCAAGCTGATCATGAAGTTCAACGAAGCGGCCGGCCAGGAGCTGGCGAAGGGGAGGAGCGTGGAGGAGCTGCTCGGCCTGCCGGTGCGTGACGACATCGCGCGGGCCAAGTTCATACCCGAGGATGACCTGGACAGGTTCGCCGTGCTGGAGGATGAGGTCCCCGCCCAGCTCGCGGCGCGGGCGGAAAAGGCCGCGGCGGAGGAGATACCGGTCTCCACTGAAGATGAGGCCGTGAGGGAAGGAGCCTGACCATGGTCAAGGAATATCTCACCGTCAAGGAGATCGTGGGCCCTCTCGTCCTCCTGCAGGGCGTGGAGGGAGCGAAATACAACGAGCTGGTGGAGGTGGAGTTCCCCGACGGCTCCGTCGGCCTGGGCAACGTCCTGGAGGTGGAGGAAGATGTGGTGCTGCTGCAGTCCTTCGAGACCACCAGCGGCCTCAACATCGCGGGGACGAGGGTGCGCTTCACCGGCCGCAGCCTGGAGCTCCCGGTGTGCAGGGACATCCTGGGCAGGGTCTTCGACGGCCTGGGGCGCCCCCTCGACAAGGGCCCGCGCGTCATCCCGGAGAAGAAGCTGGACATCAACGGCAGCCCCATCAACCCCTTCGCCCGCGACTATCCCACCGACTTTATCCAGACCGGCATCTCGGCCATAGACGGCCTCAACCCCCTGGTGCGCGGCCAGAAGCTGCCCATCTTCTCGGGGGCCGGCCTCCCGCATAACCGCATCGCGGCCCAGGTTGCCCGCCAGTCCGGCGTGCTGGGCGAGACGGAGGACTTCGCCGTGGTCTTCGCGACCATGGGCATCACCTTCGAGGAGGCGGATTTCTTCATCCGCGAGTTCCGCACCCAGGCTGCCCTGGAGCGCGCCGTGCTCTTCATCAACCTCGCGGACGACCCGGCCATCGAGCGCATCGCCACCCCGCGCATGGCCCTCACCGCGGCGGAATACCTGGCCTACGAGCTGGACATGCAGGTGCTGGTGCTGCTCACCGACATGACCTACTACTGCGAGGCCCTGCGCGAGATCTCGGCGGCGCGCAAGGAGGTGCCGGGTCGCCGCGGGTACCCGGGATACCTCTACACAGACCTCGCCAGCATTTACGAGCGCGCGGGGAGGATAAAGGGGGCCAAGGGCTCCATCACCCAGATACCGGTGCTCTCCATGCCCGACGACGACAAGACCCACCCTATCCCCGACCTCACCGGGTACATCACCGAGGGTCAGATCATCCTCTCGCGCGACCTGCAGCGCCGGGGCATCTATCCGCCGCTGGACGTGCTGCCCTCCCTCTCCCGCCTCAAGGAGAAGGGCATCGGCGAGGGCAAGACGAGGGAGGACCACTCCGGCCTCTCCAACCAGCTCTTCTCGGCCTACGCGCGCGGCAAGGAGGCGAGGGAGCTCTCGGTCATCCTGGGCGAGGCGGCCCTGTCCGAGGATGACAAGCTCTACGTCAAGTTCTCCGACGTCTTCGAGGAGAGGTTCATAAAGCAGGGGGAATACGAGGATCGCTCCATCGAGGAGACCCTCGCCATCGGGTGGGAGCTGCTGAAGATACTGCCGCGCTCCGAGCTGAAGAGGGTCAAGGAGGAGCAGATACGCAAGTACATGGAGGCGGGGGTGAGCCGCTAGTTGGCGCGCATCAACGTCAATCCCAACCGCATGGAGCTCTTGAAGCTCCGACGCCGCACGGCCATCGCCAAGCGCGGGCACAAGCTCCTGAAGGACAAGCTGGACGAGCTGATAAAGCAGTTCATGGGGCTGATCAGGGAGAGCGGCAGCATGCGGGAGGAGGTGGAATCCAGGCTGGTCGAGGCCTACACCGTCTTCTCCATAGCGCGCTCCGAGGTCACCACCGAGGAGGTCGAGGAGGCGCTTGCCGTGCCCTCCGCCACCCTGGACCTGGAGATAAGGGACGAGCGCATCATGGGGGTGAAGGTGCCGCACTTCGAGATCGATTTCAGCGGAGGCTACGATTGTTACGGCCTCGCCACCACCCCCATGGCCTTCGACGCGGCCCTGCAGGATTACCGTGAGCTGTTGCCCATGCTGGTCGGGCTGGCCGAATTGGAGAACAACATCCGCCTGCTGGCCATGGAGATCGAGAAGACGCGCCGCCGCGTAAACGCGCTCGAATATGTGCTCATACCCTCCCTGGAGGAGACGGTCACCTATATCACCATGAAGCTGGACGAGATGGAACGTTCCTACCGCACCCAGCTGATGAAGATAAAGTCCTTGCAGGAGGAGGCGGCCCGGGCCTAGGATGTTCGGGCAAAGACCAAGAAGTGGCCGAGCCCAGGGGTAACGGTCCTCGCTCCACACTCGCAGGCTGCGTATCCGGAGCACAGCCTTCTCCCGGGTTTACTGCTCGCGAAAGTCGCTTCGGACCGACTTCCGGTTCCCCCTCCAGACCCTATGAAGATGATATATACTTCTTGGTAGGCGATATCTTCTCTCCGAGGTGGTTCAGGGTCATGCTGAAGGAACTGTCCGGCACCATATCTGCCCATCTCGATACCTTGGTCGAGGAGATGCAGGGCGCCTTCGAGGCCAACCTGCCCACCTACGCCGGGCTCTCTCCGGACGCCAAGGGCGACATACGGGAGCTGGTCAAGAAACTCGCCCTCAAGACCACGGACTTCATGGCGGGCGGCGGTGTCGACAGCGAGGACCTCTACGCCTTCGTGCGCATCATCGGGAGGAACCGCGCCCTGCAGAGCATACCCTTCGCCGACCTGGTACGCGCGATATTCCTCGTGGAGTCGGTCGTGTGGAACCGGGTCATCCCGGATATGACGGAGATGGACATACAGCCGGCCGACCTGAAGAGGGTTCTGGATACGCAGAGCGAACTGAACTCCAACCTCATCACCGCCCTTTCGGCCGCTTACTCGGAGACCAAGGACGAGATGATCAACCGGCAACTCAGGGAGCTGCACGGACTGCTGGAGGTGGGGCGGACCATCACCTCCACCATGGACCTGGACCGCGTCTTCCATCAGATCCTCGAGGTCGCCACGGGCATCATGCAGACCCCCATGGGGGCCGTCTATCTCATGGTGGAGGAAGAGGAGGGGGGGGAGGAACTGCGGCTGGCCTCCCAGGTGGGATTAAGCCAGCCCTGGGTGAGAGGGCGCCGCGTGCACCTTGCCCGCTCCTTGCTCGCATGGGCCATGGAGGAGAACGCTCCCGTGGCCGGGTCCGACACCCTCCTGCGGGGATTGAACCTGCCCTCTTCCATGGGGGGACGGAGGGTGCGCTCCGTGTTGTCCTGCCCCATCCTCATGGATGAAAAGCCCATCGGAGGCCTGGAGCTCTACGACGTGGAGCCGCGTTCCTACAACCGCCTGGATATGGCCCTCCTCGCGGCTTTCGCTCCCCAGGCCGGCGTGGCCATCGCGAACGCCAGGCTCTTCGAGCTGGAGAGGAAGCGGCGGCGGCAGACGGTGGAGTTGAAGGAGCTCGCCGAGGCCATCGCGGGAGCCATGTCCTTCAATCAAGCCATGGGAATCCTCGTGCGCAGCCTGGTGCTGATCACCGGCGCGGACAAGTGCCTGCTCTTCTTCTACGACTCGGACAAGGAAGAACTGGAGTTCGCGCGCGGATTCGGCCTCACTTACGCCATGACCAGGTACCTCCAGAACCATGTCTGGACTATGGAGGCGCTCGACGAAGCCACGACCCTGGCGGTGAAACAACAACAGGTCATAACGACCGATGACGCATGCAGCGACCCCCGCATAAACGAGGATTACGCCCGTTTCCTGAAGATAAGGGCATGTATATTAGCCCCTCTCATCTACGGCGGAAAGGTGAGCGGGGTGCTGGCCATCGGGAGCAACACCAGGACCCGTCTCTTCGAGGAAGAGGACAGTGAGATGATCACCGTGGTCATGGACCAGGTGACCATAGCCATCGAGCAGGTGAGGCTGCGGGAACGCATCCGCGAGCGGGAGAGGAGGCTGCAGGAGCTGGAGGCGAGCGAGCGCGTCTTCGCGGAGAGGGAACGCAGCGAGGTCATCATCTCCGCGAGCCCAGACGCCATCATGCTGGTAGACAGGGACCGCTACATCACCCTCTTCAACCCCGCGGCGGCCGAGCTCTTCGGCTGGCGTGAGGACGAAGCCGTGGGCAGGCACGTGCACGAGGTGCTCTACGGGGAGGCGGGTTCGGACCTGGAAGCAGGGGTATGCTCGCGCGAGGGCTGCCCGGTGGACGCCGCCTTCCGGGGGGGGAGGCCGCTGCTCAAGGAGATGGAGTATGAGCGGCGGGATGGGAGCAAGGTGTGGATCAGCGGCTCTCTTTCCGTCATCCGCAACCGCAAACGCCAGATCCAGAACGTCGTCTGCGTTTTTCGCGACATCACCGAGCAGAAGAGGCTGCAACACCTGGCCCTGGTGGAGAAGGAGCTGGACATCGCCTCCCATATCCAGGGAGCGCTCCTGCCGGAAGGCCCGCTGGAGAACGGCCTGGTCAGGGTAATCGCGCATCAGGAACAGGCGCGCATCGTGGGCGGGGACTGGTACGACTTCTGGGAAGAGGATAACCGCCTCATGCTGGTCATCGGCGACGCGGCGGGGAGCGGCATCCCCGCGGCCCTCCTGGCCACCCTGGCCATGAGCGCCATCCGGGCGGAGGCGAAATACCGCGCCGACACCCTGGGCGTGTTGACCAAGGCCAACCGTGCCATCGTTCCCCACCGCCTGGAGGACCGCTTTATCACCGTTTTCTACGGTGAACTGGACCTGGAGACCCTGATGTTGCGTTACGTCAACGCCGGACACAACGACCCCATTCTCATCCGCGGAGGCATGGAGCTGATGCCCCTGGGTTCGAGAAAGCGCACGATCCTTGGCGCCTTCGAGGAGCCGGACCTGGAGGAGGAGGAGATGCAACTGGAGCCCGGGGACCGCATAGTCGTCTTCACCGACGGGGTACTGGAATGCCGGGATTCCCGGGGCCGCATGTTCGGCGAGAACCGCCTCAGGCGCTACCTGAAGAACTCCGGCTCCAGGGATCCGGCCGCCTTTATCAGCGACCTCGTGGGCACGCTCAAGAAGTTCTGCGGCGGCAAGATGGAGGACGACTTCACCATCATCCTGTGCGACATAAAGAAACGCTAGGTCCCGGGCCGGACCACTTAGTCACATCCACCAACGCTTCTCGGAGAAGAACCCGATATAATGATAGCCGACCATTCTTCTGGAGCCCTTGGGAGGGTTATAGATGAGGATCGGAGATATCTCGGCGCGGAAGGCCAGGGATTTTGTCGCGAGCTGGCCGATCTACGCGCGGGATGGGGAAAACCCGTTGTGGATGGACGCTGACGGGCTCAGATCACTGCAGGAGCGCAACCTGCGAGGGCAACTGGAACTCGTGTCGGCCTTCAGCCCATACTACCGGGAGTTGTTCAAGCGCGAGAAAGTGGCGGTGGAGCGCGTACGCACCCTGAAGGACCTGGAGCGCATCCCCGTGACCTCCAGGGAATCATATCTCGCGGACCCTCTCGCCTTTCTGCTGGCGGCCGATCCCCCGGAGACCCTCGACGTCACCTACGAGATCACCTATACCTCGGGGACCACGACCGGGGCCCCCGCGCCTTTCTTCAACACCGCATATGACATGTTCAACCTAAGCCTGCAGCTGCGCCGCATGAGCGAGATAAGCTGGCTGATCCCCGTGGACACGGTGCTCAACCTCTTCCCCTACGGGAGCCTGCCCCATATCGGTTTCTACCGCACCATCCACTTCGCCTCCACGGTGGGGATGAAACTGGTGAACGCGCTGGTGGGCAAGGACGAGCCGGGTTTCGCGCTGCACCGCTCCATGGACGAGGCGCTGGAGCTGGCGGAGATGCACGGCGCGAGCGTGCTCGCGGGGACCGGCCTCTACGAGCGCAGGCTCATTTTGCGCGGCGAGCAGCTCGGTACTGATCTATCGTCCGTACGCACGGTCCTTGCCCTGGGGGACACGGTGCCGGAGGGCATGCGCGACGAGATGAGGGAGCATCTGCATGGGGCGGCGGCCGGAGAGGTCTTCGTCAACAACGGCTACATCCTCACCGAGTGCCAGGGCTCCTTCATGGAGTGCTGCGAGTTCGGGGGCAACCATAACCCGGCACCCAATATATACCATATCGAGATCCTGGACCCGGAGAGCATGAAGCCCCTCCAGGAAGGCGAGGTCGGCCTCCTCGCCGTTACCCATATCGACCGCAGGGGCACGGTGCTGCTGCGCTACGTGGTGGGAGACCTGGCGGCGTGGGAGGGCGGTGTCTGCCCCCACTGCGGCCGCGCCGGCGGCCGCCTGGTGGTGCGCATGGGCTCCACCTACGCCGTGCGCGCGGAGGAGGTCATCCGCGTCGGCGGCCAACTGGTGAATCCCGAGGCGGTGAAGAACCAGTTGGCGGGGGTGAAGGGCATGGTCGAATACCAGTTAGTGGTAGAGAAGGAAAACCCTGGTAAGCCCTTCAGCCCGGACAGCCTGATCATCCGCCTCTCCGTGGCGGGGAGGATGCGCCGGGACCTGGAGGAGGAAGTGGTCGCCCGCGTGCGCGAGGCCACGAGCATAGTCCCCATCGTGCAGTTCGTGCAGTCCCCGGAGATCTACGACCCCACCCTGGCCCTCAAGGCCACCCGCTTCCTCGACCAACGTTGACCAAAGAGCTGGAAGAGCATGAGTCATGCCTGGTCGTCTGCATCGCCATGTTGCTGCTCCTTTCGCCGCTGTCCCTCCGACTCCGCCCGCGTCTACCCCGCCTACATCGACCCCGCCTGGATAAACATCCTCCCCTACTACAGCCAGATGGGCGCCAACCCCACCACCAATTACGGCGCCTACTGGACCATTTTCGGGGGATACCTGCTGAAATGCGGATATACATCTTCAATCGTGGATCCCCTGCAGGGCTTGAGCAAGGTCCTCATCGGAGCGGACGTGCGCGCCTTCTTCCGCAACATATACTACGGTGATCCCACCGGCAACGTGTACAACGCCTCCGCCATCATCGACCAGGCCCACTTCGACATCTACTGCCATGAGTCACGCAACGGCCAGCAGGCTCCCATCCTCCTCGAATACCCCACGGGCAACTGGGCGGAGAGCACCACCACGTGGAACAACTATCCCACGGTATCATCGGGCACGTCCTTCAATGCCTTGACGGGGCAGTGGAACAGCATCAACGTGACCGCGAGAGCCCAGAGCTGGGTTAAGGGCACGGAGAACGGGGGTGCGCCCAACCGGGGTTTCTCCCTGAGGATCAACCCCTCCCACCAGACGCTCGGCGCCAGGTTCAAGGCGCGGGAGGAAGGCAACGGACCACGCCTGCGCGTCTCCTACACCATGATCGGCTGCCCCTACGGCGTGGACGAGGTGCCCACCAAGTTCACCACCGGCGAGACCAAGATGTGCCCCGTCTATATCCAGAACACCGGGGACGAGACCTGGAAATGCGACACCACAGACCCCACCAACCCCTTCCGGCTCGGCTACTACATAACCGATACCAATAACCAGAACAAGCAGTTGGAGAAGAGGGTAAAGCTCCCGCGGGACATCAAGCCCTGGGAGACGGTGTGCCTGGCGGTACCCATAGAGGTGCCGAGCGCGGCCGGGAACTGGCGGGTCCATTTCGGCATGGTGAAGGAGAGAGCCTACTGGTTCTCCTCCAAGGGGGTCAACCAATCCAGCGTGGACATCACCGTGTCCTCCCCGGGCGGCATCCCCGCCGACACCGAGCGCACCGCCTCGGCCCAGATAGCCGTCCCCTGGATGAGCGGCACAAATATAGGAGGGCTCTCCACCAACCTGGTAAGCGGCGCCACCTCCTTCTCCGCCTCCGACCTCTCGGTGGC
>CAZQFX010000086.1:0-12431 GCA_964592775.1 uncultured Actinomycetota bacterium
GTGGCTTTCATGGCCTCATCCCCCCAATCAGATCGTTACATGTATGTCGATATCATGCAATCGGCCCGACCTTCTCCGTGACCGCTTCCCGACGGAGCCCGAAAGGCGGATGACCGAGTGGCAGGAGACCGTTCGCGAGACATCAGGCCCCGATATACGCCTTCTTCACTTCCTCGTTGCCGGCGAGTTCCTCCGCCGATCCCTCCAGCACGATGCGGCCGTTCTCCAGCACGTAGCCCCGCGAGGATATGCCCAGGGCCATGCTGGCGTTCTGCTCCGAGAGGAAGACGGTGACCCCCCTGCGGTTGATATCCGTTATGGTCTCCATGATCTTGGAGACGATCAGGGGAGCCAGCCCCAGCGAAGGTTCGTCCAGCAACAGCAGCCTCGGCCTGCTCATCATGGCCCGCCCGATGGCCAGCATCTGCTGCTCGCCGCCGGAGAGCGTGCCGGCGTCCTGGTCGCCGCGCTCCCCCAGGATGGGGAAGAGCTCGTATACCTCTTTGAGCGCGTCCCCCACGCCCGCCTTGTCCTTGTGGCGGGTATAGGCGCCCATCATGAGGTTCTTCTTCACCGAGAGGCGCGGGAAGAGCTTGCGCCCCTCGGGGCAAAGGGAGATGCCCATGCGCACGATCCTGTCCGCGCTCTTCCGGCTGATGACCTCGCCCTCGAAGTCGATGGCGCCCATTGCCGGCTTGATCAATCCGTTGATGGTCTTGAAAAGGGTGGACTTGCCGGCCCCGTTGGCGCCGAGCAGGCATATGAGCTCGCCCTCGCCGATGCCCAGGGAGATCCCGCTGAGCACCTCGTGCTTCCCTATATTGCAATGGACGTCCTGCAACTCAAGCAATGCACTCACCCAGATATGCCTCGATCACCGCGGGGTCGTCACATACACGCTGCGGTTCGCCCTCCGCTATCTTCACGCCGAAGTTCAGGGCCACGATGCGGTCCGCCAGGCTCATGACCATGCGCATCTTATGCTCGATGACGCAGACCGTGATGCCCTTGGCGCGTATGCGGTCTATCAGCGCGATGATATTGTCGGTCTCGCCCATGCCCACGCCGCCGGTGGGCTCGTCCAGGAGGAGCAGCTTGGGGTCCCCCATGAGGGCCACCCCGATGGCCAGCCTCTTCTGCGCCTCCTGGGGGATGGAGCCTGCCGGCTGGTTGGCGTACTGCCCCAGCCCGGTGAACTCCAGCACCTCCATCACCTTGGCGGTGGTCTCGTTCTTCTCCCTGCGCATGCGCGGGGTATGCAGGATTACGTCCCAGAACCCGGAGCGCGTGCGCATGCGGCGCCCGATGACCAGGTTTACGTACAGCGGCAGCTCCTCGAAGAGGGCGGTGGTCTGGAAGGTGCGCGCTATGCCCTCGCGGGCGACGCTGTAGGGCTTCCAGCCGGTTATGTCCTTCCCCGCGAAGACCACCTTCCCGGAGGTGGGGGGGATGGTGCCGCCGATGAGGTTGAAGAGGGTGCTCTTTCCCGCGCCGTTGGGTCCGATGATGGCCAGGATATTGCCCTCCTCCAGCTCGAAATCGACCTTGTTCACGGCCACGAGGCCGCCGAACAGCCTGGTAATCCCTTCCACCCGCAAAAGCGTCATTCCGGCACTTCCCCCGTCTCGCGTATATGCTTGCCGTACAGGGCCTTCAGCCACTCCCAGAACCGTTTCGCCCCTCCCGCGAGCCCCAAGGGCATGTAAATTATCACCACGATGAGGATGAGGCCGAAGATGAGGTAGCGTAACTCCTCGACTCCCTTGATGCCTATCTTCCTCATGTAATCCAGGAGCCAGTACAGACCTATAGCGCCCACCACCGGGCCCGAAAGGGTGGCCATCCCCCCGATGAGCAGGAAGATGAGGATGTAGAAAGAGTTGAGGTGCATGGTGATGGTGGGGTCGAGCTGGCCGTTCTCGATGGCCAGCAGGGATCCCGCCAGCCCCACGAAGAAGCAGCTGACCACGAAGGAGAGCAGCTTGTTGCGGAAGGAGTTTATCCCCACCGCCTCCGCCAGGTTCTCGTTGCTGCGGATGGACATGAGGGTCACGCCCAGCAGAGACTTGACGGTGAAGCGCATGACAATCAGCGTCAGCACCAGGCAGGCGAGCACGAAATAGTAGCGCGCCCACCTCTGGACGAGGAAGGAGGGCTGGGGGACAGCCTGCCCCAGGATGCCGCCGGAGAGCCAGGTCCAGTTCTCGAAGACCTTGTACACGATGACGTTGAAACACAGCGTGACGATGGCGAAGTACGGCCCCTTGGTGCGCAGTGAGGGCAGCCCTACGAGAAGGCCGATAAGCGCGGTTATCAGGCATGCCAGGGGCAGAGTCAGCCAGAAGTTCAGCCCCACCCTCTCGGCCAGGATGCCGAAGGAATATGCCCCGATGCCCATGAGCGCCCCGTGGGCCAGGGAGGCCTGCCCGGTGTAGCCGAGGATGAGGTTGAGGCTGAGGGCGGCGATGGCCCAGGCCATGGCCAGGGTCATCACGCGGAGCTGGTACTTGTCTATCCCGATGGCCTTCAGCCAGGGGAAAGCGGCGGCCAGCCCCAACAGCAGCAGGTACATCCCGGGCTTGGCGAACTTCGTCACCGTCAGTCCCTCCCCCGGAAGAGCCCGGTAGGCCGGATGGCCAGGATGAGGATGAGCACCGCGAAGGCGAAGACGTCCTTGTAGGCGGACGATATATAGGCGATGGCCATAGCCTCCAGCACCCCCAGCAGGTACCCTCCCATGATGGCGCCCTTCATGCTGCCCAGGCCGCCGATGACCACGATGACGAAGGCCTTGAGGATGAGCACGCTCCCCATCTCCGGGGCGATGAAGGCCAGAGGCGCCATGAGCACCGCGGCGGCGGCGGCCAGCGCTGTGGCGATGGCGAAGGTGAGGGCGGAGATGCGGTTGACGCTGATGCCCACCAGCGCGGCGCCCTCGCGGTCCTGGGCCACCGCCTCGATGGCCGTGCCCAGGCGCGTGCGCTTGATGAAGAGCTGCAGCAGCACGATGAGCACGATGGCCCCGATGATGACGATGAGGCGCTGCAGCTCCATGCTGATGCCCGCGAACTGCAGCGTCCTGTCTATGGGCTTGGGAACGCTCAAGGCGCTGGGCTGGATGCCCCGCACCAGGGTTTCCAGCACCAGGATGAGGCCGATGGCAGCGATGAAGGTGTTGATGTGGGGCTGCCCGCGCAGAGGGCGGTAGACGGCCCTCTCCACCACCACCCCGGCGACAGCGAGCGCGGCCATGCAGATGAGGAGGGCCAGCCAGTAATTGACGCCGCCCAGGACCGCGACGATGTACAGCAGGTAGGCGCCGATCATGTACAGGTGGCCGTGGGCGAAATGGGAGATGTCGAGGATGCCGAGGATGAGGGTGAGGCCGAGGGCCACCATGACGTACTGGCTCCCGAGCTGGATGCCTATGACCAGTTGGTTCAAGAAGAAGGACAACTACCTCTCCCCTCGGTATCCCCCCGCGCCGCCGCGTGGTTCGTTTCTATTCTTTCGGCAAGGAAGCGCTTTCCATTGAGAGGGAAGCCCCCTCGCGGGGGGCTTCCCTCTCAACATGTATACCGGTTCTTTCTATCGTACAGCGGCCCTTATTCGGCCAGCCACCACTGTATCGTCTCCATCTCCACGAACACGCCGTTCTCGACCTTGGTGGCCGTTCCCGGCATCCACAGGGCTCCCGTCTCGTCGTTGAAGCCCTCGAAGCCCACGGGGTATTCCTCGCCCGAGGTCACGGCCACGCCCGGCTCTGCGAAGCCCGACCGCATGGCGGCGACGTCATCCACGCTCTGCGCCGCCTCCATGGCCCTGACCAGTATCCGGAACCCCGTGTAGCAGATGGCGGTCTCCCAGGTGAGCCTGTCGCCGAATTCCGCCTCATACCTCTCGGCGAAGGGCTTGAGCGCGGGCCACATGTCGAAGGCGTCCTCGACCGGCAGCACTCCGATGGCGCCTTCCAGCTTCTCCATGCCGATGATATTGGCGATATCGTCCAGCTTGGCCTGGTCGATGGCGATGAAGCCGCCCTTGAATCCCATGCTCCTGGCCTGATCGATGACCAGGGCCGTCGGTTCCGACGGGCCGCCGCAGAAGATGACGTCGGGATTGCCGGCGAGCACCGTGGTGAGGTAGGGGGTGAAGTCCGACTCGGTATAATAACTGGCCGGCGCCTTGCCCACTATCTGACCCCCGGCTTGCGTCCAGGCCTTCTCCATGGAGGAGCCCCACAGGTCCCCGGCGGCGCCCGTGGTCTGCAGCATTCCCATCTTCTTCCAGCCCTTGCCCATGGCCATCTCTATCCACCCCGGTATGTAGATGTAGAACGGCGGCGGCAGGGTCACCATGTATTTGTTTATCGTCGGCGAATAAAGCGGCACGCTGGTGAAGGCCATGACCAGGAACTCCTCTCCCGGCTTCTCGTTGATGCCGATGAGCGGCCTGATGGTGTGGGCCACCGGGTTCCAGACCACCTGGATGTCTTCCTCCAGGATGAAGCGCTGGGCGTTGGAGAGAGCCGGCTCCGGCGTGGCCTCGTCATCCCCGGCGAGCAGCTCGAAGACGTAGGTGGTGTCCCCGATGGTGATCCCGCCTTTTTCATTAATGTCGTCGATGGCCATCTGGATCCCGTCCTCGACGTCCTGCCCGTAAGCGGCGGCTACCCCGCTGAGGGGCGCGCTCAAGCCTATTTTCTTCGTGGTCTTGGCGCCAACCCCGTCTTCGGCGCAAGACGCCAAGCCCAGGGTGACCATCATCAAGGCCAGGATCATCGCGATGATCGCTTTCAGACGCATGTTCAAAACCCCCCTTGTCCTTAAAGCCTGTGTTCTCAGCCCTTTACGACTTCCCTTTTCTCGGACGGTATTCGGGATAGGGTAGATCCCCTGGCTCGAGGGAGCGTTATGACCGTGCCCGTTCCGCATGCTATCTCCAGAGTCGATAGTGTTCCCGGGTCTTACGGTTCAGCTAAACGATTGCTGCCATTATGGATGGCCTCGCAAAGTGGACTTCGTGCACGCCCCCGGTCTTCCGGTGCTCGCATCACCTCCCCCGCCATGTGATCTCGCCAGTTGACGCCCTCATCTTACCCAAGCGCAGCCGCATTGAGTGGTAATGAGATCAGTATAACAACGGGCCTGTTATACATCAATCACGTCACTCAAAACCGCCGCCGCCAGCACGAATCTCCTGCTAGACCTGCAAAAGATTTCTTTGCCCGCGGGTCAACTCCTTCCCTTCATAGCGAAAGAGCTACGACGAATCACCTCATGCCAGGCCGGCCGGCGGAAGCTTGTGATGCGTTCGTCTGGCGACATCCCGTTCCCGGTCCGCCCTCCGCCGCCAGGGTACCTCGAGTATTGCGTTTCCGGCATCAACCGAGATCAAGACAAGACTCGTGAAGGATGCAGAAACGTGGTTCTCGCGCGCAAAGCATGGGCGAAAAGAAGATGAGGATGGTCGAGTCTGAGGAACGGTTCAGCGGCGCATCCTGAAGGTGCCCTGCTGGGCATAAGGCGCGTACGCCTCGCCCTGCGGGGTAGCGGTGAAATCCCCGCTCATCTCGGTTAGCGGGCCCGATACGGTTCCCGAGAACTCGATCTGCACCGGTATGGCGACCCCGCCGGCGCCGCCCATCTTCAGAATGAGCTGCAGGGTAGCGGTAAATGATGGGTTGCCGTCTTTCCAGGCATAGGAGCTGGCGACGACCTCGAACACCTGGGCATAGTCCGGAGGTGAGGATATGGTGCCGTTCTCCTCCAGGATGATGTGGCAGTTGGTGAGGCCGTATGCGGACCCCGACATGTCCAGGACCCAGCGTCCGTAGACGTCCTCGTACCCGCCGGGGGGCGGCGTCTCCGGAGCCGCTCCCGCCGGGTCGGGGAAGTCCACGACTATTGCATGAGCTTGCCCTCCCGTTCCCGGGATCATGGTTGGGCTTTCCCCTCCCGTTTGCGCGGGGGTCTCCGGCGGCTGCCCGCCCGGGGCTTCCTCCTCCATCGACGTTTGCTCCGCTTCCTGCCCCGCCAGCGCGGCCCGTTCTCTACCGTTCTCCGAGGAAGGCACGACCCACGCGAGGAGCAGCACCACGAGCGCGGCGGCGAGAAGCGACGTGCATACCAGTATCCAGAGCCTGCGCCCCCTCCAGCGCCCCGTGAAAGTAAACGGCTGCTCCGCGTCTTCGTGCATGGTAATCCCCCGCCCTCGTCGTTCCACCGAACGTAAACGTGCCAAGCCAGGGTCAGTACCTGAAAATTTGCACTGTCTTCAGTGCGGCTTTTCAGGTCTGACCCCGACGTTTTGCGCCGCCCTGCCGCCAGGTATTTTGGTCGCATCGTGAGACTCAATCGGGCTTGCCACGTCGGCTTCGCCTCCTCGCAACACGGTTTTCCGCTACGCGAAAAACCTGGCTTACGCGATGCAAACCTCCGTACGTTTACTTTATATCCGTGAGTTTCTTGACGTATTTTACCTTTTCTTCCAGGTCGGCCATGCGGTAGATCATGATGCGCTGCGCCTGGGGCGAACCCGCGCCGTGTATGCTCTCCGTGAGGTAGGCCGCCGCGCCGCACCCCATGGTCATGTTCTCGATGAACTTGAGCGCCTTCATGCGGTCCATGGCGGGCACGTCGGCCGAGCCTTTGAGGTACTTCTCCAGGTACGGCGCCACCTCCGGGTTCTCGAAGTCCTTCTGCGAGGGCATGGTGACCACCAGGCCCCCCGCGATGTCCTGCAGCAGGCGGGATATCTCGAAGGGGTAGCGGGTGACGTTGTGCTTGCAGATGTTGGCCAGCAGCACGTCCACCAGGTAGCAGCCCGAGGGCGTGGCCTCCCCGCGGCTGGAGCAGGCGACGCCGCAGGAGAACAGGGTCTCGTTCAAGTGGATCATCTCGGTGATCTTGTCCCGCACGTGGCTCACGCGGTCCACCCCGCTGTAGAAGGCGGCGAGCTGCGCCGCCCCCACCAGCACGTCGCCCACGCCCACCTTGCACCCGCCGTAGCTCTGGCGGTGATAGGCGGCGAAGCGCTCCACCACCTTGCCGCTCTGCTCGTGCTCCCCGCACATGAAGACGCGCTCCCAGGGGACGAAGACGCCGTCGAAGACAACCAGCGCCTCCTGGCTGCCGTATTTCGGGTTGCCCACGTCGAGGGGGCTGCCCTCCATCTTGCGCGTGTCCGAGGACTGGCGCCCCAGGATGAAGGTGATGCCCTCGGCGTCCGCGGGCACCGCGAAGGATACGGCGTAGTCGCCCTCGTTCTCGCGCATGGCGGTGGTGGGCATGACCAGTATCTCGTGGGAGTTGAGGGAGCCGGTCTGGTGGGCCTTGGCCCCGCGCACCACGATGCCGTCGGCTTGGCGCTCAACCACGCGCACGAACATGTCGGGGTCCGCCTGTTCCGCGGGGCGCTGGGAGCGGTCCCCCTTGACGTCGGTCATGGCCCCGTCCACCACCACGTTCTCCGCCTGGATGAAGCGCAGGTAGTCCTTGAAGCGTTCGTGATATTCCGATCCGCACGCCTCGTCGCATTCGTAGGTGACGGAGTAAAGGGCGTTGATGCCGTCCATGCCCACGCAGCGCTGGAAGCAGGTGGCGGTGCGCCTGCCCAGCAGGCGCTGCATGAGCACCTTGTCCACCAGGTCGTCGGTGGACTGGTGGATGTGGGTGAAGCGGCTCACCCGCTCTCCCGTGAGGTGGGATTGCACGAAGAGCAGCCCCTCCGCCTCCGGCTCGTCCCCCAGGTCGTAGGTCTCGGCGACGCAGTTGATGGACGGCCTGATCATGGGGTGGTCGGTGGGGTTCTCCACCCTCTCCCCCATGACGTAAATCCTGCGCTCCAGGCCGCGCAGGCTCTCTATATATGCTTCCGGGCTGTCTATCTTCACTATAACTCCTTTCCTCACATGATCTGGGGTCAGGACATCAGTTTACCCCATCGCCTGTGCGACTTGAAATGAGAAGCACCAGCGGCCGGGGTAAGAGAGACAGGGGTGGGAGGGGAAGAGCTGGGACGACATCGAGAGGGCCGTGCGGGGTCCGCGCGCGACGCCGGCGTTACAGCCCCGCGCGAGCATCCCCCTGCATGAGAGGCACGATTCAGGCAAGCATATGTGGCTTAAGATCGACATAGGCAGGCCCCGCGGCCGCGGCCGCGGGAATCAGGAAAGGCATATCTTGTGAAGAGCGTTGTTATAACCTTCCTGGGGTTCGGCCTGTCGCCGCACCGTCCGGCCATAGGCATCATCCTCTCCGAGGCCATGCGCTACCTCTCGGCCGGCATGTGGTGGCTGGCCCTCATGCCGGGCCTCGCGCTGGTGGTGCTGGTGGGGATCATCTTCGCCATGGGGGACAACCTGCGCGCCCCCTGCGTCCATGCGGGAGTACCGGGCGTTTGACAATTCCCGCCAGGTGAAGCATAATTCATAATATGAATTAATTCGCGTTGGAGCGCACGAAGATCTTTTCCCATCTTCCCGAGATCGAGAGGCTGTACACCCTCTTCGACTACACCACCACCCTGTGGGAGGCCAAGGAGCTGTCCCTGTACCACGTGGACAAGGTGGAGTTCTACCTCCTGCTGATCATGCGCTTCCGCGAGGACCTGCGCATGAAGGACCTGGCCGGGCTGCTTTCGCTCAATAACTCCACCCTCACCCAGGTGGCCAACAGGTGCGAGAAAAAAGGCCTGGTGAAGAGGGAAAAAGGCAAGAGCGACCGGAGGGAGACGCTGCTGCGGTTCACCCCCAGGGGGAGGAAGCTGATCGACAACATCGTCAGCCACCGCCAGGCGCTTTTCTTCCCGGTATGGGAGAAGGTGAGCGAGGAGGACATAGCCGGGTTCATGAACGTGCTGCGCACGGTGGTGGAGACGCTGGAGGACAGGGTCTCGTACCTGGAGCACCTCAACCGCCCCTGGTGAGCGAGGCCTCCGGGATTTATACAATTCACATATTGAAATAAGGTTCTTGTCCGAGAAACGCGGGCGGCATGAAAGGAACTGCCTGGTGGCCGGGTCGGGTTGAAGGCTTTGCGGCCACCCATGCTTCTCGCGGAAGAACCCGGAACAATGCTTGGGAGGTAGAGGATTCCCCGCTGGAGTCTGCCGGGTAAGCGAGGCGTTCATCGCACGGCGTGAGGTGACCGCGGGGAGGCAATGAAAGGGGGAGCGCCATGAAAGCGGCGGTCTGGCACGCGCAGCGCGACATGAGGCTGGAGGACATCCCGGAGCCCGAGGTGGGACCGGAGGACGTGAAGATCAAGGTGGCATACGCGGGCATCTGCCACACCGACGTCTTCGAGTACCTCTACGGGCCGCAGACGGTTTTCAACCCGCCCCTCGCGCTGGGCCACGAGTTCTCGGGCGTGGTGGAGGAGGTGGGCGAGGTGGTGACCGGCCTCGCCAAGGGCGACCCGGTGACCGGCCTGCCCTACTATCCCTGCTGGGAGTGCGCCTTCTGCCGACAGGACCTGTGGAACCTGTGCCCTGGCGCCCAGGCGCACGGCATGCACATCCACGGCGCCTTCGCGGAGTATGTGCCCCTGCATTACAGAGGCGTCTACAAGCTGCCGGAGGGCGTGAGCCTGGAGGAGGCCGCAACCATCGAGCCCACCTCCGTGGTCTACCGCGCCGTGAAGCGCTCCGGCCTCAAGGCGGGCGAGAGCGTGCACATCGTGGGCGCGGGACCGGTGGGGCTGCTGCTGGCCAACGTGGCCAGGTACGAGGGCGCGGGCAGGATCGTGGTCAGCGAGCCGCTGGAATCGCGGCGGCAGAAGGCGCTGGAGATGGGGGCCACCCACGTCCTAAACCCCGAGGTGGAGGACCCCATCACCAGGACGCACGAGATCTGCGACGGCGTGGGTGCTCACGTCAGCTTCGATTGCGTGGGCATGGCGGCGACCCTGGACACGGCGGTATACAGCACACGCCGCAGCGGGCGCATCGGCATCCTGGGTTTCGGCTTCTACGAGTCGCCCACCTATCCCCTCATGCTGCTGGCGGCATTCGCCTCCGAGTACACCTACTTCGCCACCCTCGGCTACAACGTGGAGATGAAGGAGGTCGTGGACCTGGTGGGCAAGGGGGAACTCCACCCCGGCGACATCATCAGCAACATCATCCCCTTCGACCAGATCGTGGAGTTCTTCGACCACTTCGAGGATAACCGCCGCAAGTACCTGAAGATACTGCTGAAGATCGGGTAGGTGGTGGCATTGACCCTGAAGGAGCTGCTGCAGTCGCGGGCGGCCGAGACGGGCGACCGCCCGGCGGTGATCTACTCCGGCGAACCCGTCAGCTACCGCGAGCTGGAGGCCAGGGTCACCCGCTTCGCCAACGCGCTCGCGGACCTGGGAGTGGGGCGCGACGACAAGGTGGCGATCATGCTCAACAACTGCCCCGAGTTCATCGTCACCTATTTCGCCTGCTCCTGGCTGGGGGCGGTGGCCGTGCCGGTGAACATCTTCTACAAGGAGCGGGAACTGGAATTCCTGCTGCGCGACAGCGACGCCGTGGCGCTGGTGGCCAGCCCCGCCTTCGCGGAGTTCTTCACCAGGATCGAGAAAAAGCCGCCCCTCTTCAAGTGGCTGATCACCACCGGGCCCTGCGAGGAGGGGCTGCTCTTCCAGGAGGTGGAGGCCGGGGGCTCCGACGAGCCCCTCGCGGCGGAGGTGACGGAAGACGACGTGGCGGAGATACTGTATACCTCCGGAACCACGGGGGTCCCCAAGGGAACCATGCTCACCCAGGGCAACCTCTTCTTCCACGCCGACGCCATCATCCAGGTGCTGGAGTTGAACGACGACGACCGTGCCCTCATGGTGGTGCCCATGTTCCACGGCTACGGCATCACCGTCATGCTGTGCTGCTTCCGGGTGGGCACCTGTTTCGTCCTCCTCGACCCCTTCAACGCCGAGGAGGCCTTCGCCGCCATCGAGAAGCACCGCGTGACCTTCCTGCCCATGGTGGTGGCCATGTACTTCATGCTCTACCACCATCCCGAGAGGGAGAAATACGACCTCTCCTCGCTGCGCATCGGCATCTCCGGAGCCTCGGCCATGCCCGCCCAGCTCATGCGGGACGCCACGCAGGCCTTCGACATCACCATCCTTGAGGCCTGGGGCCTCACCGAGTGCTCCGCCTCCGCCACCATCCAGCGCATGAACATGCCCTACAAGGAGGGCAGCGTGGGCCTCGCGCATCCGGGGGTCGAGGTCGGGGTGATGGGCGACGAGGGTAACCTCCTGGAGGCGGGCGAGGTGGGAGAACTGGTGATCAGGGGGCCCCTGGTGATGAAGGGCTACTACAAGCGGCCGGAGGAGACGGAGGCGGCGCTGCGCGGGGGCTGGCTGCACACCGGGGACATGGGCTACTACGACGACGAGGGCTACTTCTTCATGGTGGACCGCAAGAAGGAGATGGTCAACGTGGGGGGCGAGAAGGTCTTCCCCCGCGAGGTGGAGGAGCTCATGTACACCCATCCCGCCGTCGCCGAGGCGGCCCTCATCCCCCAGCCCGACGCCAAGCTTGGCGAGATACCGGTGGCGGTGATCGCGCTCAAGCCCGGCGAATCGCTCTCGGAGGGTGAGCTGGTGGAGTTCCTCTCGGACAAGCTGGCGAGGTTCAAGGTGCCGCGCCGCGTGGTGATGCTGGAGAGCCTGCCGCGCAACCCCATCGGCAAGATCGTGAAGAAGGAACTGGTGCGCATGCTCAATCAGGAGACGGGTTATTAGGGTCTGGCCTCAAATGTTGCATATTCCCATGTGCAGCATTTGGGGTCTGACCCCAACGTGTTGATGTGGGGGTTTGATGTTTAAGAAAGCTCAGTTGAAGGTGCTGCTGGCCGGGATGGAGTTTCTGGAGAGGCACCCGCTGCTGGTGCGCTTCTTCCTGAGGCCGCTCTCCCGGATACCGTTAGTCTCCAAGAGGCTCATGGTCCTCTTCAAGGCGTTCGCGGGTCATACCGCGTTCGAGATGCACTACGTGGACCTGGAGCGTGGACGCATCGGCATAGGCGGCGTCGAGGAGATGCTCTTCGGCTCGAAGGTCATCGAGCAGATGCACGAGGTGCTGGAGAAGAGGCTGCCGCAGGAGGAGAAGAACGAGGCGCTGTACGAGTTGGGGCATAACCTGTGCCGGTGGGAGGTGTCCACCGCGCTTGATAGCGGGCAGTGGGCCCCCGGGGTGCTGGTGCCCCTGATCAGGAACAGCACCATCGTGGACGACATGCGCTCGGATCCGTTGCTGGCCCGCTTCTTCGTCATGGTCATGGGCATGGTCTCCCGCCTCATCACCGACGAGGGCGGCTGGGGCCACCTCGAGTTCGAGGTGGAGGAGAAGCCCATGCGCGTGATCCTCTCCAACTCCCAGGAAGCCGCCTGGCTCGGGCCTTCACGCGAGCCGGTCTGTTACCTCTACGCGGGGAT
>CAZQFX010000087.1:0-11976 GCA_964592775.1 uncultured Actinomycetota bacterium
GATCGAGGAGGTGCGCCTCGAAGCGCGCCGCGACGTTACGGGCATCGCCTGGCACACGCTGGGCCGCCCGCGCCTCGAACGCTACCTGGGAGAGCTGGACCTCGTGCACGCGCCGTCACTTGTCTTCCCGCCCTCGCATGCGCCCCTGGTCGCCACCGTGCACGACCTGTGCATCGTTAAGTACCCGGGGGCGTTCCCGAGCAGGTGGAGGACGTTCCACCGCATGGGGCTGAGGCTGATCCTGCGCCATGCCCGCGTCATCATGGCCGACTCGCGCAGCACCCGCGACGACCTGCGCTCGCTCATGGGCGGGAGCGACCCCAGGGTGAGGGTGGTGCCCCTGGGCGTGGACGCGCCCGCTGACCCCGGAGAGGGAGAGGTGGAGCGGATTCTGGAGAAGCACGGCCTCTCCCCCGGCTTCATCCTGTTCGTGGGCACGGTCGAGCCGCGCAAGAACCTGTCGCGGCTGGCGCGGGCTTACGCGGCTTTCAGCGAGGAGGAGAAGGCGAGAGGCGGAGAGCTGGTTTTGGTGGGAGCGGCGGGGTGGATGGGGCGGCGCGAACTCGCACGCATATTGTCTCAGTCGGGAGTTCGATGGCTCGGTTACCTGCCCCAGGCGGAGCTGCAGGCCATTTACCGCGCAGCGAGCATCTTCGTCTATCCGTCCATATACGAGGGGTTCGGCCTGCCGGTGCTGGAGGCGATGTCGCGCGGGCTCGCGGTGGTCACCTCCGACAGTTCCTCCCTGCGAGAGGTGGGCGAAGGGGTGGCGCTGCTGGTGGACCCCAACGACCCCATGGAGCTGAGAAAGGCCATGCGGCGCCTCATCGATGACGAAGGCCTGCGGGCCGAGCTGGGGGAAAGGGGCAGGCAGAGAGCCGCCGAGTATCCATGGAAACGGACGGTCGAGCTGACCCTGGAGGCCTACGGGGACGCCCTGGGGTGATCGCGCATCGAACTCATGCTGGCAGCGGTCCTCTATCCCACCATCCCCTGCAGCGATTGCGGTAAAACCCTCTTTCTCTGCGCCGGTCTGACCTCCACGAACAGTTCCCCGTCCCTCGAGAGTTCCCATTCAACCTGCGAGTCCACGTCGAGGGCGAGCTCGAAGAGACCCTGGGCCATGTCGGCGACCATGAGCCAGGCGGCGGCGTTTTCGATACGCAGGCGCAGCCCCCGCGTCCCCATCCTGATCATGCGCAGGTTCCCCAGCCCGCGCAGGGCCAGCTGGGCGCGGAACTCCTCCTCGTTCTGCACCTGTTCGATGGAGCAGAAACCGGTCTTGGTGAACCGCCGCTGCGCCTCGATGACCACGGCGGGTATGGTCTCGCCCAGCTCGCTCTCGAGAGCGTCGAACACGCTGTCCAGCAGATCGGCTCCCACCATTGCCATGCGCCTTCCCGTCTGCAGGTTCTCGATTACCCCGTCGTCCAACCGCCAGCGGAATCCGGAGAGGGCCACCGGGCTGCCGCAGCCGGCACAGCACTCGAACCCCACGTTGCCCGGACGGTGCCTGTATGCCCTCAATGCGAGTTTCTCCTTGACGATATCGAGATATTCCGTCCAGCTGGTGGTGAACTCGTAAAGTCCCCTGGTGATCTCCCTGCAGTTCACAGAGTGCTCCCCGCCGACCGCGGCCGGCGATCACTCCCGTGAGGCATCCGGCGGCCATGGGCACGGAGAAGGGCTTGAGCACGCGTTGCCTGTAGTAGTCACCCGAGTCTCCCTCGTAGCGCAGGCCTACGAACTGGTACTTGCCGAAGCCCAGCACGTGACAGTATTGGATCACCGCCTTTATCAGGAAGCCGAAATCTATATCCCTGGAGCGGATCAACTCCTTGAGTTCGTCCGGTATCAGCCTCTCCATGTAAACGGCCGACCCGCGCGCGGTGATGTTCTGGATCAGCTCTTCGACGGGAAAGCCGACGATGTCGCCCATGTTGGCGAAAAGGGGGTCCAGGTTCTCGCATTCCAGGAAGATCATGCGGGCGGTCTCGTTCGACCTCTGCACGATGTCCCCGTTGTCGAGCCACGATTGCCCCGCGTTGAAGGACGAGGGCACGCCGCATTGCGGGCAGGCGCTTACGTCAAGCATTTTCGCGTCCTCTCTCTATCGTTGCTTATATTGGTTTCGGAAGGAAGTGCCCAGCCCTTAACATTCGGCTGGTCTCGGGGGGGTTGGGTGGGAGGTAATTGGGAATGCAAAAGCCTCCCGTCTGCTTGACCGACGCCAGCCCGGGGAACTACCAGGTCGGTCGCAGCGAGCGCGCATGATGCGGCTTTTTCATAAATGAAAGATAGTATGCGCAGCCAAGCGAGACCGTTACCTGGAGGCCCCGGGCCGGAATATATTGCGAAGCGAAGACCGTTACCCCTCATCCAGGGCTAACGCCCGACGCCTTCGTAGTTGAAGCCGAGGCGGCGCATGGCCAGGGGCTCTAGGCAGTTTCTGGTGTCCAGTATCACGGGGCTCCTCATGTGCTCAGCGACCTTTCGGAAATCCTGCAGCTTGAACTCGTCCCAGTCGGTGAGGATGAGCAGGAGGTCGGCATCCTTGACGGCGTCGAGAGCGCCCTCCGCGTATGCGAGGTCCGGCATCACGGCGCGGGCGTTCTCCACGGCCCGGGGGTCGTACGCGCGCACCTCCGCCCCGCCATCCCGCAATAGGCGCAGGATCTCCAGGGCGGGAGAATCCCTCACGTCGTCGGTATTGGGCTTGAAGGCCAGGCCCCAGGCAGCGACGCTCTTCCCAGCGAGGCCTCCCAGGCGCTTCTCCACCTTCTTCGCCATGAGCTCCATCTGCTCGCGGTTGACCTGCATGACGCCCTCCAGGAGGTAGAAATGGTAGCCGGAGCCGCGGGCGATCTCGATGAGGGCCTGGCAGTCCTTGGGGAAGCAGGAGCCGCCGAAGCCCGGTCCGGAGCGCAGGAACTCGAAGCCGATACGGTGGTCGTACCCCATGCCCATGGCCACTTCCTTGACGTCCGCGTCCACCGCCTCGCAGATGTTGGCGATGGCGTTGATGAAGGAGATCTTGGTGGCCAGGAAGGCGTTGGAGGCGTACTTGATCATCTCGGCGCTGGCGGGATCGGTGATGAAGAGGGGGGCCTTCAGGGGCCGGTAGAGCTCGGCCATGATGCCCGCCGCCTTCTGGCTCTCCGTGCCGATGACGATGCGGTCGGGATTCATGAAATCGCGCACCGCCGTGCCCTCGCGCAGGAACTCCGGGTTGGAGATGACGTCGAATTCCTCGCCGCCGGCCTTCTCCTTGATGACCCGTTCCACCAGGCGGGTCGAGCCCACGGGCATGGTGCTCTTGTTGACGATTATCTTGTAGCCCTTGATGGCGGCGGCTATCTCCGAAACGGCCTCCACCACGAAGGACATGTCCGCCTCGCCCTCGTCACCTTGGGGCGTTCCCACGGTGATGAAGACGATCTCCGCTGCGCCCACCGCCTCATCGGTGTCGGTGGTGAAGCCGAGATTGCGGCCTAGGTTGCGCGAGAGCAGTTCGGGGAGGCCGATCTCGTATATGGTCACCTTGCCGCGGTTCAGGAGCGCGATCTTTTGCTTCTCCTTGTCCACCCCGACCACGGTATGGCCCAGGTCGGCCAGACAGGCCCCGGTCACGAGCCCGACGTATCCGGTACCGATCACCGCTATCCTCATATGGTATCACCCATCCTTCCCTCCGGGATTTCTCCTGCAAGGATACAGCCTTCATATATAAGATTTCAAATTGTCGGCTAATTAGCCTGTTGCATAAACCTCGTACGAATCCCGCTCTGCCAGAATTGCGGCAAAGTAGGCATCATGATGGAGGGCGAACCGTCAATAACGGGCCATTTCGGCGAATATGTGGAGAGCGATATGTCTGACGCGGGGTTCGTGCGACAGCCTCCCTACCCGCACTTCTGGGAGAAGAACCAGGAATAAGGCTCAAGGTAAGGGGTGGATGAAGGATAAGGTCGGCGCGCAAGGCGGGCATCACCGGGACACGAGGCTCGCCTGCTGCCCCGGATGGGTATACCCTGGTTATGAACACGCGATACGTCAGTGGCGTCTAAAGCGCGTAAAATCGGATTCGAGCCGGTAGAGCCAGCGAGCGGCACGGGGGGCTTCCCGCGACCGAGAGAGGTTGTTTTGAAGGCGAAGATACGGTTATTTGCTTCGGCCATCCTTTTCCTGTCCATGGCGCCGTTCGCGGCGGGTTGCGAAAGCTCCGAGGACGCGGCGGCATGGCTCGGGCGCTGCGGCCGGGCGGTGAACGAATACGCGCAGGGGGGAGGTTACCTGCATTTCCTGCAGGAAAAGGAATTCCGGCTGGGCACGTCCCAGGGCGAGTTCGAGCAGAAGCTGCGCGTGGAGGGCGACATCATCCTCCCCGACCGTGAGGCCTACGAGTACAGCGAGACGGTGAGCGGCAGCACACAGCCGGAGCAACGGGAAAACACCTTCTCGTACCTGACCGTCGACGGGGGGAAGACGGCCTACGTCAAGGGCGAACGCCTTACGGCCGAGTTGGGAGTGCTGGGGTGGGTGCGCTACACCCCACAGCCGGGCCAGAACCGCTATTTCGATTATGCCGCATCGATATCCGAACTCGTCGGCGTGGCCACGGAACCGGAATGGCTGGGGTACGAAGACCTCGCTGGAGAACGCTGCGCCCACGTGCGTTACAGCGCGAGCGGACAGGAGTTGATCGGTCTCCGCCTGCAGGAAGACCCTTCTCTCGCCGAACGGTTCCAGGGCATCGACATGGGTGAAGTCCTGGGAGAACTGCTGGTGGACGCGTGGATCAGGGAGGCGGACGGCCTGCCGCGGCGGGTGGTCATAGAACAGGAGGTTTCCGTGGAAAACGGCGCGAGCGGCGCGACCCGCCTGGTCTTTTCGTTCTCCGCATACGGCGAGGTCCCGCCGCTGCCCATCGAGGCCCCCGCCTTCTTCACCGAGGCGGTCTGAGCCGACCGTTTGCCTGACACGGGAGGCTGGTATAATACGCAGGAAACGCGCCCGCTCCGCCGGAGGTGACGGAGCAAAGGCGTCCGATGGGAACGGCGAGGTTAAGGAGGAGAGATGCAAGCTGCCGTGAAGCCGATATCATATGTCCTGATAATCGTCAGCGTCGGGCTGGCCATCAGCGGCCAGATCTGCCTGCGCCGAGGCATGACCGACGTCAAGGACAAGACGGGCATGGGAGCCGGAGAGCTTCTAAAAAAACCGGCGACCTTCATCAAGGAGATCGCTACCACCTGGCAGGTGCTCCTGGGGCTGGCCCTCTTCATGACCTCGGCGCTCTTCTGGTTGATCGTGCTCACCGACGTGCCGCTGGGGGTCGCGTACCCCTTCGTCAGCCTCACCTATATCGTGGTCATGTTCTACGACAAGCTGTTCGAGAACCGCGAGGTCCTGGCGCTGAACTGGGTGGGGGTGGCGGCGATAGTGGCGGGGATAATCCTCATCAACTGGGGACAGTGGAACACGGCGAGCCCATGATGGAAGAATGGCGTACGGCGGGCAGGACATGAAGGTCGTTTTCGACGGCACTCCGTTTCTCCTGGAGAAGACGGGCATAGGGCATTACGCCGAGAACCTGGCCGCCCATATCGCGCGCTCCAGGCCGGATCTCCAGCTCCGCCTCTTCGCCATATCGCTGCGGGGCGGGCACCGCCTGAGGCGTGCCGCACCCCCCTTGGAGGGCGTGGATGTGAAGGGGTACAACCTGCCCGCGAATTTCCTCTATTACACGTGGTGGAAGAGGACCTCGCTCCTCCCGGCGGAATCGCTGC
This sequence comes from uncultured Actinomycetota bacterium, assembly GCA_964592775.1. Taxonomy (GTDB): domain Bacteria; phylum Actinomycetota; class Geothermincolia; order Geothermincolales; family RBG-13-55-18; genus SURF-21. Next base: position 5,790 of record CAZQFX010000087.1, read on the forward strand.
TGGGGGAGTTCGATATCTTCCATGCCACCAACTATCAGGCGCCCGCCCTCAGGCGCGCGCGCCTGGTATCCACCGTGCACGACATCAACTTCGTGCGCTTCCCCGAGATGCAGAGCAAGGGCATCAGGCGCTTCATCTCCTCCCTCCCGGGATTGCTCGAGAGATCGCGCATGGTGCTCGCGGATTCGCGTTTCACCGCCGGGGAACTGCAGGAGGTATATGGTGTCTCCCCCGGGAAGGTCAGGGTGGTCTATCCCGGCCTGGATCCCGTTTTCCTGAGCGAGCCGGGAGAGGAGGAGATGGAGACCGCCCTGCGCGCCTACTGCCTCACGCCTCCCTACCTCGCCTACATCGGCAACCTGCACCCGCGCAAGAACCTGGCCACCCTGCTCGAGGCGTACTCGCTTCTGCGCGGGAGGGGCCTGGAGCACGGGCTTGCGGTGATCGGCGGGGGAGGGTTGGGCAGGCTGAACAACACCGAGCACCGCAAGCTGATGCAGCGCGTGATCGACCTGGGCCTTGAGGACAAGGTGGCGTTCACCGGATACGTGCCCGAGGAGCGCCTGAGATGCCTCCTCGCCGGGGCCGAAATGCTGGTCTTCCCCTCCATCTACGAGGGCTTCGGGCTGCCGCCCCTGGAGGCCATGGCCTGCGGCGTGCCGGTGATCACCTCCAGCCGGGCCTCCCTGCCCGAGGTGGTCGGGGACGCCGCCCTGCTGCTGGAGGACCCCCTGGAGGCGGAGGAGATCGCCGCCGGGGTGGAGGCCCTCCTCTCAGATCCCGCCCTGCGTTCCCGCTTGGTGGACAGGGGCCGGGAGAGGGCCGGTTTGTTCACCTGGGAGAAGGCGGCCGGAGAGGTGCTGGAGGTATACGGCCGCGTGCTGGAGGGAGGCTGAAATTGCCCGGGTATAGAGACGCCGGCGGCGGGAAATCGGCGCATACGGCCACCATCCAGGGCCTGGCGGGGAAGGGCGGCATCTCCCTGGTGGCCACGGTGCGCGACGAGGCGGGCAACCTCGCGGAGTGGTGGACGAGCATCCTCGGCCAGTCGCGCCTGCCCGACGAGGTGGTCGTGGTGGACGGCGGCTCCAGCGACGGCACGGTGGAGCAGTTGTGGTCGCTGGCGGAGAGGGCGCCCTTTCCCGCGCGCATCGAGGTATGCGAGGGATGCAACATCGCCAGGGGCAGGAACACGGCCATCAGCCTGGCGTCATACGACGTCATCGCCGTGACCGACGCGGGCTGCGTCCTCGGCCCCTACTGGCTGGAAAAGATCGCCGCCCCCCTGGAGGCCGACCCGGGAACGGACCTGGCGGCCGGCTTCTACCAGCCGCTCACCGCGGGGTTTTTCGAGGAGGTCTCCGCCTGTGCCACCCTTCCCCTGGCATGGGAGGTGCGCGAGGCCCGCTTCCTGCCCTCCTCGCGCTCGCTGGCCTTCAGGCGCCGCGTATGGGAAGCGGCAGGCGGTTATCCCGAGTGGCTGGAGATCGGCGAGGACATGTACTTCAACCATGCCTGGAAGAAGATGGGATTCCGCCACGCCCTGGCCAGGGACGCCCTGGTCTACTGGAGGATGAGGCGGAATCCGGGCTCGGTGTTGAAGCAGTACTTCCGCTATGCCCGCGGGGACGGGGAAGCGGGCATGTATCCCCGGCGCCACCTCATCCGTTTCGCCACCTACGGGTGGCTGGCTTTCTGTATCGCGTCTCCGAGGGGCAGGCGCCTGGCCGCGCCGACAGCGGCGGCCGCGGTGTTCTATGCCGGGCGCCGCTGGCTGCGCATCCCCGCCTACATGGAAGGGCGCCGATTCCGCGAGAAGGCGGCGGCGGTCCCCTGCGTGGCGCTGCTCGTGCCGGCCATCGACCTCGCCAAGATGGCGGGCTACCTGGCCGGCCTGGCGAGGAGGAAAAGCCGGTGAGGGCGGCGCTGGTGATCGTCAACCACAACACCGCGGCGGACCTGCGCAAGTGCCTGGCCTCCGCGCGCGATACCCTCGGAGAAATGGAGACGCTGGTCGTGGACAACGGCTCCACGGACGGCAGCGTGGAGATGGTGAGGGGCGAGTTCCCCTGGGCGCGGCTGGTGGAGAACCCCGGCAACCCCGGCTATGCCTCGGCCTGCAACCGCGGCATCGCCTCCACCGCGGCGCCCTACGTCTTCATCCTCAACAGCGACATCGAGTTCCTGCCGGGAAACGATGAGGTCACCCGTGGACGGAAGGATGAAGGTCCGGACGCCGGGGCCCCGGACGCCGTGATCCCCGGAGGAGAGGGCGGCAAGCTGGAAGGCGGGATGCGGGCGGTGCTGGACCGCCTGGACGCCGACCCCGCCATCGGGGCTCTCGGCCCCATGCTCCTGAACAGCGACGGCAGCGCGCAGATGTCCTGCCGGCGCTTCCCATCCATGCTCGAGAATCTGGTGCACGGCTTTCTGGGGGACGTCTGGCCGGGGAATCCTCTTACCAGGTCCTACCAGATGAAGGACCTGGGCCGGGACCGGCCCACCGACGTCGACTGGGTCTCCGGCGCGGCGATGCTGCTGCGGCGGGAGGCGGCGGCCCGGGTGGGGAGCTTCGACGAGGCCTACTTCATGTACGTGGAGGACGTGGATATCTGCTGGCGCCTGCGGGAGGCTGGGTACCGCGTGGTGTACGACCCCGCCATGCGCCTCGTCCATCACATCGGCAGGACCAGCTCCCAGCAATCGCTGCGCATGCTCTACCAGCACCACCGCAGCATGTTCGTCTTCTTCCGCAAGCGTTACCGCGGCTGGAAGAGGCTGGCGCTCCTGCCCCTCGTGGCGGCCGGGCTGGCGGCGAGGTTCCTGCTCTCTCTGCTCATCGGCTGGTTGAGGGGGCTGCGCGGGGAAGGGGACGGGGCTTGATCGTCCTTCGCGCCGCGGCCCTTATCGCATGCGTCTTCGTGCCCGGCTGGCTCGGCGTCTCGCTGATAGAAGCCGGAGACGAAACGCTGAAGAAGCGGGAGCGCCTGTTTCTGCTTTTCGCCCTGGGTACCGGCATAATCTCCCTGTGGGCGCTCGTCCTCGCCCTTCTCGGTGCTTACAGCCTTACCGCCCTGCTCCTCGCGGTTGGCACGACCTCCGTCGCGCTGGCCCTGGCCGCACGGCGCCGCGTCCTGTGGATAAGGGGACTCGGGCTGAAGGATGTGGCACTCGCGCTGGCGATAGCGGCCATCGCCATCGTGCTCTTTGCGCCGCCCTGGAGCATCGTCTTCGGGTGGTCGGACGTGGGCGTGTACGCCAATATCGCGACCCACGTGGAGGAGGGGGGCGGGCTATCCGTGCACAACGAGGTCGCCTCGCGCGTGGACGAGGAGCGCCGCGACCTGCTCTATTACAGGGAGTCGAACAGGGCTTCCCCCGACGTGTACTTCGAGAACCAGTTCTTCATCATAGACGATTTCGAGAGCGGCACGACCCGGCCCTGGTTCTATTTTCTCTGGCCCTCCCTCGTGGCGGTGTTCGCCTCCTTCCTGGGCGTATCCGCGCAATATTGGGCGATAACCGCCGCCACCGTGCTGGCGCTATGGGGTTTCTTCGTCCTGGCTTGCCGCCTGCTCGGGTGGAGGTGGGCCATCGCCGCGGCGGCGCTCTTCGCCCTCTCCCCGTTGATGCTTTACTTTTCGCGTTACACCACATCGGAGATGATGAACCTGTACCTCTTCCTCGCTGGGTCCGTCTGCCTCCTGGCCTACCTGCGGGCGGGGGGGTCGGGTGGCGGAAGGGGGCTCGCCGTCCTCGCGGCCGCCTACTATACCTTCGGCTTCCTCTGCCGTATAGACTTCGTCTTCCTGATGGTGCCGGTCGTCCTCTGTTACCTGGCCAGGAGGCTGTACGGAACCACCAGCAGCGATGACTATTGGTTCTTGGCGCTTCTTTCGGCGGGCGCCATGGTCGCCGTCCTCGCCGGCCTTCTCTTCTCGAAGACCTACTTTCGCTCGATATGGACAAGCTTCTTCGGGCCGCTCGACCCGAGGTTCTTCCTCCTCGCCATCCTCATCGCCGCGGCGGCGGCCGCAGCCTTTGTATTCGCAGACAGGCTGCGGCCATACGCGCGCAAGGCGGCGGAAGCCCGCGCCCTATGGATACCGGCGCTGTGGCTGATCCTCGCGGCAGCATTCGCCTATCTCTACTTCATAAGACCGCTGGGAGAGGGGCCGGTGGTCAGCTACGGGTTCATCAAGGAAGCCAGGGGGCCTAACTATATCAACGAGAACCTGGTCAGGTGGGGGTGGTACCTGTCGTTCGCAGGCCTGCTCGCCGTGTTCGCGGGCTACGGCGCCTGGTTCACGAGGCATCGGGATTTCGGGGAATATGCCCTTGGCCTGACGGGCCTCGCCTTCACCCTGCTCTATGCCTGGGATATGAGGGCAATGCCCATGCACATCCTGGCCATGCGCAGGCTCTTGCCCGTAGTCTTCCCCATGGCGGTGTTGGCCATAGCGTATGCTCTCAAAGTGCTAATCGGCAGCGCGGAACTTCTCAGGGCGCGCGGGAGCACAGCCTGGTTCGCCCGTGCATCCAAGGCCCTGGCACTGGCCGCCCTGCTTTACCTGATCGTTTTCTCCGTCAACGCCTCGTTGCCGGTCTTCGGGCTGGACGAGAGCGGCAACCAGGTGGAGATGTGCGAGAAGACCGCCGCCGACGTGGGCGACGATGGCGTCGTGATCATGGACTACCATCTCGGGGATCTCTTCGGTTCCCCGCTGAGGTGCATGCACGGGGTGGAGAACGCCTGGCTTAAGGACAATGCCGTCCTGGGGGAAGACGAATTCCTGCTCCTCCTCGAGGACCTCGGCTTCGCGGAGGAGGCTGTCTACCTGTTGTGGCGTCCAGGCCAGTCCGGGGAGCTGCCGGCGCTGGCAGGGTCCCTGCAGGCGGAGAAAGTCGGGGCATACCGCTTCCGGGAGGAGAGCCTGGAAAAGACCTTCGACGGGAGGCCGGAGAGAAGAGTACGCCATGACGAAAGGGTTGTACTCTACCGGCTGCAGGCAGAAAATACGCGCTGACCGCGCCCTCCGATACCCGCATGGCTTATCTCGGTTATAATCGAAAACGACGAACGGGAGTGCGTGGATGCGGAACAGGGGAGCGACATAGGGATGGCCGGAGGGTTGACGGTAACAGCGAGGCCGCAAGGCCGGGAGATCGAGGTATCGATGATCGGAACCCTGCCCCCCCTAAAGGGGATCAGCCCCTACTGCGCTGAACTGGTAAGTCACCTGAGCTTCTACGTCAACCTGGAATTCCTTGATTTCAGCAAGCTCTACATGGAGAGCCTGTACCCGGGGGGCACCAGCGAAGAGGACCTTTATCCCATCATCCTCGATGATATCGATTTCATCCACAGAAAAGCCATCAACTCCCTGAACCCGCTGAGCTGGATAAGGGCCGGCCTCTCTCTGCGCGGCAAGGCAGTACATGCTCAGTGGTGGACTTCAGTGCTCGCCCCCGTTTACTTCACGATTCTAGTGGTCTCCAGGATAAGGAGACGAAGAATAATAATCACCGTCCATAACGCGGAACCCCATGAAGAGAACCCGGTGTTCAAGCTGCTGAACAGAGCGATCATTCGCCTGGGTGACGAGATCATCGTGCACAATAATTCCAATCGCGATAAGGTCATAGATCAGATGGGCGGCGAGAGAAGGCCGGTACACGTCATCCCGCACATCCCCTTCTCCTCGGTGCAGAACGGCTCGACCGGGTCGTGCGAGACCTCCCTGCGGGAGGAACTGGGGCTTGAAAAAGACTGCAGGCTGGTCCTCTTCTTCGGGAATATAAGGGATTATAAGGGCCTGGACATACTGCTCAACGCGGTCCCGGAGGTCCTGCAGAGGAACCCCGACTCCTTTTTTCTTATCGCCGGGCAGCCATGGGAGGAATGGGACAAGTACGAGCGCATCATCCTGAAACGGGGGATAGAAAGGAACATCAAGACCGACCTCCGCTACCTGCCCTTCAACGAGCTGCACAGATACATCATGGAAGCGGACCTCATCGTCTTTCCGTTCAAGAGGCTGGACTCGGCAAGCGGCGCCGTGGTCATGGCCCGGTCATTTGGGAAACCGGTTGTGGCGAGCGACATCGGGAGCATCGCTGACCTCGAGGATGAGGGGATCTTTTTGGCCAAGCCCGGGTGCCCGGAGTCGCTGGGCAGGATCATCAG
>CAZQFX010000088.1:0-11934 GCA_964592775.1 uncultured Actinomycetota bacterium
CCTTCCATGTCTTGACGTAGTCGTTGTACAGCGCTTTTTCCTTTTCCAGGGTGAAGGCCGTGACCATCTCAGCCACCTCCTCGTTTCTTGCGGCGGCCTCTCAAGCCCGCTACGTACCCCCTGGCACCGCTGTAGATGGTGGAGAGGGCGGTCTTCGCGAGCATCTTCAACACCTCGGGGTGGCGGGTCAGTGCCTCTATCAGTTGGGCGCCCGTCGTCCTGGCGGCACGCTCCAGCTCTCGCGTGTCCATGGCGCCCAGGAACTCGTCGAGGCGCGCCGCGACCTGGCCGGGATTTCTCCCGCTCCACTCGTTATAGGCGGCGACGGCCTGGTTCGCCGCGGACCCCAGCCCCCGGGGGCTCATAAGCGCGGTGACCTCCGAGGGCAAGGCGGAGAAGGCGTCTTTCGCCAGCCTGGAGAAAACCCCCGGGTCTTCGGCGCGGAGCGTGCGCCCCAGGGAGACGAACGAATCGAGCGCCCTTCCCAGCTCCGCGGTCTCGAGGCCCTGCTCCAACACCCCGGCTACGCGCGCCATGGTCTCGGGGGGCAGGCTGGAGGCCTTCTCCATGACCGCCGCGGCGGCCTTGAAGGAGGAGTTCGCCAGCGCGATCGCGGCCTCGGCCAGCGACACCACCAGGTCCTGGTCATCCAGGACCTGGCCCGCGAAAGAGGTGATCAACGCCTCGCCCTCCTCCCCTACCGCGGCGATGGCCTCGGCGATGGCCTGTCCGTCCAACCCCCGTACGAAGTCCGAACCGATGCGCGTCAACGGCCCCCGCGTGAAGAGGCTGCCGTCTCCCAGGACGAGATTGCCGCGGTGCAGGCTGACGACCAGCGCGGCCGTCCCGTTGATCACGCTGGTGAACGCCTCCCAATCGATGTCCTCGAGGATCTTGCACAACGCGTAGGCCATGGCCTCTGGGGGCAGGGCCAGTATGTCGAGGAGGGTGGTCATCACCACGATAGAGTCGTTGATCACCGGTGCCACGACGCTGAACAGATTGATCAGGGCCAACGGGTTGCCCCCCATGATCTCGACCTCCCGGCGCAGGAGCTCCAACTGCTCCCCGGCCCGGTAGGTCAATGCCTTGCGGAGTTTGCCAAAGTCGGTCGCCTGCATGAAATCGGCCACGACCCCCGCCCTGTTCGCCGGAAAAAGCTCGGGGTTCTGCTCGTGCAGCTTGATGACCAGGCGGGAAAGGGCGTTCAGGGCTTCGCCGATCTCCCGGCCGTCCACCCGGGCGTAAGAACGCGACACCAACTCCACGCTCTCATCCGTCGGCATGCCTTCGAGTGATTCCGCGAAGGCCTTCACCGCCTCCGCCGCCGCGCTCACCAGTCGCGGGACGGCGTCGATGACCGCGGCCGTGAAGTCGCCGTCATAGCGGAACAGCTCCCTTGCCAGGTCCTTCGGGTCGCTGCTGTTGACCCCCTGTAATAGGCGCGATACCGTTTCCCTCATCTGCTCCGCCGTGAGTGGAGCGGCTTCCCCCTGCGCAACCATCTGCATCACCTCTCTCCTAGCTCTAACCCCAGTAGATTCTGGCTTGCGCCGCATGCCCATCGGCTCATCTTCAGCCGGATCCCGGCCCCGCACACCGCTCCGTTCAACTTCGTACGCGCTTTACCACCACGCGCAATGCCACGAGACCCGCGATGCCCCCGGCTACCGCCAGCGCCGCCTTGGGGGCCTTGCCGCCGCCCTTCTCCCTCGGGGGCCGGGCGGCCGCGAGGGCCAGCAGCCCGACGCGCCGCAGCGACCTGGCCAGGGGGGCCATGTCGATCTCCTTTATCCCCTGGGCCAGGGAGCGGGCTATCTCCGTCCGGTTTTCCTCCAGCCTGGCGGTGGCGCGGTCGAGGCCGGCCAGGGCGGCGTTCAACGCCGCTATCACCGCGGCGCGGGCCTCCTCCGGGGCCTTGCCCTCGCCGATGAGGAGGCGCCTGGCGAGTTGGCCGTAGACCTCCGGCAACCGCTTCAAGCGCTCGGTGCCGATTCCGCTGCCCATCTGGCCCAGGATGTCCTTGAGCAGAGGCTCCGGCAGGCCGTTGAGCTGCCTGCCCAGCTCCAGCAGCAGCTCCAGCAGCCAGTTGACGGCGTCCGGGAGGGCGCCGAAGAGGCTCATGGATATGCCGGGGTCTCCCCACAGGAACGTCTTCACCACGCCCGGCGCGGTCTCCGCCTTGATGTCTTTCATCTGGAGGAGGATCAGCTCCTTCAGGGCGGGGGTCGCGATAACCTCCCGCAGGATGCGCTCGGAAAGCCCGGGGTTCACCATATCTTTCTCCATGCTCTCCACCCCCCTCAATCTTTCGCCGCCGGCTTGGGTCTGGCCGGCTTCTTCGCCGCTGACGCGCTCTTCGCCGCCGGCTTCTTCGCCGCCGCGCCCTTCCCGGCGGGGACCGTCAGCGCCGGCTCGAGCAGGGGCTTGAGGACGTGTTCCACGAAGTCGGGGTTGTCGCGTATCGCCTTGCCCGCGGCCTGGATGAAGGCATGGGTCGCGGACTCCCCGTCCTTCGCGTTGGCGGCTATCCCGGCCATCCAGGACTCCAGGCGGCCGGTCAGCGGCGCCGGGCCCGCGGCCGAAGCATAGGCGCGGCCGAAATCCTTCCCGAGTTTTGACAAGCTCTTGGCGAGGCCGCCGTCCTTGTCGGACAGGCCCAGGGAGAGCACCATGCCGGTCAGGCCGCCGGCCGCCTCGCCCACGGCGGCCCCGTCGACACCTGCGAAGATGCGGTTCAGGAAGTCCTGCAGCAGCAGGGGGGGCATATTGCCCATCTGGTCCGCCACCTCCGCCAGCGCTTCGCTCCCCACGTTGATGATGGCCGGCAGGCTGCCCATGATGGACATGAGCAGCCCGGGGTCCTGCCAGAAGAGGGTACGCACCAGCCTCCTGGCGGACGGCGGGTCGATGGAGTTCAGGAGGATGACCATGCCCTCCTTGAACTTGGGGGTGCGGATGAGCTCGCGCAGGATGCGGTCGGCGGCGTCGATGAGCCCCTTGGTCTCGATCACGGTCCTGATCTCGGTCTCAGTGGTCATCTTCCTCACCTCGGTGGGTCTCGCGTTCCGGGAACGTACCGGCTGTCTCCATGCCGTAGAAGGTCCTCATGGCCGGCGCCCGCCCTACAGGTCCTTGGTCTGAAAATACCAGCGCGCGAAGTCGTGCTTGGCCAGCTCGTAAGCGCCCAGGTAGCATTGTACCGTCTTCACGTCCCGCCAGTAGCGCTCCAGTTGCCATTCTTTGGCATAGCCGGCCGAGGCCATGAGCTCCATGGTGCGGTTGATGGCATACTCGGCCGAGGCGTAGACGTGGTGGGTCAGCATGAGGGCGGAGGTGTACAGCGCCTGGGAGCCGTCTCCGCCGTAGGCCTCGGGCTCGGCCAGCATCCCCGCCAGGTCGTAGGCAAGCAGCCGGGAGATGGAGACCTCCTTGGCGATCTCGCCCATGAGCGCCGCGGTGAGGGGGTTGTCCTTGAAGACGTGTCCGCGACCCTTGATCACGCGGTTGTCGCCCCATTCCCTGATGATCTCGTAAGTGGCGAGGAGCGCCCCCGAGCCCGCGGCAGCCAGCCCCAGGTAATACCAGGAGAGGAGGCGGAAAAAACCCCCGTCGCCTCGCCAGGCGCAGTTCACGGACGGCACCTCGGCCCCGGCGAAGTCGAGGTCGGCGTTGCGGCTGGCCGCCAGGCCGGTCTTTATAAACTCCTTGCCGCGGGTGATCCCGGGGGTATCCCCGGGCACCAGGATGAACGCGGGCTCGTCCTCGCCCTCCACCGCGCACGCCACCCCGAAGAGGCCCGCGTCCGCGCCGGAGCAGGTGGGGCGCACCTTCTTCCCGTTCAGGGTCCATCCGTCCGCGCCGCCCCTCGCCTTCACCTGGAGGCCCTTGCCCCTCCACTCCCGCGCTCCCTCCTCCTCCGCGAAGGCGGGGAGGATGAAGGACACGATGAGGGGCTTGTCTCCCCGGCAGAAGAGGGGGGCCACGGCCGCGCACTGCTCTTCACGATAGTCGCCCTCCAGGGCCAGGGCGGCCTGGAGGGCCAGGCTGTGGGCGGCGAGGAAGGCCAGGCCGGTGTCGGCCCGGCCGATCTGCTCCAGGGCCGCGGCCACGGTGTAGGAGGCGCCGGGCCGGTTATGCTCCTCGCCCCCGTACTTCTCCGGCCAGAACATCTTCTGCAGCCCCACCTCGACCATGAGCTTGTCCAGCGAGGGCGCGAGCAGCCGCCCGTAGTCCTCTTTGAGCTCCAGGCGCTTGTCCATGACCTGCTTTTCGACCATGCCCCGCAGGCTCGCTGCCAGGTCGAGGTCGGCCTTCTGCAGCCTGTTCTTGGGATAGGGAAAGAAATCCAATCCGTTCATCGTAAACCCCCGATCGATCTCGTCGTGCCTGACGCATGCATGGCGGAGGCCTCAGAGGGTCTCGCACTCGTAGAACCAGCGGGCTACCTCGATCTGGCAGAGCTGCTTCGAGCCCTCCACCATCTGGAGCATCTTCACGTCCCGCCAGTGTTTTTCCACGTCCCAGTCGCGGTCCGCGCCGCAGGCCTCCATGAGGTTCATCACCTTGCCGGTGACCTCGACGAAGCGGTCCATGCACAGGTAGCGCTGAGCGCGCATCTTGGCCACCAGGCCCGGGTCCCACATGGGGCCGTAGATGTCGTGGCGGTCGCACATGCGGGCGCACTGGTAGCCCACGATGCGGATGTTCTCGATGTTGGCGGCGAAGTCGGCGAGCAGCCCGGCCACGCCGTCGTCCTCCTTCAGGGGCCTGCCGCGGTAGCGCTTCGTGTTCACGTACTCGACGAGCCGCTCGTAGACGTTCATCATCGTCCCGGATATCCAGGCGATGATGCCCATGTTGCCGGTGGCCATGACCTCGCCGAAATACTTGGCGTCGTCCCCGGGGCCGATGGCGCGGTACCACAGGGGCACGCGCACGTTCTCGTACCAGATGTCGGAGTTCCTGTCCGCGGCCATGCCCGCCTTGTCGTAGGGGGGACCCTGGGTCACCCCGGGCATGCCGTCCTTGACGAAGATGACCGCGATGTCCCGCGGGTCCTCGGAGCCGGGGTTGGTGGTGCACACCACGGCCATGAGCTTGGCCAGCCCTCCGGTGTTGGAGGGCCAGAGCTTGTGGCCGTTTATCACCCACTCGTCGCCGTCCCGTACGGCGGTGGTCTGGATGGTGGACCCCTTGACGATCTCCACGTTCTCGATATCGGCTCCCCCTTGCGGCTCGGTCATGCACAAGGCGGCGAAGACCGGCTCGGTGGTCTCCGTGAACATGGGGGCGAACTCCTCCAGCAGGCGGCGGTTCTCGTGCGGTTCGAGGGCGATGAAGAGGAAGGGCCAGAAGAGGGCGCCGAAGGCCATGGCCATGCCGGAGTCGGCGCGGGCTATCTCCTCGAACATGCGGTAGGCGGCCACGCACATGTAGTTGGACCTTCCCATGCCCCATCCCCCCAGGTCCTCGGGGAAGATCATGCGCTGCAGGCCGTATTCGCCCAGCAGCTTCTTGAAGGGGGGGTGGATCAGGTGATGGTCCATGTAGTCCTCGTCGAACTGCCGGCGGTAGGGCATCACATCCTTTTCCACCCATTCGCGGAAGATGGAGCCCAGGAGCCCGTCCATGGGTGATATGTATTCCAGTGGACGGGTGAAATCGTCAATGGTCCTCATCCCTGCCTCCTTTTCCCTGACTTGCCGGTAGTCTGGAACGTCGCTAAAGGATCATCCGTTGCCGGTGTATTACACGGTTTGATCCCAGAGAGATTATGCGCACCCCCAAATCGCAAAGCACGGACGCACGGACATACTATACGTTTTTTCCGACAAAGCCACCAAGTAAGAACGAAAGCGAAAGGTTTGACTGGAGTTATAATATGACCGGGGTCATTTATTGTCAATACAAACCCCCCCGTTTGCGTATGTTAAATGCTAGCCGGCGGGCGATCTCGCACCGGCGACGAGCAATTCTATCGACTGCTCGAAGATGACGTCCAGGTCCGCATGCTCGACCACCCCCGGCTCTTCCAGCAGCGCGAGCTCGATCAATCCCGTGGACATCCTCCACGCCGCAAGGCAGAAGCCGTAGGCGTCCAGGTCCCGCCTGAAGAGCCCGGACTCGATTCCTTCCTGCACCAGCCCGCTCGCGTATTCCAGCCAGCTCCTGATGTAGGAGCTGATCTCCTCGATGGTGCTCGCGTGGAGGTTCTGCCGCACGTGCTCGATAAAAGTGTCCCTCAAGACGCGGAAGATGTCCGGCTGCTCCAGGGAGTGCCGGATATAGGCGAGATAAACGGTCTTGACCCTCTCCTCGAGGCTTCTAGCTTTGGACGCCGCGGCCTCCAGGTCGTCGCCGAACCCGGCTACGCCCTTGATGCACACCGAGAGATACAGCTCTTCCTTGCTCTTGAAGTAGAGGTAGATGGTCCCCTTGGAGAGTTCCACCTTCTCGGAGATCTCCTGCATGGTGGTGTTCCTGAAACCTCGCTCCGAGAAGAGCGCCTCCGCGGCCGCGACGATGTCGTTTCTGCGCCGCTGCTTCTCGCGCGCTCTCCGGGCTTGGGTGGACATGAGCGCCGGCCTCCTTCCGTTGCCCGGTGACAGGCATCGGTGATGCTGGTAGAATCAATTGTATTCCGACTGCGTTCATAAACTGGACATAGTCATATAATAACTTTATGGCTGTTACGTCAAGGGGGAAAGAGAAGGACCGCACCCGGCTTCCTCGAGTTGACAAGATATTCAAGTCGGTTGGAGAGCCTGTTGCAAAAACCTCGTACGAATCTCGCTCTCCCAAAATTGCGGCGAAATAGGCCTCATGATGGAGGGCGAACCGTCAATAATGGCCCATTTCGGTGAATATGTGGAGAGCGATATGTCTGACGCAGGGTTTGTGCGACAGCCTCTTGAATGCATAGCCAAACGCTGGCAGCCATGAGCGGAGCACATCGCAGACGCGATGGCAGAGGAGGGGAAGCGGCATGAAGGAATCGACGAAAAAGGTGTTCAAACTGCACGGCTGGAGGGTGGACAGGGCCATTCACTACTATTTCTATTTCCTGTTCTACGACATCTACGTGAGGGGGGCCCTCTATGCCACCAAGGCGATCGTGGCGCTCTTCTCCAAGATGGAGGCGACGAACTTCGTCACCAGGTTCATCTTCGACCGCTACCACGCCAAGGTGCTCTCCCGCGGCGACGTCGTCAAGATACTCGACCTGGATGAGACGGTGATGCTGGGGCCGGACACCACCAAGCGCATCGTCCCCTTCAAGTACGCCAACAAGATCATCCTGCGGGAGCCCACCCATCTCGCGGTGATGGACTGCCCCTGCAAGAAGGAGTTGAAAGACCCCTGCCAGCCCCTGGCCTCGTGCATAGCGGTGGGCCGGCCGGTGGTGGATTTCTGGATGGAGCACTGCGACAGGCTCAACGTGCGCCGCATCACCAGGGAGGAGGCGCTGGACATCATCGACGGGCACCGCAAGAGCGGCCACATCAACCAGGCCTTCTTCAAGGTGGCCACGGGGGGGAGCATGGGGGTGCTCTGCAACTGCTGCCCCAAGTGCTGCGTCTCCATGCGCGCCACCGCCCTGGCGCAGCAGATAAAGGGCGGGCAGGAAGTCACCATGTACGTGCCCTCCGGCTACACGGTGTCGCGCGACACTGAGAAATGCGAGATCTGCGGTACCTGCGTCAAGACCTGCAACTTCGGCGCCGTCGAGATCGCCGATGGCGTTCGCGTTTACCATGCGGAGAAGTGCAAGGGGTGCGAGCTGTGCGTGGAGAACTGCCCGCGGGGAGCCATGGCCCTGGTGCTGGAGGAGGGCGGGCTTCTGCCCCTGGACATCGACCTGGCGAAAGAGGTGCTGGGTTAGTGGCCTGTTTCGAGGCCCCCCTGCCCGTCGTCGATCTCTTGTAATGGGGAATGGGGCCAGTCATCCATGTCGCGTGGCCGCGACACCACGGAGCATGGGAATCTTCAGCGGCCAAATGCACAACATACGGTATCGGGGAGTGTATTTCCGTGCCAGACCCCTGCCGGTCCCGTTCCGGGGCTGACCCCAAGTGGGATTTCCTACGGGGAAGAGAACGTACCCACGTCTTGTAACCAAGCGGGTTATTCTTCGCGGCGGCTGTAGTTGAGGAAGCGGGCGAACTGGGCCTGGAAGGTCAGGCGCACCGGGCCGATGGGGCCGTTGCGGTGCTTGGCGACCTTTACGTTGGCCTTGCCCCTGACGTCCTCGTTGTCCCAGTCGCGCACCTCTTCGCGGTGGATGAAGACGATGAGGTCGGCGTCCTGCTCGATGGCCCCGGATTCGCGCAGGTCGGAGAGTATAGGCTCGCGGTTGTGCCTCTCGGGTTCGCGCGAGAGCTGGGACACCGCTATCACCGGGATGTTGAAATCGCGGCCGATGATCTTCAGCCCGCGGGATATCGACGCGATCTCCTGCACGCGGTTTTCGTGCCTGCGGTCAGAGCCCATGAGCTGGATGTAGTCGATGATCACCAGGCCGATATCGTGCTGGGCCTTGAGGCGCCTGATCTTGGAGCGCAGTTCCATGATGCCGATGTCGGCGTTGTCGTCGATGAAGAGGGAGGCGGAGGTCAGTTCCCCCGCCGCGTCCGAGAGGCGCTGCCAGACATCGTCGTCCTTGAAGCTCGACTTCAGTTTCTGGCTGTTCACCCGCGCCCTGGAGCAGAGCATCCTCTTGGTCAGTTCCGAGGCGCTCATCTCTAGGCTGAAGATGGCCACGGGTATGCGCTCCTCCACCGCCACGTAATCGGCGATATTCAGGGCCAGAGAGGTCTTGCCCATGGAGGGGCGCGCGGCCACGACGATGAGGTCGGAGGGCTGCAGCCCCATGGTCAGCTCGTCGAGGTCGGTGAAGCCGGTGAGGATGCCCGTCTCCATCTTACCCTCGGATATCTTCTCCAGGTCCTCGAAGGTGGATTCCATGAGCTCCTTGATGGGCTTGATGCTCTCCCGCCTCTCCCGCTGGCCTACGTTGAAGACGGCGTCCTCCGCTTCGTCCAGGGCCTCTGCCAGCTCCTCGGGCGCCCGGTATCCCAGCGCGGCCACCCTCCCCGCGGCGGAGATCAAGCGGCGGTAGGTGGACAGGCGCGACACCACCTCGGCATAGTAGCGGGCGTTGGCGGGGGTCGGGACCGCGGATACGAGGTTGAGGATATAGGGCCGGTCGCCGACCTTCTCGAGGTTTCCCTGCGCGCGCAGGGACTCGGCTACCGTCACCGGGTCGACGGGCTCGCCGGAGGCGAAGAGGGAGAGGACCGTGCCGAAGATGATGCCGTTGGATTCCTTGTAGAAATCATCCGGCTTGAGGATCTCGGATACGTCGGCGACAGCTTCCTGCGAGAGGAGCATGGAGCCCAGCACCGATCCCTCGGCCTCGAGGCTGTGCGGAGGCAGGTGGTCGTGGCGGTCAAAGGCCTGGATTGCCGTACTCATCCCCCTCTATCCTCATCGCGGCAGGGCGTCCCCCGCGCCCGGCCTCGTTTCGTCTTCCTATTCCGGTATCACCTTGAGGTGGACTATGGCCTCCACGTCGTGGTGCAGCTTGATGCGCGCCTCGTGAAATCCCACCGTCTTTATATGCTCGTCCATGTGGATCTTCTTGCGGTCCACCTCGATGTGCAGCTCCTTGTCCAGCATGGCGGCGACGTCCTTGGAGGTGATGGTCCCGAAGAGCTTGCCCTCCTCCCCGGCCTTGACAGCGACCTCGAAGGTGTGGCCGGAGATGGCCTGGGCGGCGTCCTCCGCCCGCTTCAGCTCGCGGTCGGCCCTGGCTATCTTCTCCTGAGCGAGCTGGGTGGCCTCCTTCGCCTTCCCCTTGGTCGAGCGCACGGCCAAACCCTTGGGGATGAGGAAGTTGTTGGCGTACCCGTCCTTGACCTCGATGATCTCGCCTCTACTGCCGAGACCGTCCACGTTCGTAACCAGGATTACCTTCAAAACGACTCCTTGTGGTTTCCGATGGCGGACCCTCTCAGTATAACAAAAAGGGCCATGCCTTTCCGCGCCCTCGGGGCCGCTTCTACTTGACCTCGCTCTGGCGGGAAGTATAGGGCAGAAGAGCCACCTCCCGGGCGCTCTTGATGGCCGCCGCCAACCTCACCTGGTGCTGCGAGCAGTTGCCGGTGACCCGGCGCGGGCGCATCTTGCCTTTATCGGACAGGTACTTCTTCAGCAGGGAAACATCCTTGTAATCGATATGGTCCATCTTCTCCGAACAGAAGTAACAGACCTTCTTGCGGGGTTTGCGGGCATAGCCCTCCCGGGATTTCTTCTCCCTGCCGCCGGGCTTTCTGCTTGGGTTCGGGCTCATCTTTCCTCCAGTTGTCCTACGTTATCCTCTCGGGTGCGCCTTCCGCCCCGGATGACCGCATCGCCCTCTACGCGTCTTCGAGGTCGGCGGCCTTCCGCTCTAGAAGACCACCTCGTCCTCTACGCGGGCTTCGAGGTCGGCGGAGAGATCGTTGTCCGAGAAGTCCACCTCGACCACGTCGTCCATGCCGTTCTCGCGCCTGTCGCGGCGCCCCAGAAAGACAACGCGGTCGGCCACGATCTCTATGGTCGACCTCTTCTGGCCGTCGTTCCCCTCCCAACTGCGGCTCTGCAGCCTGCCGGTCACGGCGATCTGGCGTCCCTTGCTGAGGTACTCGGCGCACTTCTCGGCCTGGTTGCGCCAGACGATGACGTTGAAGTAATCGGTCTCAATCTCTCCCTGCTGGTTGGTGAAGTTGCGGTTCACGGCCAGGCGCAGCGTCGCCACCGGCAGCCCGCCCGGCGTATACCTGAGTTCGGGGTCCCGCGTGAGGTTCCCGATCAACACCACACTGTTCAAACCAGCCATGATATCCTCCCTTTCCGCTCTTCCCGACGTACAATTACATTCTATTGCGGGACAGTGACATTCCGCCGGGAAGGGCGCAAAGGCTACTTCCGCTGGTCTACGCGGAAGATCTTGAAGCGAATGAACTCATCGGTTATGGAGAGGACGCGGTCCAGCTCCCTGATGAGTTCCTCCCCGCCCTTGAAAGTGAGCACGACATAGTAGCCGTCGGTCTCGTGCTTGATGGGGTAGCCCAACCTCCTCTTTCCCCACACGTCCACGCCGGTCATCTCGCCGCCGTCACGTGCTATCAGTCCGGCGACCCTCTCCTGCAGGGCCTCGTACTGCTCGGGCTCCAGGTCGGGCCGGGCGATGTACATGAGCTCGTATTCGCGCATCTTCACCTCCTTTGGTCTGGCGGCCCCCGGTCCTTGCCGGGAGCAGGAGCAGCGTCGAGCACAAGACCAGATTATAGCACCCGCGCCCCGGACAGGCTACAGAGCAAGGGCGGCATCCCCCCCGGCGCCTCCCAGGTATGTGGACGCCGCGCAACGCCGCTTTGGTTGCGCCAACATGTTCATGGGCCTGGGCACCTGGCAGGGCGGGTATCCTGCCGCTCGAAACCGCGCTGGGTGGGCGGCCAGTTGCCGCAAAGACGCAATGACGCTCTATGGCGGGAAGTCCATATAGGATAGAATTAAACCTGCGGAAGGCGAACAAGGAGGTGCCGCAGTGCTTCTCAGGAATTACATGGAAGAAGTGGTGGACAGGACCCTGGAAGAGATACTCTCCCACCGTGACGATGTCTGCAGGTGCGAGCGGTGCGCTCTGGACATCAAGGCGCTGGCCTTGAACCACCTGCCCCCCAAGTACGTGGTGACCGACAAGGGCTATATATACACTAAGGTCAACGAGCTCGAGAGCCAGTTCAAGGCGGATATAACCGTCGCGGTCACCAACGCCCTGAAGATCATCCGCAAGAACCCCCGCCACGAAGAGGGGCACTGACCCCTAAATCCCACCTGGGGTCAGCCCTGGAACGGGATCGGCAAATCCCACTTGGGGTCAGTCCC
>CAZQFX010000089.1:0-11727 GCA_964592775.1 uncultured Actinomycetota bacterium
GATGAACGCAAGGAGGCCTGGCACGCGCACGTCCGGCGGCAGGAGAAGTATATAAGAAGACAGCGCGGGGTGCGCGCTGTCTTCTTATTGGTTGTTTCTTACAGGACGATGAGGGAATCGACGACCACCGGCCTGGAGCCCGCGATAATCACGGGGTTCATGTCGATCTCCTTGACGTCGTCGTATTCCATCCCGATGTCGCCCACGGCGATGAGGATATCCGCGAGGAGGTCGCGGTCGACCGCCTCCTTCCCGCGGAAGGGTCCGAGGATGGCCTTGCTCTTTATCTCATCCATCATCTGCATGGCGTCGTATTTCTCGATGGGGGCTACGCGGAAGGAAGTGTCCTTTAGCACCTCCGTGAAGATGCCCCCCAGCCCGAACATGACGCAGGGGCCGAACTGCGGGTCCCTGACCAGGCCTACCACGAGTTCGCGCTCCCCCTTTATCATCTCCTGCACGAGGATGCCGTCGTACGCGTCGCCGCCCAGGTTCTCGACGATCTCCCTGTAGGCCTTCTTCACCGCGTCCGGGCTGTCCATTCCCACCTGGACCAGGTTACGCTCGGTCTTGTGGGAGATGTCCGGCCCGCACGCCTTGAGCACCACGGGGAAACCCAGCCTCTCCGCGGCGGCCACTGCCTCGTTTTCGCCGACCACCAGCTCTTCCCTGGTGACGGGTATCTTGTGCTCGCTCAGGAATATCTTGGCCTGGTACTCCGAGATGGCTCTCTGTCCCTTGGCGACAGCCTCATCGATAATTCCCATGATATCCTCCATCTATGTGTTTCATCGTCCCTCACTACGCCATGAAATATTATCCTAAAAGCCTCCATAGTGGCAAATCCGCACGCGCACATGACAACCCTTTCCGCGAACAGGTGATCGGCCGCGGCAAAGGGCATGGGAAGACCTTTTTCTGCGCTGCCACCAGCCCAGGAACTACTGGGTCGGTCGGAGTGGAGCGTATAGAGCGGAGCGAGACCGTTACCCAGAGACCTGAGCTTCAATACTAACTGTGGAGCCTGTTGCATAAACCTCGTACGAATCCCGCTCTCCCAAAATTGCGGCAAAACAGGCATCGTAATGGAGGGCGAATCGTCAATAACGGGCCATTTCGGTGAATATGTGGAGAGCGATATGTCTGACGCGGTGTTTGTGCGACAGCCTCTGTGACCTTGGCTAATCGGCGGGGTATCCGGAGGTCACGTGGCCGCCGGGGAGCATGCCGCCGTAGAGGAAATACATGGGACGCTCGACGACTATCCCTCCCGGTCCCACCGGATCCGTGTTCTGCGTGGCTGTGATCCGGAAGGAGACGTCGTGTCCCGGCCCTACGTCGGCATTGACGTTGCGAGTGTAGCGCGAACGCCTCGGTATGACGAATTCCACTTCCCTATAGCCGCCGTTCTCCATGAGGTACTCGACAATCACCGTCTGGTCGGTGTCCAGGGGATTCGAGACGCACAGATAGGTCTCGATGCCGTGTTGGGTGGCCCCCTCCGCCAGGTACCATTCTCCCGCAGTGCGGTCTATGGCCATATTGTTGTGTCCGCCGTCCCACATGTATTTATAGGTGAAATACATTGGCCTCTCCACCACGATGGGCTGATCGGAGGTGATATGGAAGGAGAACTCGCCTTTTCCCACCATATCGTTGACATACAGCGTGAAGCGCGATAACCCCGGCACCTCCTCCTCCTGTGGGGGGAGGGCCGCCCCGTCGCTCCGCCGGTAATTGATGGTGGCCTTCGCGGTCTCCGGGTTCGGGTTGAGGAAACAGAGCCAGGTATCGAAATTCCACTCGCAATAGCCCTCGGCCAGGAACCATTCCTCCCCCGGCTGGGTCTCCCCCACCACGGCGTGCCCTCCCTCCCAGTCGCCCTTGTAGACGAAATACATGGGCCGCTCGGCGATTATCCCCTGCCCCGAGGGCGCCTCGACCCGGATGCTCACGTCCTGGTACGGCTCCTCCGGCCAGAACCGCGCCACTTCCAGGTTCACGTCCACGGTGAAGCGGTGGCCGGCCGGCACCATGTAGGTCTTCTCCTCCACCACGGTGGGGGTGAAGTAGGTCACTTTCACCGGCACGTCTACGGTTCTCGGGTTCTGGATGCACAGCCATTCATCGAATTCGGGCCTGGTGGTCCCTTCCGCGAAATACCAGTTCTCGCTGGGCGCAGTGACGCCCTCGACCACGTGTCCTCCTTCCCATTTCCCCTTATAGGTGAAGTACATGGGGCGCTCCGCCACCAGCCCCTTGTCGCTCTTCACCTCGGCGGACACGTCCAGTCCCGGCTTGAGGTAGCCGTTGACGTACACGGTCCCGCGCGAGACCGGCGGGATATCGTGGATGAAGGGGCCCAGGGGGCCCTCATTGGTCATGTAGGTGATGGCGACGTGTGCCATATCGGAGTTGGGATTCTGCAGCGAAATGTATTCGTAGAATCCTTCCCGCGTGGTCCCTTCCGCGAAATACCATGTCTTAGGGAGCTCGGGCCGGGCTGTCGCGGGCTGCGCGGAAAACCATGCAAAGGCGGTGGAGAGCAAGGTGGCGATCAATTGGACGGTCACCGTTCTCCGCATCCCCTGCCTTCTTCCCGGCACCTGTAAACCACCCCCCTACATGCCGCTCCGCATCACCACGGGCCCTTCCTTCTCATGGCATATCCATTTTTCAATTATATCCCCAGCTTTCCTTTCCCGCAGCAGAACATGGGCGGTCAGAAAGACATTGCCGTGCCATATGTACGTATCAGTACTCTAGAAAAACCCTCGTTCAACCTCGTTTCCGGCCCGCTGGCTGGTGGTGCCCGCATCCGCTATCTGCTGCCGAGGAGATCTCAGACAACCAAAGGAGCGGTCATGTCGTCGCCTTCGTAGAGGCGGATCCCACCTTCCCCCAGCCTTTTCAGGAATTCCCGCGGGGGCAGGCACGCCTCGGGGGCAAGAGCTCCCTTCTCGGTGACCAAGCCTTCACCCACCATCTGCACGGCGACCGATGTCGGCAGGCAGGTCAGCATGTCCATGTGGGCGGCGGCGCCATAGGCGAGGTGTGCCCACTTGCCGTCTTTCCTGCCCGTGATATCCGTGCGGCAGGCCGAGCAGGTCTCCGGCGGTTTTCCGATGTCTTCGAGGTAGGGCAGCAGGTAGTTGAATAGCCCTCCCACTACGTCCTTCTTGCGCTCGGTGTTCGTAAGCCCCATGGCTACGGTGATGTTGCACAGCACCACCAGTAGCTTGTCGGTGAGACCTCCCTTAAGGGAAACGGTGCGGCAGTCAATATAGCGCGGGATGGTCACCGGCTCGGGGTGCCCGGCGTGAAACACGCTCACCGAGCCCACCGTAGCCGGGAAGGTGAGCTGCTCCAGCCCGGACCCGGCTTTGATGTTCTGCAGCCTGCCGTCCATGTAGGAAGGGATCATGCCGGTGACCGCGTGCAAGAAATGCAGGGTGACCGCCTTGCCTGCGGTATCGGCGGGATCGCAGGCGAAGGCTGTGGCGATCTCCTCCACCTCGTCGAGCTGGTCCGCCCCCAGGCGCGCGAAGACGCTGGTGATGCCGGGCGTCCAACCCACGCCGGTGATGGCCGTTACCCCTGCCTTCTTCGCTTCGGCGTCCAGCTCCATGAAATCGGCGGCGGCATCGTAATCGTCGCAGATGCTGACGTAGTTCACGCCGGCCTCGATACAGGCACTGGCCACCTTCTTCTCGTACTTGTAGAACGGCCCGATGGCGCACATGGCGACGTCGAAGCCGCGCACGGTCTCTACCATCTCCGCGTGGTTATTCGCGTCGACTTTCCGGGCTCGGCACTTGCTCCCCAGTTCCCCGGCCAGCGCCTGCGCCGCCGCCAGGTCGTAATCCGCGATCAGCAGGTCCTCGACGATCTCCTTCGACGCCAGGTCCCTGACGCCGAAGCGCCCCATCATGCCGGCCCCTCCCAGCGCTACAACTCTCATCCTTCCACTCCTTTCCTCTCCGCCCCCCCGGCACCCGTCGGCGGGCGACGTCATACGGCTATGCTCGAGAGGAGCATGCCCATGACCTCTATCAGCGCGTCGCGCATGGACAGTTCCTCCTCGTTCTCCAGCCATTCCAGCTCCAGACCCTCCGCGATCCCCAGGAGGATGAACGCGGTGCGTTTCGGGTCGATCTCGCGGAATTCGCCGTTGCGCATCCCAGCCTCGAGCATGTCCTCGAGGGCTTTTCTCATGCGCGCGTAATAGCTCGCCACCTTCTCCGTGTAGTCCTCGCTGAAGATGTAGCTGCGGTCAACCCTGAACTTCCACAGCAGGCGCAGGTAGTCCGTCTCGCGGTAGTACAGCTCCGCCACCCGGGACACCAGGGATTCGAACCTGTCCACCACCGGCCCCTCCCCGTCCCTCGCGTCCTCGATAAGCGCGAGGAAATCCCGCAGCATGTCGGAGACGAGGGAGAAAGCCAGCTCCTCCTTGCTCTTCCAGTACCAGTAGATGGTGCCCTTCCCCAGGTCCGCCGCGTCGGCGATCTGGGTGATGGTGGTGTTGTGGAAGCCTTTTTCGGAGAAGAGCCGCAGGGCTGCTTCCTTGATCTGCTTCTCCCTGATCTCCTTGACGGGATTTTCTCGCCTGGCCATAAGCCAACTTCCAAATATATCGACCGACCATCCGGTCAATATAATATCATCTGGCTATCGTCACGTCAAGTGGACACATGAGGGTCAGGGGTGGGCTCTAGTTGCTGCCGCCGTCGATGACGCCGCGGTAGTTGAAGTAGAACGCGCCTTCGACGACCAGTTGGGTGCCTTCCGGGGCGACGACCTCGGCGCTGACGCCTTCACCCGCAAGGAGGTCGTTCTCCTTGATGGTGAAGCGGGAGTTGGGATTGATGCTGTATTCCCGGCTGACGGTGGCGCCGCTCTCCCCGAGCAGGTTCACGCTTACCGTAACCACCTCGTCCTCGAGGTTGGCGATCAGGATCCAGCTCTCGAAACCAGGACCGGTATATCCCTCCGGTATGAGCCATTCGGAGGACGGCTGCCTGGCGCCCATCGCGGCGTGTCCGCCGTCCACCGTGCCCATGGAGCTGGAAAACTCGAAGTACATCGCCCTTTCCGCCACCACGCCCGGATAAGTGGCCTCGACCCTCGCCGATACCTCCGCGTCTTCCAGGCCGGAAACCTCGTCGACGTGGATAGTGGCCCGGGAACGGGGCTGGAGGACCGTCTCGCGCTCGATGGTAACCCCATCGCTGCGCAGGAAGGAGGTGATGGCCGTCACCGAGTTGTCCGAGGGATTGGAAAGCAGCAGCCATTCGTCGAATCCCCCACCCGTGTATCCCTCGGCGAAGTAGAGGTCCTCCGAAGGGGACCCCGCTCCCATTACCACTGAACCACCTTTTATTCCGTCCTTATCGAAGTACATCGCCCGTTCCGCCACCACCGCTACGTCGGAGGCGATGACGGTCGCAACTTCCGCTCCCGGGATGATGTCGTCGAGCTTGACGGTAAAGCGCGCCAGGGGCGCTACCTCCAGGCTTTGCTCCAAGGTGCGCTCCGGCGTCATGGCGCGAAGGTTCACGTGCGCCACCCGCTGTTGCGGATTGAAGACCAAAATATATGTGTCGAACCCGGGGCCAGTGTACCCCTCGGCGAAATACCACTCCGCCGCGGCCCCGGAAGCCTGCGTGGTATGCCCGTCCTTCAAACCCTGATAATCGAAATACATCGACCGCTGCGCCCTCAGGGGCGAATCCTCGCCGATGCCTATCCCCACCGCCACGTCCCCCGGCGGCACGAGCTCGTTGAGGTGCATGGTCAGGCGGGACCGCGCCGCTACGTTGACGACGGCGGAATACAGCGGACCCTGGGCGCCGTACAGTTCCACTTCCGCCTTGTCGTCCTGGTAAGCGGGATTTTCCAGGAGCACGTAGGTATCGAAACCGGGGCCCGTGTATCCCTCGGCGAAATACAGCTTTCCACCTGCGCAGCCGGCCTGCGGCTCGTCCAGGCCCAGGGCCTTATCCGCCCGCAGCAGGCCCCACCCGGTGAATTCGTCGCGGCCTCTCGGTCCCAGGTCGACGGCGTTGCTGGTCAGCGCCTTCTCGGCGTCCTCCGGGCTCAAGCCGGGCCGTACGGAGAGCAGCAACGCCAGCGCGCCCGATACCTGCGGCGTTGCCATCGATGTCCCTCTCATCTT
The DNA here is from genome assembly GCA_964592775.1 of uncultured Actinomycetota bacterium. GTDB lineage: Bacteria > Actinomycetota > Geothermincolia > Geothermincolales > RBG-13-55-18 > SURF-21. The sequence continues at coordinate 6,179 of CAZQFX010000089.1, forward strand.
TACGTAACCGCTGTTCGGGTAGGTGGAATAGATGGAGATTCCCGGAGCAAGCAGATCCAGGTCGCCGCCCCGGTTTGAGAAAGAGGCGGGCAGGTCGTCCCGGTCCGAAGCCCCGACGCTTATCGTATTGCGGCAGGCCGCCGGGTAGCTCAGGGTATCCTGCCCATCGTTCCCCGCCGCCGCCACCAGGATGGAGCCTTTCGCGTGCGCGTAGTCGACGGCGTCCTGCAAGGCCTGCGAGCCCGCCGATCCGCCCAGGCTGAGGTTGATGACATCGGCACCCTGATCGGCGGCGTAACGGATCCCCTCGATGACATCGGAGTAATAGCCGGAGCCGCTTTCATCGAGGACCCGCACCGGCAGTATGCTCGTCCTCCAGGCCACCCCCGCTACGCCCACGCCGTTGTCGCCGGAAGCGGCGATGACCCCGGCCACGTGGGTCCCGTGGCCGTTTCCATCGCAAGCCTTGCCGTCATCGTCTACGAAGTCATAGCCGCCGAGCACGCGCCCGGACAGTTCGGGGTGGGCGGCGTCCACGCCGCTGTCAACCACGGCCACTTTGACGCTCGGGCTTCCCTGGGACGCGTCCCATGCCCTGACCGCGCCGATGCGCTGGAGGTGCCATTGCTCGGAAAAATAGGGGTCCCGGGAGACGTCTCCGGTGCTGACCCGCGCGTCTTCCTCGACGTAGCGTACCCCGGGTAGCGCGCGGATGGCCTCTTTGGCGGCCTCCAGCGTCTGCCCCGCTGGGAGGGATATGGACTGTACATGCGGCGCCGGCCACCTTCCTTCCCTGATCTTCTCCGCCACTCCCGGCACCGCGTTCGCAAGCCCCATGAGGCGCGCATCCTGCTGGATCTGGGAGACCAGTCTCTCCATGCCGGCTTTCCCCTCTTCCCATGCGATAAGAAGGCGTTTCCCGGCTTGAGTGCCCGCCACTGCCGGCTCGCGGCCCCATAACAGGGGAGTTGCCACAAGGGTTGTAACGATGCAGACGACCGTCGTGACCGTCCACATTGCGTTTAATCTTCTCTCGATGCTGGCCATCTCCATATCCCCCTTTTCCTTCCTGGTTAGGAGCTCGGAAACGTGGGTGGGGCAACGCATCGGACGGCAGCGGGAAAAACGCACTACAAATGGGTGATAGGGGCGGTTTGTGGTAGGTTGATCTGGCCCAGGGGGCAAGGGCAACGCTTAGAGGTCAGAACGGTCGGTTTCCGGGCCTGATCCCCGGGCCCAGCCGCAAGCGAAAGGGACGCGGGGTTGCCGCGTCCCTCTATCGCTCCCGCATATGCGAAAACCGGACGTTCCGGAAATACGGTTCTTTTCCGAGAAGCATGGGAGGCTGTCGCACAAACCATGCGTCAGACATATTGCTCTCCACATATTCACCGAAATGGCCCGTTATTGACGGTTCGCCCTCCATTATGATGTCTATTTTGCTGCTATTTTGGGAGAGAGATTCGTACGAGGTTTATGCAACAGGCTCATGGGTGGCTAGAAATGAAATGCATAATAGCAGGATCGGGCCAGACCTTGAATCGTCAACTCTGCCGGTTGCCCCTACACTTTGGCCAGCTCTTCTTCAGGGTTAACGATTCAAGGACCCCAAAGGCTCCACAACCACCCATACTTCTTGGAGAAGAACTGGTAATACTTACCTGGGGGGATTCCCTGGCGCCCTTACCTCCGTCCGCACCTAGCCGATGAGATGCCTGGCGATTACCACCCGCTGCACCTGGTTGGTGCCCTCGTAGATCTGGGTGATCTTGGCGTCGCGCATCATGCGCTCCAGCGGGTATTCGACCATGTATCCGTAGCCGCCCAGCACCTGCACCGCGTCCACGGTGACCTTCATGGCCACGTCGGAGGCGAAGCACTTGGCCATGGCGGATACCGCGGAGGCCTCGCGCCCCGACGTCTCCACCAGATGGGCCGAGTAGTAGACCAGTTGGCGGGCGGCCTCCACCTGCATGGCCATGTCCGCGAGCATGAACTGGATGCCCTGCAGGCGGGCGATAGGCCCTCCGAACTGCACCCTCTCCTTGGAATAGGCCACGGCGTGGTCCAGGGCGCCCGCGGCTATGCCTACCGCTTGTGCCCCGATGGAGGGACGGGTGCGGTCGAGGGTCATCATGGCGATCTTGAAGCCCCCGCCCTCCTTTCCCAGGAGGTTCTCCTCCGGCACCTCCATGTCCTCGAAGACCAGTTCGCAGGTCTGCGAGCCCCTGATCCCCATCTTGTGCTCTATCTTGCCGATGGAGAATCCGGGAAACTCCTTCTCCACGATGAAGGCGGAGATACCCTTGACCCCGGCGCTCTCGTCCGTCTTGGCGAAGATGGAATAGGTGTCGGCGATGCCGCCGTTGGTGATGAAGCACTTCTGGCCGTTCATCACGTAGGCGCCGTTCTTCTTCACCACCCGCGTGGTCATGGCCGCGGCGTCGGAGCCGGCGCCGGGTTCGGTGAGGCCGAAGGCGCACTGCTTCTCGCCCCTGGCCAGGGGAGGTATGTACTTCTTCAGCTGCTCGTCGTCGGCGGCGAGCATGATGGGCTGGGAGCCCAGCTTGCACACCCCGAGGATGAGGCTGGTGTTGGTGCACACCTTTGCCAGCTCCTCGATGGCGATGCACACGGTGAGCAGGTCCGCCCCCGCCCCGTCCAGCTCCTCCGGGAAGCACAGGGCCAGGAGGTCGTTGTCGCGCAGGAGTTCGAACATGTCCCAGGGATACTCGCCGCTGGCGTCTATCTCCATGGCCCGCGGCTCGACCTTATCCTTTGCCAGTTGCCTTACCGTCTGCTGGAGCATCTTCTGCTCTTCTGTCAGTTCGTACATCTTTCCCTCCTAAGACTCCGTTGTTCCCGGAATGTTGTCAGGCCTTGGATCCTTGACTCCCTGAAAAGTTAACGTTTTGAGGTCTGACCCCATTCTTGGTTAACTTACCTTGATTATAAGTCCGTCGCCCTGGCCGCCGCCGCCGCAGATGCCGGCGGCGCCGTAACCGCCGCCGCGGCGGCGAAGCTCGTAGGCCAGGGTGGTGATGATGCGGATGCCGCTCACCCCGATGGGGTGGCCGAAGGCGATGGCCCCTCCGTTCACGTTGACGTTCTCCATATTTTCTGCGTCCAGGCCCAGCATATCCACCGATTTCCATACCACGCTGGCGAAGGCCTCGTTTATCTCCAGCAGCGCGAGGTCCTTCACCTCCAGGGAGGCCTTTCCAAGAGCCTTCATGATGGCGTTCGCCGGGTGGGGATGGAGATCGGCATACTCCCCTGCGCTACAGCCGTAGGCTACCACGCTGCACAGCGGCTCCAGCCCCAGCTCCTGCGCCTTGCCTGCGCTCATGACCACGGCCGCGCATCCCCCATCGTTTATCTGCGATGCGTTGCCGGCGGTAATCGCCCCCTCCTTGTCGAAGGCGGGCTTGAGAGCGGCCAGCTTCTCCTGCGTGGTATCAGATCTCACCCCTTCGTCCTTGTCGAAGATGACAGGGTCGCCTTTCCTCTGGGGGATCTCCACCGGCACTATTTCCTCCACCAGAAGGCCTTTCTCCATGGCCGCGGCGGCGCGTTGGTGGCTGCGCGCGCCCAGCATGTCCATCTGCTCGCGCGTGATGCCGTACTTGCTCGCCCATATATCCGAGCCCTTGCCCATGTGCATGTTCTCGAAAGCGTCCCAGAGCCCGTCGTGAATCATGCCGTCGACGAGCACGCCGTTGCCCATGCGGTACCCCCCGCGCGCCTTGTCGATGAAATAGGGAGCGTTGGTCATGGACTCCATGCCGCCGACGATGAGCACCTCCACCTCTCCCGCCTTGATCATCTGGTCGGCGACCTCCAGGGCGGACATGGAGGAGATGCATACCTTGTTCACGTTCAGGGCCCATGCCTCCCTGGGGACCCCGCCCTTCACCGCGGCCTGCCGCGCGGTGATCTGCCCCTGGCCCCCGGTGAGCACCTGGCCCATGATCGCGCACTCGATGATGGCGGGATCGATTCCCGACCTCCTGACGGCCTCGGCGATGGCGATCCCCCCCAGGTCCATGGCGGTGAAGTCCTTGAGGGCGCCGGACAGCCTCCCGAAGGCGGTCCTGGCCGAGCTGACGATAACGGTCTCCTGCATTTCTCCTCCTTGTCGCTCAAGCCTTATCGGGCATACGTAAGCCTTCTACCTCAAGCCGAGCTCGCGTGCTATCACCATGCGCTGCACTTCCGAGGTGCCCTCGCCGATCTCCAGGATCTTCGCGTCGCGGAAGAAGCGGGATACCGGGTACTCGTCCATGAAGCCGTAGCCCCCGAAGACCTGCACCGCCTGGGTGGTGGCGCGCATGCACATCTCCGAGGCGTATAGCTTGGCCATGGACGCCTCCCTGGTATGGGGGACGCCGCAATCGCGCATGGCGGCGGCCTTGTAGGTCTGGTTGCGCGCCAGCTCGATCTCCGTGGCCATGTCCGCCAGCTTGAACTGGATGGCCTGGAACTTGGCCAGGGGCTGGCCGAACTGCACGCGCTCCTTCGCGTATTTCACGCTCTCCTCGAAGGCGCCCTGCGCCGTGCCCACGGCCAGGGCCGCGATGGCGATGCGCCCGCCGTCCAGGCAGTCCATGAACTGGCTGAACCCGTCCCCCCGCCTGCCGATGAGGTTCGACTCGGGGACGCGGCAGTCGTCGAAATTCAGCTCGCGCGTATCGGAGGCGTGCCACCCCATCTTCCTGTACTTGGGGGCGATGTTGTATCCCGGGGTGCCCTTGGGCACGAAGATGTTGGATATCTCCTTCTTGCCACTGGGCCGCACCCCGGTGACCACGGTGAGGGTTACCACCCCGCTCATCTCCGTGCCGGGGTTGGTGATGAAGCACTTGGTGCCGTTGATCACCCACTCGCCGTTCACCAGCTCGGCCCTGGTCTGAGTGTTGGCTGCGTCGGAACCGGCCTCCGGCTCGGTGAGGCCGAAGGCGCCGAGGATCTTTCCCTGCGCCAGGGGAACGAGCCATTGCCGTTTCTGTTCCTCGCTGCCGTAATAGTGAAAGGGGCTGGTTCCCAGGGAGATGTGAGCCTCCAAGGTGATGGCGCAGGATCCATCAACGCGGGCCAGTTCTTCGACGGCAATAGCATAGGCGAGATAATCGCCCCCCGCCCCTCCGTACTCCTCCGGGAAGGGAATGCCCAGTATGCCCAGCTCGCCCATCTTGCGCACGATGTCGTAGGGGAACTCACCCGTCTCCCAGAGGTGATCGACCTGGGGGCGTATTACCTGCTCGGAGAAGTCCCTGACCGTCTGGCGGAATAATCTCTTTTCGTCATCCCGCTCGTACAGCAATCCCATCACCTGCCTCGTCTCCTGCTCCCCGCCTTGCTCCGTCCTTATCCACGAAAATTATTCCGTTCAGCGCTGCCGGGAAAGCGCCAGAAGCCTCCGTGGCGGGGGCCCACCTCCCCAAGGGATTATATAGTAAAACTGTCTTGGGCGGGAACATAACTATAAAGCGGAAGTAACTACTCACGTATACCTTTCCAGTTCAAGAATATCACGAGGGACCTGATGT
>CAZQFX010000090.1:0-11526 GCA_964592775.1 uncultured Actinomycetota bacterium
CTCCCCGCATGTCCGTGCAGGTCGAGGTGGAGCTTTTTATCCCTCACGTCCAGGGCCATGCCCAGCCCCATCCAGAAAAGGAACGCGCCCCCCGCCACGCCGACCACCCCGAAGAAGATATCGTTGCCCAGCACACGGTCCAGCCCCAGCACCAGCAGGACGATGAGCGCCCCCTCCAGCACGGCATGGCCCGCCACCAGCAACGGGGCGGCGATGAAGCCCCTGCGGTAGGACTCGCTGATGGTCGCGGTGAGCAGCGGCCCGGGCATGAGCGCGCCCGACAGGCCCACCCCCAGCGAGACGAAGAAGATGCCCGCTAGGCTCATCTCTTACCAGCCGTAATGCGCGCGCATGCGCTCCATGCCCGCGTCTATCTCCGCGATGAGTAAGCGCAGCAGCTCGGGGGTCACCGCCGCCACGCAGGAGAGCTGTCCCGCCCTGCCCGAGGCCAGCAGGGGGTAGGCGTCGAGGGGGTTGCCGAAGGCGTCGCCTATCGCGATCCCCGCCTCCCTGGCGACGAGCCCGGCGGCGGCCAGGTCGTAGGAGGAGTTGTTGAGGACGTGCCCGTGCCCTGCGCGCAGGAAGAACTCCTCGACCTGCGGCGCCTCGCGGATCATGCGGTCGCCCACGTCCACGTAGGCGTCGAGCTGCCCGGTGAGCAGGCGGGTGATGCAGTATGTCGCGCTGCCCAGGTCGAATATGCCCCCGTCCACGCTGGAGCGGTCGATGAGTCCCTCCAGGACCAGGGCGGTAGGCAGTGCGGGGCGCCCCCGGAAACCCAGGGTCCAGAAGAGGGTCGAGATATCGTCGTGGGGACGGATGTCGGGCTCCTTTTCCTCGCCAGCGATTACCATGCGGCAGCCCCCGCCCCGCTCCGCCTCGAACACCGCGTCGTTCTTGATCTCCTGCAGCAGCCCGTAGACCACGTCACCGTGAGTGGGAGACGGCTTCTCCACGGGATGGTATTCCGACACCGCGATGGAGACGCAACATGCCTCCATGCCCGCCGCCGCGGGGCGCGTGCCGTCGATGGGGTCGACCACCAGCACCCATCTCGCGGCCTCCGCCCCCGCCAGGCCGCGGTCCTCCGAAAAGCAGGCCAGCTCGGGGATCCCTTCCAGCCTTTCCTCGATCTTCCTCTCGGCGTACTCGTCGATGGCGAAGGTGGAGTCGCCGCTGGCGCCGCGCCCCTGCATCTCCCGGGAGGCCTTCACCCCCAGGTGGGAACGGACTATCTCCCGCACCTCGACCGACAGGTCCCGGCATATCTCGATAACTTCCTCGAGGCGCATCAACGCTCCCCTCCACGTATAGATATCGCATCATGGTATGCAGCTTCCACATCTCCCACCAAGTTCTCCCAGGAAAACACCGCCGCCCTCGCCAGGGCCGCGGAGCCCATTTCCTTTCGCGCTGCCTCGTCCTCGATGAGCACGTTCAACGCCCGCGCCAGCGCCTCGTGGTCCCCCGGCGGGAAGAGCGTGCCCTGAACGCCGTCCTCGAGCACCGCGCGGTAGCCGGGGATATCGGAGGCCACCACGGGCAGCCCGCTCGCCATGGCCTCGATGAGCACGATGCCGAAGCTCTCCATGCCCAGGGCGGGCGATACCATTGTCTCAGCGGAGCGGTAAGCGGCGGGGATTAGTCCGTCCGGCAGTTTTCCCAGCCAGACAACGCCTTCCCGCTCGCGGCCGTTCCCGTCCACACCCACCACCAGCAGGCGCACGTCGGGATGGCTTTCGCGTACCAGGGGCAGCGCCCGCAGCAGCACGTCGAGCCCCTTGCGCGGCTCGTCCCTGCCCACGAAGACGAGGTTGAAGGCGCCTTTCTCCAGGCCTTCCAGCGTTGGCCCCGCGGGGCTGAAGCGCGCCGTATCCACGCCGTTGGGGAGGATGCGGTATTCGCCGGGGAAGTAGCGGGAGACGAGGTCGCGCGCGGCGGGACTGACCACCGCCCTCACGTCTATCTTGCGCGTAAGAGGCCGCAGCAGGGGGCGCGCCAGGCGGTAGCCGGTGCTGCCGTCCTCCCTCGCGGCGTGAAAGGTGGCCAGGACGGCGCAGCGCGTGAAAGCTAGCGCGAGCATGGACGCGCTGGGTATGAGGGGCTCGTGCAGGTGAAGCAGGTCGAAGGGCATCTCGCGTAAGAGCCTGCGAATATGCCACGCCACCCTGGGCCCGAAGGAGATGTTGGCCCTGGACTGGTTGGCCGTCACCGCGAAGAAGCCCCCCACTGAGAAGAAACCCTCTCCGCTGCGCCCCCCCGGCGCCATCACCGTCACGCGGTGGCCGCGCCCGCGGAGGTGCTCCGCGAGCTGCTCCACGTGCCGGTTCACCCCGCCGGGAAAGTCCCAGGAATATGGAGAGACCATGCCGATGTTCATCCGCCCTCGCCCTTGCCTTTCAAACTCAGCTTCTCGATGAAGGTTGCCGCGTCGGCGAATACGCCTCATCGTAATGACGTTATACGCTGCCCTCCTCGCGATATCCTCGCGATGACCTTAAGCGTTGCCCTCCTCTCGACGATGCTTTTCCGGCGAAACCATGCTTACATTCATGCCGATAATTCTACATCATCCGAGGATGGTAGAACTTCTATGCGGGCTGTTTATGGATAGTGCTCAATTCGCTATTATCCCTAATGCAGTTGAAATACTGGCAACCCTTACGACCGCATATGCATTATTCACGATAGCCGCCGCGATCGGGCATACCGGGGATTTCAATACGGGTGATGCAACGAATGAAACGGATGCAGGACTCGAAGCCAGGGTGAAGACCGATCCCAAGGCGTTCGAACGACTGTATGAGATCAATCACCACAGGATATTCAATTATGTCCTCTACAGCATCAGAAAATACCCTACGGTTATGTATTGCCTATATATCTGCCTGAGGGATACAAGTTGTCTGAGGTGGGTTATGTCGATAACTCTAAACTTATTACAAACGGCCAGTATGATTCGCCAAATCCCGTCTGGACGGCGCCGTGTTTCTTCACTTACAGCGATGGGAAGGACTACATCTACATAGCCGAAGACTCCTTGATCAGGAACCAACAGGGAGACGCTACCGGTGTTACGGGCATTCCTCCGTATGCGCTCAAGGAGGTCGAACTATCAAACGGGAAGGCATGTCACTATTCTAGAGGCGCGAGAAGCGGAACCCTCTATTTCGAAGCGGGTGGAATCAAGGTCAGGATCACCGGTTCCGTAGGACTGGAAGAACTAATTAAAATGGCCGAATCGATAATCGATGCATCATGGCAACAATAACCGGGGCTCTTCATAGACCATCATGTGTCTGGCGAAACACCTTTTCTGCCCAGATAGACGTTTTTTCTTTCCCCCCGCAATGACAGCAACCGATTTTCAACATCCGGAGTAGATTGCCACGGGGCTTCGACCTCTCGCATTGACGTTTTCCACTTCACACCTCGCGACAAACTTCGGGGTTCGGTCTGTTCTTGAAGATGGGTTGGAACATGTGCCACTGCGTGGGGTCCTCGCGTATGAAGCCCTCGAAGACCCTCGCCAGCTTCTGGGTGTTCACCTGCACGTCGCGGCGGGTGTCGCCGGTGACCTCGATATCGAGCGGCGGGCCGACATAGCCGTGATACTTTCCGCCCTTGCGGATGGTGAGGCAGGGGATCACCGCCGTGCCCAGCTTCACGCCCAGGAGGGCGGGGCCGATGGGCATGAGTATCCTCTCCCCGAAGAACTCCACCTCCACCCCGCTGCCGGCGATGAGGCGGTCGGAGAGCAGGCACACCATGCCATTGTCCAGCAGCACCTCGATGATCTTCTCCACCGTGTTCTCCCCCAGGGGGATGATGCGTATACCCATGCGCCGGCGCAGCTCGGTGTGGAACTCGTACATGGGCGGGGGTTCGAGCACTTCCGCCACCGCCCAGAAAGAGGGGTAGCGGTGCCCGACCCATCCCCCGATCATGTCCCAACTGCCGTAGTGCGGGAGGGCCAGCACCACGCCCTTGCCCTTCTCCAGCGACCTGTCGAACCACTCCGTTCCGTGCGGCACCACCAGGGACTCCACTATCTCCTCGCCACTGAGGTGATAGCAGCGCAGGAAGTCCACCCAGTAGCGGGCGTAGTTGTGGAAGCTGCGGCGCGCCAGGTCGTGCCACCCCTTCGGCGAACCGTCAGGATACACGCGGCGCATGTTCTCGTACACCACTTCACGCTTGTGCTTCGACAGGCGGTAGGCGATCTCCGCCACGCCTACCCCTATGCCGTGGGTCACGCGAATGGGCAGGAGCCCCACCAGTCCACAGGAACCACGGAAGATATAATACTTGAGGTATCCGGGGATATCGTCGCGAAACCGTTCCCGCTCCGGCATGGCCCACCCCGCTCAGGACCCGCCCGCCGCGGCGGCCGCATCCTTTTCGCGCGCCCCCTTGTAGATGACCACCATGCGGTGGGTGAGCGTCTCCACCGCCAGCACCAGCACGGCGATGAGGGAGCCACGAAATACCCAGACATTGTCTGTCAGGCCGTAGACGAAGAGCGGCAGCGCGAAGAGGAGCAGGCGTAGCGGCCGCGCCAGCAGGCCCACGTTGCAGGCGATGGTCAGGCCCTCGGCCCTCGCCTTCACGTAGCTGATGAGCGAGGAGAGCACCATGTACGCCGCCACCATGAAGGCCACGTCGTAGATCTTCTGGTCGGCGAAGTAGTAGAGCGCCCCGAGGGAGAAAAAGAAATCGGACACGCGGTCGGCGGTGGAATCGTAGAAGGACCCGAAGGTGCTCACGCGTCCGGTGAGCTTGGCCACCTGGCCGTCCCAGATGTCGAAGAGGCCGGACAGGAAGAGGATCCAGGGGCCGAGCACGAAGCTGCCCACGGCGAAGAGATAGCCCGCCCACGCCGCGGCGGCGACGGACAGCGTGGTGATGAAGTTGGGGGATAAGACGCGGCCCAGCACCCATCCCACGGGGTGGAACACCGCGCTGGAGAACCTCCGCAGCCCCTCGTTTACGCTCCAGACCCTGTGCAAGCTCGTTTCCTTCCTAAGTACACCGTTTTATAATAACGGTGTACTAAGTCAGCGGACCGTAGAAGACGCTGATGATGGTGCAGCCCTCCTCGCCTGTGGTGAAGGGGCCGTGTTTGACGCCCGCGGGGAAGAAGGCGAAATGCCCCGCACGGAACACCTCTTCCTCCCCGCCCTCCCCCTGCTGCTTCAGCTCGCCCTCGAGGACGTAGGCGGCCTCGTTGGAGGAGATATGCGAATGGCTTGGCATCTCGCAGTAGGGCTCGAAACGGAGCAGGAGTATCTGGCCCCCGCCGCGCGGGTCCATGTACAGCACCTTCATCTGGGCGCGCGGGAAATCTGCCGGCACCCACTCCAGGCTGTCCTCGTGGACGATGAATCCGTCCAATTCACTCCTTTCCGCCCATTATGAGTTTTCGACGCTGCGGCCGATAATTCTTTCCGGTTCTTCTGCGAGAAGTGCGGTTGGCAGGAAAGGAAATGCGCAATGACGAGGTCGGGTCTGACCCCAAGGGCTCCACAGCCACCCACGCTTTTTACAGATGAACCCTCTTTCTTTCTTGCTCTTCAACGGACTTCATGGATACGAGCACCCGCGGTCCCCCCTAATGCTATATTTCGCCTCTTCAATTATGCAACCGCTATTCTGTTTTACCAGGTCGTTCATCTGCACCACTGTCGCCGGTACCGCGATAGACAGGGTTATTATCTTCAACCCTCATAAAGCCGCTTTGTTTCAGGCTCCCGGGAGGGCTTCCAGGGACTCCCGCAGGAAATCCATGAGCGCCTCGCGCTCCACCTTCCTCTTCTCGCCCGTGGCCCTGACCTGCAGCTCGACAGTGCCATCCTCGTCGTAACCCTTGCCGATGACCGCGCGGTAGGGTATTCCGATGAGGTCGGCGTCAGCGAACTTCACACCCGCGCTCTCCTCGCGGTCGTCCAGGAGCGCCGGCCAGCCCCGCTCCAGGCAGGCACGGTAGAGCTCCTCCGCCGCCGCGCGCCTCTCCTCGAGCTCGTAGTTCAAGGGCAGTATGTGCAAGAGCGCGGGCGCTATCGCCGGCGGCCAGACGATCCCGCGCCCGTCGTGGTGCTGCTCTATCACCGCGGACATGAGCCTGGTCACCCCTATGCCGTAGGTACCCATGACCATGGGACGCGAGACGCCGCTCTCGTCGTCGTAGTTGCAGTGCATGGGCTCGGAGTACTTCAACCCTAACTGAAAGACCTGCCCAACCTCTATGCCCGCCTCGACGTGCAAAGTTCCGCCGCAGCGGGCGCAGATGTCCCCTTCCCTGGCGGAGGTGACGTCGGCGAAGCTGCCGGCCTCGAAGTCCCGCCCCTCCTCGACGTGTACGAGATGGTAGTCGGCCTCGTTGGCCCCGCAGGCCATGCCCCCCGCGCCCCGCAGCGCTTCGTCAGAGATGATCTCCACCGTGTCCAGCCCCACCGGTCCCACGAAGCCCTGCGAAAAGGTTGGGAACTTCTCCCAGTCCTCCTCGTTGAAGAGGCGGAACTCCTCCGTCCCCAGCACCCTTTGCAGCTTGATCTCGTTGGCTTCGCGGTCGCCGGGCACGAGCACCGCCACCGGCCCGCCCTCCACCAGGAACATGAGGCATTTAACGAAGCGTTCTGGCTCCAGGCCCAGGAAGGAGCTTACCTCCTCGATGGTGCGCTTCTTGGGCGTGTGGACCTTCTCGGCCGCCTTGCCCTCGCCGCGCGGCGGCTCTCCGCGCGCGAACGCCGCCAGGCTGACGTTGGCGGCGTAGGAGCACGCCTCGCAATAGGCGGTGTGGTCCTCGCCCACCTCGGCGGGTACCATGAACTCGTGGGACACGTCGCCGCCTATGAGGCCGGTATCCGCCTCCACAGCCCGCCAGGTGCAGCCGCAGCGCGTGAAGACCCGCCCGTAGGCGTCGTACATGGCCTGGTAGCTGGCGTGCATGCCCTCCTCGTCGCGGTCGAAGCTATAGCCGTCCTTCATGATGAATTCGCGCCCCCGCAGCAGCCCGAAGCGCGGCCTGATCTCGTCGCGGAACTTGTCCCCGATCTGGTAGAGGTTCAGGGGGAGGTCGCGCCAGGAGGAGACGTTGCATCGCACCAGGTCGGTAATGACCTCCTCGGCGGTGGGCCCCAGCCCGAAGTCGCGGTCGGCGCGGTCCTTGAGGCGCATCATCTCCGGCCCGTATTTCGCCCAGCGACCGCTCTCCTCCCACAGCTCGCGCGGCTGCATGATGGGCAGTATGACCTCCTGCGCGCCCGCCGCGTCCATCTCCTCGCGCAAGACGCGCTCGATGTTCCTCACCACGCGCGCCCCCAGGGGGAGCAGCTCGTATATCCCCGACGCCAACCGGCGCAGGAAACCCGCCCGCACCAGCAGGCGGTGGCTCGCCACCTCCGCGTCGGAGGGGCTCTCCTTGAGGGTGGGTATGAAAGCGCTGCTCTGCCTCATCTTCCTTCCTTTGATGTTCCTTTCCCGTCGCCCTTCCGGCCCGGTACGCCCGGTTTCGTTTCTCCGGCGCTATTCCTTTTCTGACCTTATTTCTTCCTCGTACTCCGAGGCCATCTTCTCCACTTCCGCCAGCAGCACCTGCAGCAGCTCGTCCTTGGGATACCATTCCACCGGCTTCCCCGCGCGGAAGAGCAAGCCGCGTTCTTTTCCTCCCGCCACCCCCAGGTCGGATTCGCGCGCCTCGCCGGGCCCGTTCACCGCGCATCCCATGACCGCGATGCGCAGGGGCGCCTTCACGTCGGCCAGACGCCGCTCCAGTTCGGTGGCGATGCCCGCCACGTCGATGCGCGCCCGCGCGCAGGTGGGGCAGGCCACGATGTCCGGGCCGCGCCGTGAAAGCTTGAGGGCCTTGAGGATCGCCAGCCCTACGCGCACTTCCTCCACCGGGTCTCCGGCCAGGGACACGCGGATGGTGTCCCCGATGCCCTCGGCCAGCAGGGTGCCGATACCCACAGCGGAGCGGATGGTTCCCGTCCAGGGCGGTCCCGCCTCGCTCACCCCCACGTGCAGGGGGTAGTCCACGGCCTGCGACAGCATGCGGTAAGCCTCAATGGTCAGGGGCACCGACGATGCCTTCACGGAAACCTTTATATCATAAAAATCGTACTTTTCCAGGACCGCGATCTCCTCCAGGGCGCTCTCCACCATGGCCTCCGCCGTGGGATGGCCGTGGCGCTCCAGGATGTCGCGCCGCAGCGAACCGGCGTTCACCCCCACGCGGATGGGCACCCCTCGCTTCTTCGCCGCTTCCGCCACCTCGCGCACCCTGTCCTCGCTCCCGATGTTCCCGGGGTTGATGCGCAGCCCCTGCACCCCAGCCTCCAGCGCCACCAGGGCCAGGGTGTGGTCGAAGTGGATGTCGGCCACCACGGGGACGGGCGAGCCCGCGACGATCTCGGAGAGAGCGCGCATGGTGCGTTGCAAGAGGTGGTCCTTCTTGAGGTTGGGGACGGCGACGCGCGCTATCCGGCATCCCGCCTCGGCCATGCGGCCTATCTGCTCCAGGGTGGCCGCGGCATCCTCGGTGGGGGTGTTGGTCATGGACTGCACGCTCACCGGGGCGCCTCCCCCTATGGGAACGTCCCCGATGTTCACGCGGCGGGTCAGTTTGCGTACGGTCATGGCAGGTTGATGGGGTTGGTTATGTCCAGCCGTAGTGTGAGTATGAACATGACGGCGAAGAACGCCAGCACCGCCACGGCGACGGGATAGAGCTTTCGTATATCGACCTCCCTGCCGGTTATCCTCTCATAGGCCAGCACCGCCAGGTGGCCCCCGTCCAGGGGCGGCAGAGGAGCGAGGTTGATGTAAGCCAGAAAAAGGCAGATGAAGGCGAAGAAATTGAGGAAGTAGAATAGCCCCTCGCCGAAGAACTGGCTCGCGGTACGCGTTATGCCCACGAAAGTCTGAGGTCTCTCCGGAGTGGGCTCGGAGATGCCCAGGAGTTGCTTGAAGGTGGAGAGATTAAAGACGCGGTAGACACCGTAGAACACCCCCCACGAGGCTTCCACGAACCACTCGCCCGTCTTGCCCGCCGCTCCCAGGAAGGAGTACTGCTCCATGTATACCTTGGGCGAGACTCCCAGGTATCCCGTCCCGTCTTCCCTCGTGGCCAGTCGGGCCTGAACTTCGATTTTCTGGTCGTCCCTCTCTATGAGGATAGTCACCTCCTGCCCCGGATGGTCTTTGATGAAGGAGCTCACCTCATCCCAGTCCGCCGCCGGCTGACCGTTCATCTCCAGGATGGTGTCCCCCTCCCGCAGGCCGGCGGCGTAAGCCGGTGACTCCTCCGACCGCGCCTGTACCTCCATTTCCTGGCCGTCTCTCTCGATGAGCAGCGTGACCTCCTGGTCCGGGTTCTCCTTGAGATAGGAGCTCACCACGGCCCGATCCGATACCGGCTGTCCGTCCATGGCCAGGACGGTATCTCCATCCTGCAGGCCGGTTATACCGGTGGTAGTCCCATCCTGCTGCGTCACTTCCATGTACCGTCCCACCGAGGCCAGCGTGGATGTGGCCTTGTCCAGGTTGGGATAGCCGATGAGCCATATGGTGAAGAACATGATGAGCAGCGCAAGAAACACGTGGACGAGGGAACCGGAGAAAATGATCCAGAAGCGCTTCCGGTAGGAAACGCCCTTGTAGGAATGGGGGAAATCCTCGGGGCTTATCTCCTCCTCGGGATTCATACCCAGGACCTTGACGTATCCCCCCGCGAGGATCCACTTGAAGCCGAATTCAGTATCCCCGCGCCTGGTACTCCATATGCGCTTGCCGAAGCCCACGAAGAACTCCGGCGTCTTCACCCCCGCCCAGCGCGCCGCCAGGAAATGTCCGAGCTCATGTGTTATAACCAGGAATATTATGGCCAGTGGAGCGATTAGAACGATGATAACCATCCCCATCTCAGCCTGCCTCTCCCGCCGCCTCGGCGGCCGCCGTTCGAGCCCATTCCTCCGCCCGCAATACGTCATCCAGGGAGCGCGCACGCGCGGGCTTGTACCGCTCCAGGGTCTCCCCGATAACCCTTTCGATGTCCAGGAAGCCTATCCTTCCCGCAAGGAATGCCTCTACCGCCACCTCGTTGGCCGCGTTCAGCACCGCTGTGGCCAGGCCCCCTTCCCTTCCCGCCCGGTAGGCGAGATCGAGGCAGCCGAAGGCGCCGCGGTCCACCTCTGTGAAGGTGAGGGTCCCCAGTGCGGCCAGGTCGGTGTGTTTGAAGGGCGGCCCCCACCTCTCGGGGTAGGAGAGGGCGAGCGAGATGGGCAGGCGCATGTCCGGCACGCTTAGCTGCGCTGATAGGGAGCCGTCCCGGAACTCCACCAGGGAGTGCACGACGCTCTGAGGATGGGCCACCACCTTGATGGCGTCGTAGGGCAGCCCGAAGAGGTAATGCGCCTCGATGACCTCGAGGCCCTTGTTCATGAGGGTCGCGGAGTCGACGGTTATCTTCCTCCCCATGCTCCAAGTGGGATGGGCGAGGGAGTCCTCCACCGTGACGTTCGCGAGCTCCTCCCGGCTGCATCCGTAGAAGGGGCCGCCGGATGCGGTGAGGATGAGCGCCTCCACCTCGACGATGTCCTCGCCCCGCAGGCAGTGGAAGATGGCCCCGTGCTCCGAATCGACGGGGATAAGTTCTCCACCCGCCTTGAGCGCCTCCCGCACCAGCTCTCCACCCGCCACCATGCTCTCCTTGTTGGCCAGGGCCAGCCTCTTTCCCGCCCCCAGCGCCGCCAGGGTGGGCGGCAGACCGGCCGAACCCACGATGCCGTTCAGCACTATATCCGCCAGGGGATGAGCCGCCGCCTCCAGCAGGCACTCCGGCCCCGCTGCGACCTCTATGCCCGTACCGGCGAGGCGCACGCGCAGTTCCTCCGCCGCCTGCGGCGAGACCATGCCCACCAGCGACGGTCGGTAGAGACGGGCCTGTTCCTCCAGCAGTTCGGCGTTGGAACGGGCGGTGAGGGCTACGACCGTCAAGCGGTCGGGGTGGGCGGCCGCGACCTCCAATGCCTGCCTCCCGATGGAGCCGGTGGAGCCAAGGATGGCCAGTCCGCGCGTATCTTCGCTTCCGTTCATATCAACATTATACGGGTTGGAGCTTTCCGGGGCGCTCGGGATATGTCAGGGGGTTCTCGGGTGAACAGCGTGAGTCATATGGCAAGAGATTATCCCTTGGCTTCTTGCCGTTCAAGACTCCGTATCGGAGAGCTTCAACATTTCTATAGATTTCGGAAGAGAAGGCGGGGGAGGATACGACAGAAGATGCGCAATATACTATAGGCCTCTGCAGTTATTCACCACAGAGACCTGCTAGTAAACTGATAATAATTACCAAATCTATTATATTCAACTTTCGCCCGATTCTCGATAACACCTATTGTGGATTTTCATGTACTTCTTTGTGGGCTTATTGTTTACGACACAGGAATATTATTGTTGGCGCGGTATGGTATCCTACATTCCGCAGATAGCAAACACCACGGAGTTAGTTTCACCGGGTCCGCTAAA
>CAZQFX010000091.1:0-11487 GCA_964592775.1 uncultured Actinomycetota bacterium
GAGGCGCAGAAGCAGGGGGGCATAGCGGCGTTCATCGACGCCGAGCACGCGCTGGACCCGGGTTACGCCAAAGCGCTCGGCGTCGACGTGGACGAGCTGCTCATCTCGCAGCCGGACACCGGGGAACAGGCCCTTGAGATAGCCGAGATGTTGGTAAGGAGCGGGGCCCTGGACGTGGTGGCCATCGACTCCGTGGCGGCTCTGGTGCCGCGCCTGGAGATCGAGGGGGAGATGGGCGACACCCACGTGGGGCTGCAGGCGAGGCTGATGTCCCAGGCTCTGCGCAAGCTCGCTGGCACCATCAACAAGTCGAACACCACGGCCATCTTCATCAACCAGTTGAGGGAAAAGATCGGGGTGATGTTCGGAAGCCCCGAGACCACCCCGGGAGGAAAGGCGCTGAAGTTCTACGCTTCGGTCCGTCTCGACATCCGCAAGATCGAGAGCATAAAGCAAGGGGCGGAGATCGTGGGCAACCAGGTGCGCGTCAAGGTGGTCAAGAACAAGATGGCGCCGCCCTTCCGGAAGGCGGAGTTCGATATCATGTACGGGAAGGGGATATCGAGCGAAGGCAACATCCTCGACCTGGCGGTCGGGAACGGCCTGGTGAAGAAGAGCGGCGCCTGGTACACCTACGGCGAGGAGCAACTGGGACAGGGGAGGGAGAACGCCAAGCAGTACCTGGCGGACAACCCCGGGCTGATGGGCAAACTGGACAAGGACCTGCGGGAGATACTCAGCCTCCCCGCTCCCCGGGCCGCCGTATTGCGCGCCGAGAGTGAGCCCGAGGAGGCCGGCGACGGAAAGCCGCGATGATAACCACAGCCTGGAAAGATCCCGCGGGCGGGCTCTCGATCGGGCCGTCAAGCTCCTTAGCTATCGTTCCCGCACCCGCCAGGAGATCGTTTCCGGTTTATGCGGCAAGGGTTTCCCCCCGCGGGTCGCGGAGGATGTGGCCGAAGAGCTGGCCGCTAAAGGCCTCCTTGACGACGCCCGCCTTTCCCGCGATATGATAGAAAGTTGCCAGGATGCGGGCAGGAGCCGCTCGAGGACCTACGCCGACCTGCGCAGGCGGGGCATCGGCAGAGAGACCGCCGAGGAGAGCCTGCGGGCCTTTTTCGACCCCGAACGCGAGCGCGAGGCGGCGTTCGCCATGCTCAGGAAGAGCCTTAGCGGTCGGTTGGCATCGTTCCCGGAACCCGACATGGAGAGCGCGGCCAGGAAGCTTTGCAGGAGCGGATTTTCCGCCTCCGTGGTGGCGAACGCTATAAACCGCATGAAAGGCGAGGTAAGCGGACTCCTAGAGGCCCCGTTTCTTGACACTGATACCCGGCTCTCATAGAATTGAGTCAGGCTTAAGGTCGTTGATCGATACCCAAGCGGTTATCACGCTTTTTGGATACACCGTAAGAGCAAGTCGAAAAACCTTAATATCCTTACGGTAAATCTAAACGATTGATTTAATCCTTATGCCGAGATTTAGCTCGGCTTTTTTCGTTGTATGTCGGGGTCTCGACCCCGGGTTTATATAGATGAAGGGAGGAATGGTAATGGAAATGATAGTGTCGATAATCGTCGGCGTAGCAGCCCTGGCAGTCGGGCTGATAGCAGGTTTTCTGGCACGCAAGTACATGGCCGAGGCCAAGATATCATCGGCGGAAGAGGAAGCAAAGCGTATCTTGCATGAAGCGGAGAAAACCTCGGAAGGCAAGAAACGTGAAGCTCTACTTGAGGCTAAAGACGAGATGTTCGCGATGCGCAACGACGCCGAGCGAGACATCAAGAACCGGCGTAACGAACTGCAGCGTTTCGAGCGACGGCTCCTGCAGAGAGAGGAGCAAATAGACAACCGCGCGGAGAATCTCGAAAAAAAAGTGAAATCCATCACCGCCAAGGAGAGCGAGATCGATTCCCTGCGTTCCTCCATACAGAAAGTCCTGGCGGAGGAGAAGGCGCAGCTGGAAAGAATTGCGGGACTGTCAAAGGACGAGGCGAAGCAGCTACTGCTCGAACAGGTGGAGGAGGAGACGAAAAGGGAGGCGGCACAGATCATAAAGAAGATCGAGAGCCGCCTGCGCGACGAGGCGGAAAAGAAGGCGAAGAACATCATCGCCAATGCCATCCAGAGATGCGCTTCCGACCACGTCGCGGAGACCACGGTATCCGTCGTTCCGCTTCCCGGCGACGAGATGAAGGGAAGGATAATCGGCAGGGAGGGACGCAATATCCGTACCTTCGAGACCCTGACCGGGATCAATCTCATCATCGACGACACTCCCGAGGCGGTGATCCTTTCGAGTTTCGATCCCGTAAGGCGGGAGGTCGCCAGGCTCACCCTGGAGAGGTTGATAAACGACGGCCGCATCCAGCCGGCCCGCATCGAGGAGATGTACGAGAAGTCGAAGGCGGAGGTGGACGCGGAGATCAAGGAGGTTGGGGAACAGGCCGTTTTCGACGTGGGGCTGCACGGCGTCAACCACGAGCTCATGAGGGTCCTGGGGCGCCTCAAGTACCGCACGAGTTACGGCCAGAACGTCCTCAAGCACTCCATAGAGGTCGCGCACCTGGCCGGCCTCATAGCCGCCGAGTTGGGAACGGACATCAAGCTGGCCAAGCGGGCGGGGCTACTGCACGACATCGGCAAAGCCATAGACCACGAGGTCGAAGGATCTCATGCGATCATCGGGGCGGAGCTGGCGAAACGCCTCAAGGAAAGCGGGCCGATAACGCACGCCATAGAAGCGCACCACGAGGAGGTGGAGGCCCAGTCGATAGAGGCGGTCCTCGTCCAGGCGGCTGACGCCATAAGCGCCGCGCGTCCGGGAGCCCGCAGGGAGACGCTGGAGAGCTACATCAAGCGCCTGGAGAAGCTTGAGACCATCGCCGACTCCTTCGAGGGCGTGGACAGTTCGTACGCGCTGCAGGCGGGACGGGAGATCAGGGTCATGGTCAAGTCGGAGGTCATTGACGACCTCGGTTGCGTCACCCTCTCCAGGGAGATCGCCAGGCAGATCGAGGACGAACTCGAATACCCCGGCCAGATCAAGATCACGGTGGTGAGGGAAAAGCGCGTGGTGGACTACGCCAAGTAAGCGTGACATCTCACGGGACGGGCACACTCCTCGTATCCGGTTCTGATTTGCGTGCCTCCGATCGGGCTATGCCCCGGGCGGAAAAACGACGTCGAGGATGCCGCAACGATTCGGCGGGCGCTATCCGGACTGAAAAAGATCGAGAGACCACCCCCCGCATGCTTTCTGAGAATATATGAACTGGCGCGTTTAATGCAGGGGTCAGCCCGGAACTTGTGGTGAGGAACGCAGCGACGTACCGTTTTCCACACTATGCAGTGAAAACCCAGCTTACAGTAGTTATTTGTGAGATCGTGTGGAAAATTGGGTGCAGACCCCAAAGGCTCCACGGCCACCCACACTTCTCGCCGAAGAACCAAGAATGAAAACAGCTTCGCACCTTGAATGGGATAAAAGATATGGTACTGGAAAGGCTGTTTTCGGGATAGCCCGTCTAATCCTTACAAGAGCAACCCCGAGGCGGACGTTGCGATGGGCCGTACCACCCCTTTGATATAATCTTCTTACCCGTCAAAAACATTCAGGGAAATGCCCGGCTTGCCGAGATGTTGATAGAAGGGTTGGTAGCGTCTAGACGGGCGGGGATGCGTAAAGTTGACTACTGAGAAGGACAGAGACGGCGAGGACCTCGTAAGATTCGTCCGCAGGTTCGCAGAGCACGATACCTTCACGGTCGAAGAAGAGCTCGGGCACGGCTATGTAAGGCTGAAAGTGACCGAGGCGGAGAGGCGCCAGGCCCTGCAGGATATCCGCTGCGTCGAGGACGTGGTCAAGGAACTGGTGCGCAACGCACGCGATGCCGCCGCGACCCATGTCTTCGTGACCTTCCAGAAAGAGAAGGGGCGCTGGCGGAACATCACCGTGCTCGATAACGGCAGGGGCATCCCGGAGACCCTGCAACGCAGGATATTCGAGGCCAGGGTCACCTCCAAGGTCCAGGACGTCGTCAAGGACAACTTCGGCGTACACGGCAGGGGCATGGCCCTGTTCTCCATGAAGCAGGTCGCCGAGAGCATATACCTGGTGCGTTCGGTGGAGAAACGCGGCACCATAATACATGCGCGCCTCGATACCGCTAAGCTGTCGGAAAGGAAGGACCAGTCGACCTTCCCGCGCCTGGAGACCGGAGACGGAGGAGAGACGGTCATCGCGGGCGGACCGCACAACGTCCCGCGCGTGCTGGCGGAGTTCGCCCTGAGCTCCGACGGGATGAAGATCTACCTCGGCTCCAACGCGGAGATACTGGCCACCCTCTACCATCACTCCACGGAGTTGAGGAGATCGTGGGCGGCGGGGGTGAGGGATGTGGGCCGTCCCTTATGGTTAGGGCTGGGAGGGATCAAGGAGGGGCGGGCCCTCCACGACTTCTCCTCCAACGAACTCGGACTGGCGGTCTCCGAGCGCAATTCGTTCCGCGTCCTCGAGCTGGAGGTTCAGCCCCTGATGAGTATAAACGAACTCCTCTCCGAAGGAGATACGGCGCTCCCGGCCAGGCGCGCCGACCTGCACCGCGAGCCAAGAGCCGGTTGGGGCGACCATCTCGCGCGCCGCCTCACCCAGGAGGATATATCCCTCATCTGCGGCTCGCTGCACGAGGTCTTCGAGGAAATAGGGAGCAGGGTTTACCTGCGGGCGGAGGCTCCGGTGGTGAAGCGGCGAAAGAACCGTCTCATCATATCTCTCGGACTGCACGAGAGAGATGAGGACTGAGTACCAGGTTCTGCACTTCGCCATAAAGTGCGGGTAATTTAGATGACATTTGATATGCGATGGTTTACCCATACCGTAATTACCAGCTCTTTTCCGTATTGACGCTGAATAACCTGTATCTCTCTACTTACACTTCCGGGAAAAGAACCCCCAGTTCCACGAACGCGGTCGAATGCGAGCGACTTCATGGACCGGGTTGCCAGGCCTCTATAAACATCCACCTGCCCTTCATATCTCCGGACGTTCGGTGTTCCATGACATGCTATACGGCTTGAAAAAGATGGAGTGAACACCCTGTCATCCCGACAACAGCGACTCCGCAGAGAAGGAAGGGCTTCGCCCTGGATGCCGTTGACAAAGGTTTGGTGTAATATATCATTATTTTTGGCTGGGGATGTCGTACGCCGTTTCACGTAGATAGCAAGGGGAGGAGCATCTAAGAATGGATGTACTAAAAGTATCGTCGAAGTCCAATCCCAATTCCGTCGCTGGGGCGCTGGCCGGGGTTTTGCGCGAGATGGGGAGTGCCGAGATCCAGGTCATCGGGGCAGGAGCGCTGAACCAGGCAATAAAAGCCATCGCCATAGCGAGGGGGTTCGTGGCGCCCAGCGGCATCGACTTGGTGTGCATTCCCGCCTTCACCGACATCATCATCGACGGAGAGGAGAGGACGGCCATCAAGCTCTCCGTGGAGTCGCGATAGGAACCCGGCGTACGTGATCGGGATGCCCGCATTGCCTGCCTGAGGGGACAGGATCGCGGGGCAAGGAGCCGACATGACCGTACTGAAGATCGTATTTCTCGCCGTCGCCATCGTGGCCGTTCCTTTGCTGACCGTGTTCCTCATCCGCCTTGTCCTCAAGATCAGCCGCGGAGTCGACCACCTCAACCGCACCCTGGATGATGCCCGGCCTCAACTCAACATGCTTCTCTCCAATCTGAACCAGACGGTCGAGGATATAAACGGGGAGCTGGAGAGGGTGGCGCAGATGACCGGGGAAGCCCAGGAGATGCTCGGCCTCACGGAATCGAGCCTGCGCACGGTGGAGGAGGCCCTGCGCTCTCCGGTAGCGCGTTTCGGGGGGATGCTCGCCGGTTTCGCGACCACCACCTTCCTTTTCCGGGGCATCGCACATCGCCTCGCACCTTGGGGGAGAAAGTCCCGGAAGGGAGACAGAAAATAACCGAGTTCATCTTTTCGACCGCCTCCCTCTACAACTTCGAACTGCGTGAGGTATTCCACCTGGCGCGCGAAGGCGGGTTCGAGGGCGTCGAACTCATGGTTACCAAGAAGGAAGAGACCCAGTCCACGGCCTACGTGAAGGAACTGATGCGGACTTTCGGGATCTCCGTCCGAAGCATCCATGCCCCCTTCCTGCTCGCCGCGAAAAAAGTCTGGGGAGGTCCTTTTGAGAAGATAGACGCATCCGCCTCCATGGCTCGCGAGCTGGGCGCAGGCCTGGTCGTGGTTCACCTCCCATATTTCTGGCAGTGGGGATACGCGCGCTGGGTCCGCCGCGGCCTTGACACATACTCACGCGACAGCGGGATCGCGTTAGGTGTAGAGAACGCCATGCTGGTGAACCTGTACCGGCCCCTGAACCTGAGCTTCTTCAATTCCCTGCACGATCTCGCGCAGTTCGACAACCTTGTCTTCGATACCAGCCACTATGCCATAGCGGGCATAGATATCTTCAAAGCCTGGGAGGAACTGGGAAGCCGGGTGTGTCACGTGCACCTCTCGAACAACTACCTCAAGGGATTCGACGACCATGCGCTTCCTTTCGAGGGGCGCCTCCCCCTGGACCGTTTTCTCCACACCCTGCGGCGCGACGGCTACCAGGGAGATATCGCCCTCGAACTCGGACCCGGCCCCCTCGAGGCGCGCCTGGGAGAAAAGCGCCTGGTGCACAACCTCCGCCGCAGCCTCGAATTCTGCATCTCTAATTTCACTTGAATCCCTCTTAGTGAATCCCTCTTGGGGTCAGCCCTGGAAGGGGAACGAGCCAGAATCCCTTTTGGGGTCAGCCCTGGAAGGGGAACGAGCCATGGCGTGACATCGTGCGCCGTTAATTGATCCCGCTCGTATCCGAGGCGGACCTCTTTCATATAGAATTATGGGCATGAGCAGAGGATTTACCCTGATGACCTCCGGTTGCCAGATGAACATCCACGACGCGGAGCGCATACGCGGTGCCCTCGGCGCGGAGGGGTGGCGGGAATGCGGCCTCGAGGAGGCCGATGCGGTGGTCGTCCTTACCTGCTGCGTGCGCGAAAGCGCGGAGCGGAGGTTCTATGGGCGCCTATCCACCCTTAAGCCGCTCAAGGAGAAGCGGGGACTCATCATAGCCGTGGGCGGGTGCATGGCCCAGAGGGACGGGCTCGACCTCATAGAGCGCATGCCTTACGTGGATGTCGTCTTCGGCACCCATCAGTATCCACATATAGCACGCCTGCTGGCCCTGGCGGACAGCGGCACGGTATGCGCGACGGCATTGGACGGAGTACGCATTTCCGACGTCCCGTGCAGGCGCCGCGAGGAGTTCCGGGCCTGGGTGGCCATCACCTCCGGCTGCGATAATTACTGCTCCTACTGCGTCGTGCCCTACGTGAGAGGGAGGGAGGAGAGCCGTCCATTCGAAGACGTCGCGCGCGAAGTAGGGATGCACGTCGCGGAAGGAGTAAGGGAGATAAACCTCCTGGGTCAGAACGTCAACTCATATCGCCGCAAGGAGGAGGGGAGGAGCCGTTTCGCCGATCTCCTGGTCCTTCTGGGCACGAGGTACGAGGAGCCGTGGATACGGTTCACCACCTCCCATCCACGCGATTTCGATATGGAGACCATGCGGGCGATCGCGGAGACCGCCAACGTTTGCGAATATGTCCACCTGCCTCTGCAGGCCGGTTCCGATCGCATACTGGCGGCGATGAACCGCGGCTATACGCGGCGCGAATACGTGGAAAAGGCGGAGCAACTTCGGCGCCGGGTGCCCGGCGTTTCTCTCACCACCGACATCATCGTTGGCTTTCCGGGTGAGACGGAAGAGGATTTCGCCGCCACCCTGGAGACGGTCGAAGCATGCCGCTTCGACGCTGCCTTCACCTTTCTCTATAATCCCCGCGAGGGGACCGCCGCCGCCCGCCTAGCGGACGATGTTCCCGGAACCGTCAAACAGCAAAGGTTGCAGAAGTTGATGGACGTGACCCGCGGGTTGACTTCCGACAGCCTGAGGGGCGATGTCGGAACGGAGCAGACCGTTCTCGTTTACGGTCCCAGCAGCAGGGATCCGGGGCGCTGGACGGCCCGCACGCGCAACAACAAACTCGTGCACTTCCAGCGCGGCGGGTCCGGGCTGGAAGGGAGGTTCGCACTGGTCAGGATAACGGCCGCCGGCAGCTGGAGCATGTACGGGGAACTGCTCGAGGTTTCGGGATAGCGCGGGGAGGCAAGGCGGCATGGCAAGGCGAGGTTCCGGCAAAAGCAGTATTCGCGTCGCCATACGGCGCCCGTGCGCCCGGCCGCCAGGCCGCATGTTCCCTGGCCGCGATCATGGAAGGGCGGGTTTTTTCCCTTCGCGGCGGGGGTATCCTATTATCATTGAAGCCGACGCTGCGGAGACGTAAGCGCGGAGCGCGACCATGAGATCGGGGGTGATGGCGTGGGCCTCGGGAAGAGGATGACCGGGGGGTGCATCGTACCCCATCCACCGCTGCTCGTACCGGCCATCGGCGGCAGGGAGCTGGAGAGAGTCCGTTCGACATGCCAGGGCATGGAGGAACTGGGCCGCAGGCTGGCGGCCCTTGACCCGGAAGTGCTGGTCATGATCTCTCCACATACACCCATATACAGAGATGCCTTCACTATCAAGACGGCGCCGGTCCTAGCTGGCAGCTTCTCCATGTTCGGGCAACCCCAGGTGCGCATTTCGAAGCGCAACGACATAGAGCTGGTGGATACGATGGCCTCCGCGGCCAAGGCGGAGGGCCTGCCGCTGGTACCCCTGCGGGGTACCACGACGCGCTGGTCCGATCCGGGTGACGAACTCGATCACGGCCTCCTCGTGCCGTTGTTCTATCTCGACCAGGCCTTCGAAACGCCCATCATAAGCCTATCCATCTCCGCCCTCGGTTACGATGACCACTTCCGCCTGGGCCGCCTTGCCCGCTCCGCCTGCGTGGATCTGGGGCGCAAAGCGGTCTTCGTCGCCAGCGGCGACCTATCTCACCGGCTCATCAAGGGGGCACCCGCCGGATACAGCCCGCGCGGAGAGGAGTTCGACCGCCGTATCGTCGAGATAGCCCGGACCGGGGAGTTCGATTCCATAAACGATATCCAAGAGGAGCTCGTCGAGGCGGCGGGGGAATGCGGATTCCGTTCCATCCATGCTATGTGGGGAGCCCTCAGGGACGGCCCCCTGACAAATACCGTCCTCTCCTACGAGGGTCCGTTCGGTGTGGGCTACCTCGTATCCCTGCACCTTGTAAAGAGTAAGGATGAGTGAGGCCCATGAGCGCAAGCGGCGAACGTGAAGAGACGAGCGCTCACGCTCGACTGGCCAGGGCGGCCATAGAGGCATGGGTGCGGGAGAGAAGGAAGTTGGCGCCCGGCGAAGCGGGAGAGGGGGAGCTGGAACTGCAAGGGATATCCGCCGCTTTCGTCTGCATCAAGAAAGGCGGGGAGCTGCGCGGTTGTATCGGGACCTTCCAGCCGGCATGCGATACGCTTGCGGAGGAGATAGTCTCCAACGCCATCAGCGCCGCCAGCCGCGATCCTCGCTTCCCTCCCGTATCCGAGGATGAGCTGGACGAGCTGGATATCAGCGTGGACGTGCTAAACGAGCCCGAGCCGGTCTCCGACGTATCACAACTGGATCCGCGCCGCTTCGGGGTCATCGTACAGAGGGGCAGCAGGACCGGCCTGCTGCTGCCCGACCTGGAGGGCGTGAACAGCGTGGAACAGCAGCTCGAGATCGCGCGCAACAAGGCCGGCATAAGCCCTCACGAGCCGATCCAGCTCTACCGCTTCAGCGTGGACAGGCACCACTGACGTCATGCCGGGTCCCGAGAATCCCATCCGGCTCGCCGCCATACTCGGTCCGACCGCCGTGGGAAAGAGCCGTATCGCCGCGGCCATCGCGCCGCTCCTTGGGGCGGAGATCGTCTCCGTCGATTCCATGCAGGTCTACCGTGGTATGGATATCGGTACCGCCAAGCCTACCCCGGAGCAGCGTGAACGTACACCCCACCACATGCTGGATATCGTAGATGCCCGCAGCGATTTCTCTGTTGCGAGGTACCAGGAGATGGCGAGGAAAGCGGTGGGAGGGATCTTTTCGCGCGGGAGGCTTCCGCTTCTGGTCGGAGGGACGGGGCTCTACTTCGAGGCGGTTGTTTTCGATATCTCCTTCCCGCCAGGTTCCGTGGACGACGCCCTGAGAAGGAGATTGCGGAAGGAAGAGGCGGCCGAACCCGGGGAGTTCAGACGCCGCCTCGCGGAGATCGACCCGGTGTTCGCGGCGAGCCAGGATTTCCGCAACCCGCGGCGCGCCGTCCGCGCCATGGAGGTCTACGAACGCGCCGGCCTGCCTTTCAGCTCCTTCCAGCGCAAGCGGGGGGAGCAGGGCGCCTATTACGCGTACGCAGGGGTGGTACTCGACGCGCCCCGCGAGGCGCTCTACCGTGAGATCGACCGACGCGTCGAGGAAATGTTCGCGGCCGGCCTGGTGGAGGAAGTACGCCGCCTGGCGGCGGCAGGCGATCTCTCCCGAACCGCGCGCCAGGCCCTGGGCTATAAAGAGGTCCTCGGCCATCTTGACATGGGCATAACCCTTGAGGAGACTATCAATAACATCAAGCGCCGCTCACGCAATCTCGCCAAGCGCCAGGTAACCTGGTTCAGGCGCATACCGGGCCTGCTCCGGTTCGAGCTGGATGAAGAGGAACTGGCCGGCGCGTCGGACCGCGTGGCGGCGGCGGTCCTGGAATATCTGAAGGAGCAGCCGGCGAGGACCCAATATGATGGGTTCTTATGCAATGTGGACGAATAGAGGATGAGGATGGTCAAGCCAGGCCGAGGGTCAAAGCCACCCACGCTCTTTTCAGAAGAATCATATAATATATACAGGTCACGAAGGCCCGGGGAAGGACATCGCAAGATGGAGTTCTATAAGTACCACGGAACGGGAAACGATTTCATCATCATGGACGGGATGGAGGAAGGACCTTTTCTGCCGTCCGAAGGGATAGAGGCCCTATGCATGAGGCATACCGGGATAGGCGCTGACGGGGTGATCTTCGCATGTGCCTCCCGCGGCGGAGCGGACGCGGCCATGCGCATCTTCAATGCCGACGGCAGCGAGGCCGAGATGTGCGGGAACGGTATCCGCTGCCTGGCGAAATATCTCTACGAAAAGCTTGGCAAGCGCGGGGAGGGCATGCTCATCGAGACGCTCGCGGGCGTGAAAACCCTGAGGCTGACGGCGGAGGGGGGCGCGGTCAGGGGGGTGGAGGTCGACATGGGCTTACCGGAACTCGCATCCGCGGACCTTCCCGCCCCCGATGATCCGTCCCGGCCGGGCGAGGTGACCGTCACACTCGCGGGCGGCGAGACCCTGCGCGCCTTCGTGATCGTTGGGCAGGAGCAGGAGCGGCGGTGCTGTCACCCGGCGTCGTGCTCTGCGCGAAG
>CAZQFX010000092.1:0-11485 GCA_964592775.1 uncultured Actinomycetota bacterium
ACTCTGCGAGTACGTCGCAGGGAGCGCAACACAGTTGGCGGGGATGCAGCGGCGATCGAATGCGAGCGTATTTATGGATCGGGGTACTTAGTTCTCCCTCTCGCGGTCGCGGGATTGCGGGGCTCCCTCGCGGCGCACGGGGCAGAAACCGTAAGGCAGCTCGAGGCCGTGCTCCGCCAGCAGGGCTTCGTCCGAGAGGATGGAGAAGGAGCCCCCGTCGGCAGCGATCGTTCCCCGGTCCATGACCAACACGCGGTCGCAGTTCTCGAATACGAAGGGCAGGTCGTGGGTGACGAGTATCTTGGTGATCCTCATCCCATGCAGGAGCGCGGAGAACTCGTTGCGGGCTCGTGGATCAAGGTTGCTGGAGGGTTCGTCCAGCACCAGAAGGTCGGGGTTCATGGAGAGCACGGTGGCTATGGCGGCGCGCTTCTTCTGCCCGTAGCTGAGGTGGTAGGCGGAGCGCCTCTCCATGCCCGCGATACCCACCTCCTTCAAGGCCCGGGATACCGCCGCCGCGACCTCCTCCCTGGAGAGGCCCATGTTCACGGGGCCAAAGGCCACGTCGTCGAAGACGGTGGGGGAGAAGAGCTGGTCGTCGGGATCCTGGAAGACCAGGCCCACGCGGCGCCTGATCTCGCGCAGGTTCTTCTTCTCCACCGGCAGGTCGAAGACGCGCACCTCGCCGTGGCCGATGAGGATGCCGTTCAAGTGCAGCAGCAGGGTGGATTTGCCCGCCCCGTTGGGGCCGACGATACCCACCGACTCGCCCTCCTCTATGGTCAGGTCGATCCCCCGCAGGGCGATGGTCCCGTCGGGGTAGATGTAATGCAGATCCTTTATCTCCACCGCCGGCTTATGGTGCATGGTGACGGCTCCCTTCGGCGGCTCCGCCGCTCGGGCGGCCGCATCCGCTTCCCCGCGCCGAAACCCTGTCGTACGGATCTCCGGGATATGATCGCATACCGTCTACCCCTATCCGCTCACGACCAGGCGCGCCGCCAGGGGGAACAACGCTATTAGGGCCACGAAGCCCCATTCCATCACCCCGAAGTCGTAGAGGTAGACGGTGCGCACCCCGCCGTCGTAACCGCGCGCCAGCATGGCCGCATATACTCTCTCGCCGCGCTCGTAGGAGCGCAGGAAAAGTGCGGCGATCATGTGCCCGATGACCTTGGCCTGCCACAACCACCTTCCGCTCCACCCCCGCGAGTCGCGTGCCCGGCGCATGCGCTGCATCTCGTCCGCGAGCACGAATATGTAGCGGTACATGAAGCTCAGGATGGTGGTCAGCAGGTGCGGCACGCGCAGTTTCTCCATCCCCTTGAGGAGCTCCGGGAAGGGTGTGGTGGAGGACAGCAGTATCACCGCCAGCACGCTCACCGTCGATTTCACGGCCACGTTCCACAGCACCAGCAGTCCGTGGGCGGAGACGGTCAAAGGCCCCAGGTTGTAGCTGCCGCCCCCCTGGTTGAAGAAGGGCAGGAAGACCGCCACCACCAGGATGAAGGGGAGCACGATGAGCATGCGCTTGAGCACGTGTCTCCAGGGCAGGCGGGATATGAGCACCAAGGCCGTTTCCAGGCCGAGGTAGGCGGCGAAAACCGCATAGAGGTCGGGGGGCGTCGAGACGCAGATGACGGCGAGCGCCACGAAGCCCACCAGCTTGGCCCGGGGATCGAGCCGGTGTATGGGGCTGCTCAGGTCGCTGTAGCGGTCGAGGAAAACCTGTTTCATGGCCTCATTCCATGCTCGGGGTATCCGCTACTCCGCCCTCCGCCTTGCCGCCTTTCTTCTTCAGGACCAGGGCGAGGCCCCAGGCGATGAGGAATATGGCGACGGTGCCCGCAAGCCCCGCCAGGCCGGTGGCCAGCGCCGGGTGCTCCTCCAGTCCCGGCATGGCGTAGTCGGGGGCGGGCGAGCTCTCCCAGACGGGCTCGGTCTCCTCGGCCTTCTCGATGAAGCCCTTGTCCTCGGCTACCTTCTCCAGGCCGTCCGGGGAAGAGGACGCCCAGGGGGACACGAACAGCGCCAGCGCGGCGGCGAGGGCCAGTCCGGCCAGCGTGAAGACGAGGATGCTCTTCCTGCGCGCCTCCATCACTCGCTCACCCCCGTCTCTTCAAGCGCCCGTATGGATATGCGGTAGTCATAGGTCCGTACAAGATCGGGACGCACGGCCAGCACCACGCCGACCACGAGGAAGGTGATGAGCGCCTCGCCCACGCCGATGACGGCGTGCACCCCCAGCATGGCGGGGAGGGTCACGCTCAGCGGGGTCGTACCGGATACGGCCAGCTCCACCGCTGCCGCCCCGGAGGCCAGCATCACCGAGAGCCACGCGGCCACTCCGGTCGCCGCCAGGAAGTACGTCCTGTTCCTGGGCAGGAGGGCCTTGATGCCGTAAAAGACGTATCCGCACAGGACGGTGCCGATGGCCGCCATGTTGAAGACGTTCGCCCCCAGCGCGGTGATACCGCCGTCGGCGAAGCCCAGGCACTGCACCAGCAGGACCAGGGCGATCACCAGGCCGCCCAGCCAGGGGCCCAGCAGAACGGCGGCCAGGATCCCACCCAGGAGGTGGCCGCTGGTGCCTCCGGCCACGGGGAAATTGAGCATCTGGGCGGCGAAAATGAAAGCGGCGCAGAGGGCCAGCATGGGGACGGACTTCTCGTCCAGTTCCTCCCGGGCCCTGTACAACCCGTATCCCACCGCTCCCGCCGCCGCCACGCCCGTGGCGACGCTGACCCCGGTGCTCATAAAACCGTCGGGGATGTGCATATTACCTACCTCCCGATATCATCTCTTCCAAGAATAGAAACACCACGCACGGCACCCAACGGCTTCGCGCCGCATGAGCCTCCGTAGCTCATTTCCGTCCGCTCGTCCCGCTCCCCGCGGGGATGCTCGCCGGGCCTCCGCGGCCTTGCGCCTGTTCTTCCCTGGCTGGAAAAAACAAAACGCCACGGTATCCGGCGACTTCGCATCGCCCGAGCCTCCGTGGCTCATTGCTTGGATCACGCACTTCCGTCCGGCCTTCCCGGCCGCTTTCGCGCTTATAAATATAATGTCGACGTATGCACCGCGTCAATGACACGGGTAAACTTATCGATCCCCGTTTGAAGGCTAAACCGGCTGGGGCTATAATTCTTTGCGTGGATGCGGTCGTGATAACCGCGGACAATCCGGGCCCCTGTAGCTCAGTGGACAGAGCAAAGGATTCCTAATCCTTGTGTCGCCAGTTCGATTCTGGCCAGGGGCTCCACTCTTTCCCTATGTATGATGTGCCAGCCTCTCGTGCGTTCAAGATAGAAGCAGCGACAAAGGAATGGCCCACAGTTTGCCGCCTAGGCTCACTGCTTCTCTGCCATTGTAGGCAAGGATGCCCGCCTTGCATCCGGGATGCCTCGAAATAAAAGCCTGGAGTCCGAAAAGGTCGCTATTGCCCCACGCGGAAGAAGCCTTTACCTCGATGGCAACAGTGTCCTTTCCCAGCTCTATCACGAAGTCGACCTCATGCCTGCCTGAGATCTGCCAGTAATAAATGTTTGTCCTGATGAGGTGCGGCTCCAGGATGCCCAGTATGTTCTGAAAAACATAGGTCTCGTATAACGCCCCCCTCATCGGGCTGCCCTGAAGGTCGTCGACATTAGCGAGATAGGCGGCGATGCCCGAATCGGCCGTCATGAGCTTTGGGGACTTCCTCAGGCGTGTCGATGCGTTCTTCAGATACGCGGGGAGTATGTGCACGATGAAGGAAACGTTCATCAGCCCCAGATATCGTTCGCACGTCGACCTGTTGATCCCGGCATCCTGTGCGAGGTTGCTCAGATTCAATACCTGCGCGGTACGCAAAGATGTAAGACCCATTAAGCGGCGAAAAGCGAGGATGTTATCGACGCTCGCGATGTCCCTCAGGTCTCTCTCGAGATATGTCTGCTCGTAGCCCTTGAACCAGATCTCTCTTTCCGTGACATCCCCGAGAAGGACCTGGGGCATGCCACCTTCAAGTACGTGCTCGTCCTTTATCGGCGCATGGCGCTTGTGGTTGCCCGGCAGTTTCAATTCTTTCACGAAGCGTAGGATAAACGGTTCCGCAGCTATGTTACGGCTTCTTTCGCGTACCGTGAGGGGTGGCAGGTTGAAGTAGATCGCTCTGCCAGCCAGGCTTTCGGTCACCTCTCTGAGGAGCGAGACGTTCGCTGAGCCGGATAGCAGGAAACGGCCAGGGCGCCTGTTCTCATCGACCATCCTTTTTATGGTCAGGAACAGCTCCGGGCAGCGTTGGGCCTCGTCGACCGTGATGCGCTCGCCCCTGCTCAGTATGCCCTCGGGGTCGGTCTTTGCCGCTGCCAGCAGGGCGAGATCATCCAGATCGATATAAGCCCTGTCCCTAAAGGAGTGATCCTTGAGCAGCATGGTACTTTTGCCCACCTGACGCATGCCGCTTACGACTACAACCGGCATCTGTTCGAGCGCGCGCTTGACGGTCCCGGCAAGTTCGCGATTGAGATATGCTGTCATAATAGCATATTATAATATTAAATAATGCCACATGCAAGTATACAATAATGACACACACATTCTGTTACCGAGCGGTCATTTCGCGCGCTTGGTGACGAAGTCCGCGAACACGTCGACCACCGAGTAGATGTCTTCCTCTCCGGCGAACCAGTCCAGCTTCAGGAACTCGACGTATGCCACGATGAAATGGAACCCGAGTATGCAGACGACCGCCGAAAGGGTGCTCACCTCCTCGTTGATGTCCCCGCGCTCCTTGGCCTTCTCGATGATGGCGAAAAAGAGCTCGTACAGTGACTGGAAAGTATCCTGGATGTCCCCGCGGAGGTCTTCGTCGCCCATGGCGTCGAGGCCCTGGAAGATGAGCTTGACTTTCAGCGGGTGCTCGCCGAGGTAGGCGAGGAAGTTCCTCTCGCTCATCTTCAGGAAGGTCCGGATGTCGTCCATGGGGGGAGCGGACCGGGCCAAGGCCTCGAACAGCTCTCGGTGTGCCTGCAAGACGGCCTCGCGGTAGAGCTCCTTCTTGTTCTTGAAGTAGAGGAAGAGAGTGCGCTCGGAGACCCCGGCCGCCCGGGCGATCTCCTTGGTCGTGGCCCAGTGGTAGCATTTCCCGCCGATCACCTCGGCGGCGGCATCCAGTATCTGCTTGCGGCGGGCTTCCGCTCCAGGTCTTTTCGCTTCAGCAGGCATTGTGCATCTCCAATATTAATAAGTAAGTAAGTAAGTAATTACTTACATTAGGAGTATCACACAGCACGGGCGCTGTAAATACCAACATTACCCGGGATGATAGCTATGGTTCTTCCGCGATAAGTGCGGGTGGCTGTGTGCATACTTGAATGCATTAATGGCGTTTGGTATAGTCCATAGGTATAGTGATTACTATACCTGGTTGAACGGCAAGAGGAGGGGCAATGGAGCGGGGGAAGACGATGCAATGCCGCCAGATGCTGTTCATCGCCTGGCGGGGCCTGCGCAGCGGGGTGCTGTTCGTCGCGGACGAACTGCGGAGGGGTACGCTGCCCAAGAACCTCGTGAGCATCATGAAAGCACGCGGCCTCTCCATATCCGCCGACATGTCCCACGCCGAGCTGCTGGAGGAGAAGGCCGGCAAGTTGGGCGCAAAGACGTTCCTCGAGTTCAAGGACCAGGCCTTCAGTTACTCCGATATGGACGGAAACGCCAATCGCGCCGCCAACTTCCTGCGCTCGTTGGGAGGAGGCCCCGGCGACGGGCTGGCGATGATCATGAAGAACTCCCCCCGCTGGCTGGACGTCTTCTTCGGGTTGCAGAAACTCGGGATGTATGCCGTGCCGGTGAACGTAGCCCTGCGGGGCGGCCAGCTCGCGTACATCATCGACGACTCGGACGCACGTTTCGTCGTCATCGACCACGACCTGCTGCCGCACTACACGGCGATCGCGGGCGGGCTCGGGAAAGTCGAGAAGGTCATCGTGAACGCACAGGGCGCGCCCCGGGAGTTCGCGCTACCCGCGGACGCGGCGGACCTGGAGGAAGCTTACGCCCCGGGCTCGGACGCGTCGAAACCCCCGGTGCGCTACAACCCGGACGACATGATGACCATAATGTACACCTCGGGCACCACCGGGCTGCCCAAGGGGGTCGTCTACCGCTACCGGAACTCCTCCGTCAAGGCTATCTCCGTTATGAGCCGGTTCTTCCTCAACGGGGACGACGTCTACTACACCTGCTATCCTCTCTTCCATGCCAACGCGCTGTTCCTGACGGTGACGCCATCCCTGCACGCCGGTTGCCGGGTCGCGCTGGGCGAGAGGTTCAGCGCCAGCAGGTTCTGGGACGAGATGCGGCGGCATCGGGTCACCATTTTCAACGGGCTGGGCGCGGTGATGCCCATCCTGATGAAGCATCCCGCCAGGCCCGACGACGGCGACAACGACGTGCGTGCGGTGCTCTCGGCCGGCTGCCCGGCGGACATGTGGGAGGCGTTCGAGAAGAGGTTCGGCGCGCGGATATATGAGGCTTACGGAGCGGTGGACGGCGCGGGGGTGGTGCTCATAAACCTGGGGACGGGACCGGTCGGCTCCATGGGTAAGCCGCTCGGTTCCAAGTGCCGCATCGTGGACGGCGAAGGCGGGGACGTCCCCGCGGGAGCACCGGGCGAGCTCATCAGCTACGTGGGCAACCGCCCCAGCACCGTCGAGTATTACAAGAACGCCGAGGCCTCGAGCGGCAAGGTGCGTGACGGCTGGCTGTACACCGGCGACCTCGTCTACAGGGACGGGAAGGGCTACATCTACTTCCTGGGACGAAACACGGAATCGATGCGCTGCAAGGGAGAGAACGTCTCGGCCTACGAGGTCGAGCAGGCGATACTGAAGCACCCCGGCGTGCTGGAGTGCGCCGTCTACGCCGTGCCCTCGGAACTCGCCGAGGACGACATAATGGCCACGCTGGTGCCGCTGGAGGGGGAGACGCTCGACCCCGAGAGCCTGCCGGGGTTCCTGGCCGACAAGCTCGCGAAGTTCGCCATCCCCAGGTATTACCGGGTGGTCGACGTGCTCCCGAAGACGGAGACGCACCGCGTCATCAAGAGAGAGCTGGAGTCTCTGGGCGTGACGGAGGACACCTACGACGCCGCGGCGGAAGCGGGCCGTCCATGAGCGCGAGAGCCAGAGTTCTGAACGCCGTCGGCGGCATCCCGGACCTCATGCTGCTGATCGTTCCCGACGTGACCATCCGTAAGACCACGATCGACCGGGAGGCCTATCTCCGCCGGCTCGCTTTCTATGACCCGGACCGTTGGAGCCCCGAGCGGAACCCGTTCTTCTACCTGCCCGAAGAGCCTCCCGGAAGCGAGATCATCGAAACCAGGCCGTTCCTCTCGGGGCGGTGCGACCTCTTCCGCTATCCGAGCCGCTATGCCCCCAGGAACCCCGAGGTGGAGGGGGACTTCGACTCCCGCCGGGAAAACCTCTCGGGGTATCTCCACCTCTGGCGTCACGACGGCTCGGCCGGCAGGCCGCTCGTCCTGGTCATCCACGGGCTGATGATGGGAGGACCGAAAAAAGCCTGGCGTATGTTCAGGATCGACCGGCTCTTCGAGCTCGGCCTCGACGTCGCGCTCCATACCCTGCCCGGCCACTGGCGGAGGAGCGACGACCCCAGGGTCCAGCGGCTGCTCGACCCGGCGGACGTGCCGCTGACGGTGGAGCGCCTGGCCCAGAACGTCCACGACCTGCACTCCGCGCTGCTGCTGCTCGAGGGGATCGGGTACGGGAACATCGGCATCATCGGGGCCAGCATGGGCGGGTTCACCGCGGCGCTCTACGCGGCGCAGGTCACCGGCGGGCCCGACTTCATGTTCATGGCCGTGCCCGCCGTCGCGGTCACGCGCTATCTCGAGCCCAAACCCGGCCGCTTCGGGTTCCCCGTCGACGGCGAGCTGGTCCGCGCCACCGGGCGCGCCCAGGAGATCTGCTCGCCGCTCTATCTCGAGCCCCGTTTCGACGTGGGGCGCATCCGGGTGGTGGCACACGCGGGAGACCGCATCTGTGACGTGCGTGATATCAGGCGCTGGAAAGAGAGCTGGGGTGTCGGCGATTACACCGAGGTGGTTGGCGGACATTTCCTGCACCTGGACAGGCACGCCCGGGGCGACGCCTGGTACGGGCTGCTGAGAGAAAAGGGGTATATCGAGAGTGGCGAGTGAGCGAGGGCGGAGCTGTGGTGAACGGGGGGAGCAAGAAAGTGACGGGGGATACTTCCTGTGCCTGGACAGGCCCGCCCGGGGCGGTGCCCTGGTACGGGCTGCTTGAAGAGCGGGGTTACATCGGGCGGGGTGAATGACTGAGAGCGGGGCTGCATCGAACGGGGGGAACAATCGCGAGCAGGCTGAAAGTCCATGCCGCCGGCTTCCGGGCTGCTTTTTAGGTTGCGTAGCGGCTGGAAGCATGCCCCAGGGACCGATGCGTCAGGCTTCGTCGCGACTCAGGCATGACCCGGGGCGGCCTGGTCGAGTACCGTCGCGGCGGAGGCACGGTCCCCGAGGTCGGCGCCCGCGGCCGCACCAGGTGCTTATCGGCATTGGCGGCGCTTGATACGAGGAGGGATGAAAAATGGAGATCCGGGGAAAGAAGGTCTTGATCACCGGCGCGGCGAGCGGCATCGGCAGGGCGACGGTGCTGGCCATGGCGGAGCGGGGCGCCAGGCTGTTCATCACCGACATCAACGCGCAGGGGCTCGAGGAGACGCGGCGCGAGGTCGAGGCGGATGGCGGGGAGGTCTGCCTTTCCCGCCCCTTGGACATATCCGACTACGAGGCGGTAAGGAGCCTGGCGGACGAGATACACGCCGGGTCCGGCCCGCTGGACATCCTGGCCAATATCGCCGGGGTGGCGCTGTTCTCTCAGGTCGAAGACATGACCCACGAGCAGTGGGAACGGGTGGTAAACGTCAACCTCTGGGGGCCCTACCACGGCATCGAGTGCTTCGTGCCCGAGATGGTGCGCGCCGGAAAGGGAGGCCACGTGCTCACCGTCTCTTCCACCGCCGGGATCATCGGCCTGCCGTGGCATGTCGTGTACGCCGGCACCAAGCACGCGCTGGTGGGAAGCTCGGAGGTGCTGCGCTACGACCTGCGCAAGCACGGCATCGGCGTCAGCGTCGTCCTGCCCGGGGCCGTCAACACAGGCCTGGTGCGGACGGTGGTCATCAACGCGGACGAGGACGCCTGCGAGAGGGGACGCAGGCTCTTCAGCAGGCACGCCATCGCGCCCGAGAAGGTGGCCGGCCGCATCATCGCCGCCATAGAGAAGAACAGGTTCATGGTCATCACGTCCATGGACATCAAGCTGCTGTATTTTCTCAAGCGCACGTTCCCGCCCCTGTACGGCCTGGTGTTGCGCTTCATGACCTGGTTCGTGGACAGCATCCTGACGAGGGAGAGCTTGTCCTCCCGGCCCGGGAGCTGATGCTTTGCCCATGATGGGCGGAGCGCCGCGACCGCGACATGACCACACATCAAGGTCGGCAAGGAATCGCAAGAGACTGAGAGAAACACCGGAAGACGGATAATAACCAGGCCTGATATGGAATTATGCACGGCAAGCTATTGGTAGCGGGAAGCAACTGCGAACGTAATATGCCGTTGGGAAATATCCCTGATCCTTATATCCCCAGTTCGATTAAGGCTGGATGCTCCACCCGTCCAAAGGGGCCGTATCTGGCGTATCTGGCAAATCGCCCGAAGCGTGCTATAATATACCGGAAGGTAACTTTGGGGGAAGCAGCCGGTAGACTTACTGCGTGCGATTCGGGGTGGAATCAGTTTAAGAGATACATAAGAACTCATGACAAATTCACCGCTTATGCCTGTATTTCCCATATTCCCACGCACCCCGGGATATCAAGGCGTGCCGGATCATCACGAGCATGAACCCGGCCGCCATGCACGGACCTCCCGGAAGCGATGGGATGTTTCATACGAAGTACAACGTCCCGTGAATACGATGGCGTATTCATCACACGGGGCGCCGAGGTGACGGAGGACGATTAACCGGGGGTGACAAGGATGAGAAGAGTTGTGATCACGCTGGTGTTCCTGGCCATTATCGCCGCGCTGCCGGGTCTCGCGGCATCACCGGCCGTGGGGAGCGGGGGACTCCCGCGCACGGATGAGGGCGCGCCGTTGTTTTCCGTCGCGCCCGTAGCGAGCCCTTACCACCAGGCGGGCCCGGGCTATCCCGTGATATCCGGTGTCGCCAGGGACGAGCGGGGCAACGCCGTGGCCGGCGTCGTGGTCGCCGTGGAAGACCCCGCGACGCGCGCCGTGGTGGCCACCGCCACCACCGACGCGGCGGGCGGCTACAGAATGGCCGTCCCCTCGGGGACCTTCGACGTGAAGGCGGCCCCCCCGGCCGCTAGCGGCCTGCAGAACGGGACTTATCCGGGGTTGGTCGCGGCGGGCGACGTCAACCTGGACATCGTGTTCGTCCCCGCCGACGCCGTCACCTTCAGCGGGCGTCTGATGGACCGGGACGGAACCCCCATACCCAACCAGACCGTATACCTCAAGCGCACCCCCTTCGGGAAGACGGGCAACACGGATGACCAGGGAAGATTTTCCATTAAGGTCCCGCCAGGCGACTACTCCCTCGAGGTGATCAACGGTCTCTTCGTCGTGCCCCCCTACGTACCCACCACCTACCAGGTAACGAGGAGCGGGACCATCTCTCTCACCGGGAACACCACCATGGACATCACTCTGAACGAGGTCTACGTAACCGGGAAGGTGGTCGATCCGCTGGGCATCGTCCCCGTCGCCAACGCGCAGGTCCGCGTGAGCGGCAACACGGCCTTCGGCGCCTTCTCGGGCAAGTTCGACAGCTACGCCACCAGCGACGCCTCGGGGAACTATTCCGCCGTCATCTTCCCCTGCTCCTCGCTGACCATCGAGGCGACACCGCCCGACGCCAGCGTCTACGCCTTCGGCAAGGCGACGGGGGTGAGCATGCTGGCCGACGGCTCGAAGAACGTCAACGTGCCCCTGGGGGTGACCTACAGCGGGTCGCTGAGGGACAGGGACGGGACGCCCATCGCGGACCAATCCGTGGCCCTCAAGCAGGGCGCTTTCTCCAAGTCCGGCATAACCGGCCTCCTGGGCACTTTCTCCATCAAGGTCCCCGCGGGCACCTATACGGCGGAGTTGGCGAACGGCTTTCTCGCCAGCACCGACAACACCCCCACCACTTATCAGCTCACCCAGATCTCGCCCGTCAATCTCGCCGTAGGCGCAGTAGCGAATCATACCATCAACGAGGTATACGTGACCGGCAAGGTGGTGGACTCCAAGGGGACCGCGGTGCCCAACGTCCAGCTGCACCTGAGCGCCACGGGCACCTTCGGCTCTTATACCGGCAAGTTCGACAGCTACGCCACCAGCGACGCCTCGGGGAATTACTCCGCCGTCGTCCTGCCCTCTACCTCC
>CAZQFX010000093.1:0-11426 GCA_964592775.1 uncultured Actinomycetota bacterium
CGCCACGAAGATCTCGGCCAGGGTGAAGCCGCCCTCCTGGTTGAGTTTTCTCCTCAGGTACATCCTATCGCCTCCTTCTCCTTGCGAGGCATTGTTCGCCGCTCGCCGACTCTCCCGTCCGTCAACGCACGGTTATGATGCCGACGCCGTTTATGGACACGCCCCCGACGCTCCCGCCGCTCGAGAGGTTCAACGTGACCACGGCCGAGGTCGTCGGGGGCACGCCTCCTCCCGGGTTATTGGAACCCGAAACGGACATGGTGGTGCCTGCGGGGATGAAATTCACGATGATCTGGCTCCCCGAGATCTCCGTGCATCCCGTGATCTTCACGCCGTTGCCCAACCTGATGTACGTACGGCCCCCGCTCGCGGAGACCTCCTCGCCGGGAACCGACCTGTCCACGGGGGTCATGGTCCAGGTTCCCGTGGCCTCGCTGTAGACGTTGTGCCGGAACTCGTACGTATTGGCGTTCGCGCCCGCGGCGTCGGTGTAGAATACGAGCTGGTAGCGGACGTTTTCCTGCCTCGACGCGGTCTTCGCCCGGCTGAGCGCCGCCTCCACCTGCTTGCGCGCCCCGCTGAGGTTCGCGCCCCTGCTGATATTGGCGTAATTGAGTGCGGCGATACTGATGATGATGCCGAAGATGACCACCACGATGGCCAGTTCCACCAGGGTGAACCCTTCCTCGCGGCGCCATGGCCATGTTCTCATCTCAGATCTCCCATGTCTCGTCCCCTATCGGCGCTTTCCCACACCATTCATGCCTACCCGCCTTATGATGCGATCCCGGCTCTTTTTTCAATCCTTCTATCGGCAAATTCTAAATACCCTCTTTAGAACCTTACAAGATAATTCTCTGTGAACGATGTTACGGTAATGTTACGTAATGGCTTCTAGCTGCTCTTACGTACCCAAGACCGGACGACAAAAAGATAGGCCTTCAGCCGCCGCGTATCAAGCGTCATGTTCCAGCCGTTCGGATAGAGCCAACAGCGCCAGGTCGTAGCCCAGGGCGCCCAGGCCGGAGATGACTCCCCCCACGACGGGGGATACGACGGAGCGGGAGCGCCATTCCTCGCGCGCGTGGATGTTCGTGATATGCACCTCGATGACGGGAATGGCGAGCGCCGCCAGAGCGTCCCTCAGGGCGTAGCTGTAATGGCTCAGGGCGCCGGGATTTATAATCAGCCCCTGGGCCCTTGCCGCCAGTCCCTGTATGTGATCGATGACCGCCCCTTCGTGATTGCTCTGGAAGTACTCCAACACGATGCCGGCCTCCCGCGCCCTTTGCTCCATGCCTCTCCGCATCTCTTCCCAGGTGGCCTTCCCGTAGACGGCGGGCTCCCGGCTGCCCAGCAGGTTCAGGTTGGGCCCGTTGACCACGGCGACCGTTTTCATCGTTCCGCCCTCCTCAACTCCTCCAGGGTCTCCATTACTACTGACTTCACCAGGCTCTCCGGGACATCCTCGACCAGCTTCGGCGATTGCGGCGCCTCCAGGAGGACGAAACGGAGGGTCTCGCCCCTTTTCTTGTCGGCCTGCATATCGGCCATCACCCGCGCCGGATCGGGCTCGACAAGCAGCGCCTCTTCACCCAGCAGCGGCATGAGCACTTCGCGGTGCAGGCCGTACAGTTCTTCGCGCGCCGTTCCGGTTCTCTCCGCCAGGCGGGCGGCCATCATCATCCCCAGCGCCACCGCCTCGCCGTGGCGCAGCGTGCCGTACCCGCAGGCCGACTCAATGGCGTGCCCGAAAGTATGCCCGTAATTCAGCATCGCTCTCACGCCGCCGAGGTCGCGTTCGTCGATGCCCACCACCCTGGCCTTGTGGGCGGCACAGGCGGCGATGATGCCGGCCAGATCATCGGCGGTTCCGGGCAAGCGCTCCGGCCATGCCTCCATGACGCCCAACAGCCGGGCATCGTACAGGAATCCGTACTTCGCCACCTCAGCGAGGCCGCTTCGCAACTCCCTCGCGGGCAGCGTTTCCAGGGTTTCTATATCACAATACACCGCCTGAGGCTGGTGGAAAGAGCCGACGGCGTTCTTCGCGCCCGGCAGGTCTATCCCCACCTTCCCCCCTATAGCCGAGTCGACCATGGACATCAGCGTCGTGGGCAATTGAAGGTACCTGATGCCGCGCATGTAGGTAGCCGCCAGGAAGCCCGCCAGATCGCCCACCACCCCTCCCCCGAAGGCGAGCAGGACGTCCCCCCGGTTAATGCCACCCGCGGCAAGGGCGCGGTATCCGTCCTCCAGGGTGCGCAGGTTCTTGTTCTCCTCTCCCTCCGGGAAGAGGAAGGTGAGCGGTTCGGCGCCGTTTTTCGTCCCCACACCCAGGGCCGTTTCGAGCCTCTCACCGTGCAGTGCGAAGATGCGGGGGTGGCTGGCCAGCGCCACCCTGGCCGGCCGCAGCCGCTCCAGCCCGCCCGCCAATTCCTTCCCGTAGAGGCCGCGGCCTATGATGACCGGATATTCTCCTCCCGGGGTCCGGACCGGTATCTCCTCCATCTCTCGGCTATCTCCTCCGCGATCTCCTCCGGCATGTCGCCTTCCGCGTCAATCACCTCGTGCGCCGCCCGCAAATACCTCTCGTACCTTTCCGCCAACAGCCCGCGGAC
Organism: uncultured Actinomycetota bacterium; assembly: GCA_964592775.1. Taxonomy (GTDB): domain Bacteria; phylum Actinomycetota; class Geothermincolia; order Geothermincolales; family RBG-13-55-18; genus SURF-21. The sequence goes on from CAZQFX010000093.1 coordinate 2,622, forward strand.
CGTGCCCTCCAGGTCGTCTCCCGCCAGGAGGGGCCTCTTCCCTGCGCCGGAAAGGCGCTTCAACACCTCGCCCCACGATATCTCGAGGAAGTAGACGCGGCTTGCCCGTCGTAACAGCTCGATGTTTTCGTCCCGCAGCACGATCCCGCCGCCGCAGGATATCACCCTGGAGCCGGCGCCGAGCACCGCCTTCAGGGCGCCGCTCTCACGGGCCCGGAAACCCTCCTCTCCCTCGCGCGCGAAGATCTCCTCCACGCTCATGCTGGCCCGCGATGATACCACCCCGTCGAGGTCGACGAAGTCCATGCCCAATTTCGCGGCTAGAAGCGGCCCCACGGCGCTCTTCCCGGCACCCATGAAGCCGATGAGGGCGACGTTGCCCGCTCTCTCCTCCGGCTGCCGCGGTTCGTCCCCGCCCATCGGCCGACCTCAGATCCTCGCCTGGCGCTCGCGCACTTCGCGCAGACGGACCCTTATTTCATCAATGCTGTCGCCTCCCGTCTTGGCGAGCATGGCGCCTGCGAGAACAAAGGCCACGCACGATTCCGCGATCACCGCCGCCGCCGGCACGGCACATACATCCGCCCGTTCCACAGCGGCTGCCACGGCCTCCCCTGAAGACAGGTCCACCGATGGCATGGGCTTCGCCATCGTCGGGATGGGCTTCATGGCGGCGCGCACCACCAGTGGCTCGCCGTTGGTCATCCCTCCCTCGAGGCCGCCCGCGTGGTTGCTGCGATGGCGGAATCCGCGCCCTTCTTCGTAATAGATGGCGTCCATCGCCTGCGAACCAGGTGTCCTGGCGGCCTCGAAACCGTCTCCGATCTCCACTCCCTTCACGGCCTGGATGCCCATAACCGCCGCCGCTATACGCCCGTCGAGGCGCCTGTCCCAGTGCACGTGGCTCCCCAGCCCGGCGGGGAGCCCGAACGCCAGGACCTCGAATATCCCCCCAAGGGAATCCCCGCTACCGCGCGCGGCATCCACGGCGTCGCGCATCAGCAGCGAGGCCACCCCTTCCAGGCATCGCATGGGATCCCCGTCCGCGTTCGCTAGCGCGTCTTCCGAGGGCACCCTGCGCCCGGCGCCGCTCCCTACGCCCCCTACCTCCAACACGTGCGAATACACGTTTATACCCAGTTCGTGCAGAAGCTTCCTCGCCGCGGCGCCCGCGCAGACCCTGCCCACCGTTTCGCGCGCCGATGCCCTCTCCAGTATATCCCGCAGGTCCCCGGTGCCGTATTTAAGCGCCCCCGCGAGATCCGCATGGCCAGGCCTCAGCGCCGTCAGGGCTTCGACGTTCTTCCCGCCTTCGGCCGCCATCACGTCCCGCCATTTCTCGTATTCCGCGTTTCTCACCAGCATAGTGAGCGGGCTTCCCAGGGTGACGCCGCCCCTCACGCCGCTGAATATCTCCACCTCGTCCCGTTCCAGGGCCATGCGATCGCTCCTGCCATAACCGAGCCGCCTCCTGGCAAGCTCCGATTCGACATCCGCGGCGCGCAGGGGCAATCCATAGGGCAGTCCCTCCACGATGCACGCCATGCCTTTGCCGTGGGATTCTCCCGCATCGAGATACCTCAACATACTCGGCCTTCCTTTTTTCTCGCCCTTTCAAACAAAAGAGGGCGGCTTCCCGCCGCCCTCCTTCTCCCTCACGGCCACTATATCTTTCTCAGCTGGTTCACCTTCAATTCGTAGGTCTCGTCTCCGCACAGCACGACCACCGTCTGATCGTCCCTGATCTCCTGAATTCTGAACACCTCGGCGAACTCGCTTCCGGCCTTCAGTTTATCATAGGTACTGTCGTTGACCTTGATATCCGCGTAGCGGATCCCCCGCATTTCGTAGACCGCTTCCACGAGCACCACCCGCTGCGGTATGCCCGTGGTCACCGGTAGGGCGCTGGGGGGCGATGTGGGCGCCGGGGCCCCGGTCCCCCCCGTCTGCGCCTCCTCTATATCCTCATAGTTCGGGAAACCCAGCATCTGCCATTCCTTGCTCGAGAGCGCGCCGTCCTCGCTCCTCAGGTCGGCCACCTCTCCCATGAGGGGATAGAAGGGGTCGTTCAGCACCCAGATCTCCACGTACGGGATCTCTCCCATCTGCTGGTCCATCTCCTCCATGTGGATCTGGAACTTCTGCTCCACGACCCTGGAGGCCAGCCCGCCGGAATCGATATCCACCGCCGCCCGGCCGGAGAGCATGGCCTGCGACAGCATGGCTTCTTCCCTGCCGGGCGCTCCGGGGTTCGCCGCCATCACCAGTACCGCCAGGATAACCAGCGCCAGCGCCATGCCCACCAGCAGGCGCATGCGCTCACGCGCGATACCATTCCCATCCGCGTCCCCATCGGGCCTGCCCGCTGTTGCCACCGCCGGTATCCGCATGCGATCGTTCTTCCTCTCGTCATCCATAACGCACACCCGCCTCTCAACCCGCAGGCGCCGTCACCAGGCCCTCGATCCCCTGGTTGGTGGTGAAGAAGGCCCTGAAATTAACGGTTATCTGAAGATACGGCAGCCCGTCGTCACTGGCCACGATATCCAGGAAGACGACCTTGACCGAACGCGGCAGCCTCTCCAGGTGGTTGAAGAACTCGACCATGTTGAAATAGCGCCCGTTGAAGATCGCCTCGCAGGTGACGGTGTAGAAATTGCCGGAGGATACCGGGAGCTGCGGCGTGATGGAGAAGAAGTCCAGCCCCGCCTCCTCCGCTGCGGCGTCTATCTGCTGGATGATATCCCCCAGCTCCACGTTCTCCGGTACGCGTTCCTTCAACACGTCGATCTGGCGCGTGAACTGCTCGGGGTCCTTATCGTACTGCTTCATCTGGTTGAGCCGGTTCTGCTCCAACTGCATGCTCTTCTCCACGGTGTCTATATCATCCTGCACCTCTCCTACCTTGTTCTTCTGCGGGAACACGACGAGGAAGAGTCCCAGCACCAGGACGATGATGCTCACGAGGGCTCCCACGAGCAGCCACAGGCCCGAGCCAACCCTGATCTTCATCACTGGCCACCCCCCGTCCGCTCCACCGGCGCCGTCGCGCCTGCGGTCTCACCCATGGTTCCCTTCCATATGGCGTTATCCGGATTCCATCGCGCAGCGATGATGAAGTTGATACCCCAATCGCTGTAGGTCTCTTCCTGCAGCTCACCGGTCGTGGGATCCAGCACGTACCGTATCTCGTTTATGGTCGCCTCGGTGGACTTCTCGATCCAGAGATCGGTCCATTCCTCCATGTTGTGCAGCCTGACGAAGAACTCCGCCACTTTCGGGTGCCCCCGGAAGTAATAATAATAGGGGTAGGCGTCGAGAAATCCCCTGGCCTTGAAATCGCTCGCCCTGGGCAGCCAGGTCTGCACGCACAGCCAGGCCGGAGTGGCATATCCTTCCATCTGAATGGGCACCGTACCGGCTGCGACCGGCGCCGCTGGCTGGCCCTCCGCCGCCCCGGCGATGGCCTCCAGCGGTTGCGCGTCTATGGTCATCCGCACCAGCCAGATCGCGGGAGCCTTCGGGTTGGAGGCCGTCGCCAGTCCCTCGGGCACGTACATGGCGAGGTCGTTGAGCATCTGCGCCCAGGCCACCCTGCCCGTATTGGCCTGCGTGTACAGGTCCTGAAAGGCCTGCAGTTCGCGCTGCTGCGCCTCGTATTTCTCCATGGGCCTGGTCTGCTTCTGCAGGTCCTCGAGCTGCTGCTCTTTCTCGTCCAGGGTCTCCTGCTTTCCCGATTTCTGGGCATTGAAATAGAGGAACAAACCGACTGTCACCACCACCACCACCACCCCCATGAGGATGAACCAGGGAGTGAGGTGCGGCCTTTCTACCTTTTCCTTTATCTCCGGCGGTAAGAGGTTTATCCTGGTCATTCCACTACCTCCCGCAGCGCCAGACCGACGCTGACCGCCACCGACGGCTCGATCTCGGCAAGCTCTTCGGCCGTATACGGCAGCCTTCCGAGCTGCACGTTCTGGAACGGCTTGCCGACCTCGAGCGGCAGCCTAAGGCCTTTGTTCATCTCCTGGATGAGGTTGGCGGTCACCGAGCCGCTGCCCGATAGTATCACCTTGCTGAAAGCCCTTTCCTGGGTCTGGGCTATGTAGTAGTCGATGGAGCGCCTTATCTCCCCTACGAAGTTGAAGATCTCCTGCTGCAGGACCTTGTCCGCCTCCTCGTTCATGAGCCTGCCGCGCCGCACGGCATCAGCCTCTTCCCACTCCATATCCAGGCGGTTGACGATTACCCGTACGAAATCGTCGCCACCCCTCAGCAGGAACCTGGCGAAGCGTGGTACGTTGTCCTTGAGGATGGTGATGTTGGTCATACCCGCTCCCACGTTGATCAGGCATATGGCCTCACCCTCCTCGTAGCCCGCCTGCAGTGCGCTGAGCGGTACCAGCGAACGCGGTATAGCGAAGGCCTTGAGGTCGATAGCCGTCGTAGACAGTCCGGCCGCCTTCAAGACCTCGATAAAACTCTGTATCATGTCTTTATGGGCCGCCACCAGGAGAACGGTGAGCATGCGCTCCTCGTCGGCGGTCATGAACTCCTCGATGATATCGAAGTCCAGGATAGCGTCCTCGATGGGTATGGGGATGAACTCCTGCACCTGGAAACGCAGCGCGCTGTCCAGTTCCTCCTTCTCCATGTACGGGAGCTCGATGGGGCGGACGATGACCCTCTGGTTAGCGATGCCAAGGATCACCGACTTCTCCTTCATGCCGGTTGTCCCCCAGAGCTCCTTCAGGGACTCCGCCAGAGTCACCCCGTCCTCGACCTCGCCGTCCCTTATCACCCCATCGGGGATATGGACGATACCAAGGTTGGAAAGCACCGACTCCCCTCTTCCCATGGTGATCTCGGCCATCTTCACGGAGTTGGTGCTGATATCCAGTCCTATGGCTACATTGGCTTTTTTCGGACTCATGGACTACCCCCGATCAAGCCCCCTACCTCTGCGTCCCTCTGGACAGGTAATCGTTGACGTCGCTTTCCTTGATACGGTAGTTCTTCCCGACCCTTATCGCGGGTATCTGCCCGCTTTTCACGAGACGATAAACGGTCATGTTGGATACCCTCAAGATATTGGCGACTTCGTTGACCGTCAATAGCTTATTGCTGAACCTATCCCCTAACACTAACCCTCCCGTCAGCGATTTCCAGCCGGCCTTTGGCCCGAGTTGACAATACGCTACCTTACGGATCAATATATTTCATCGCCAACATCCTCAACTGACTTTAGCACTATTTGATTATTTGCACATTCTTCTAAGATTCTATATTTCTTTAATTGTAATTGTCAATAATTAACTTTCGCAACAGCCCAACGAGCCGCATTATCGCATGTCCAATAGAGTTATTCTCTTTCTCCCGGCATCACCCCTTTCGCCCTCACGCACAGTCTACAATATTTGGCCAAATAAAAGGCGCGGCTACAAGGCCGCACCCTGTCCTCTGCGAACGCCGCACGACGCCGCGGGCGAACACCGCCGCCCCTACCCGACCCGAAGGCCGGCCGTCACTCTTTTGTGAACTGGGTTATTAGTGAGAATATCGGCATGTAGAGAGCGATGACGATGGTTCCCACGACCAGCCCCAGGAACACGATGAGAATGGGCTCCAGGAGCGAGGTCAGGGCTTCGACCGTCGCCGATATCTCGGAGTCGTAGAAGTCCGATACCTTGTTCAGCATGGTATCCAGTGCGCCGGTCTCCTCGCCGATGGCCAGCATCTGTGTAACCATGGGCGGGAAAAGCGGGCTATGGCCCAGGGGCCTGGCGATGGAATCCCCCTCCTTGACCCCGGCGCGGACGTTCTCCACGGCCTCAGCGACCAAGACGTTGCCCACCGTCTTGGACGTGATCTCCAAGGCTTGCAGTATCGGTACGCCGCTGGCGACGAGGGTACCGAGCGTCCTGGAGAAACGCGATAGGGACATCTTGTGGAACAGCGTGCCGAAGACGGGCAGCTTCAACTTCAGGGCGTCGAGCTTCCTGCGGCCGCCCGGCGTCTTGATCCAGCGGCGCAGATACACTACGCCCCCGATGAGGGCAATTGCCAATATTGCTCCCTTCCAACTGACCAGGAAGTGGCTCGCACTCATAATTATCTTGGTCAGGAAAGGCAGGTTCGCGCCCATGTCCTTGAACATCTTCTCGAAAGCGGGGACCACGAAGACGAGCATGATCAACAGGAGCAGGACGGATATGGCGAACATGGCGATGGGGTAGGTCAGCGCCGACTTGATGCGCCGACGGATCTCGTCCTCGCTCTCCAGCGTGGTCGCTATACGCAGCAGGACATCGTCGAGTACACCGCCGATCTCGCCCGCCTTCACCATGCTGGTGTAGAGCTCCTTGAAGGTATCGGGATGTTTGGCGAGAGCTTCCGAAAGAGAGCGCCCCATCTCTACCTCGTGCTGCACATCCGCGATAACCTCCGTTAGCACAGGGCTGTCGGTCTGCTCAGAAAGGATGTTGAGGCATTTTACCAGCGGCAGGCCGGCGTTGATCATGGTCGCGAACTGCCTGGTGAAAACGGTTATGTCCTTTGCCTTCACCTTGGGTTTGAAGATGTGCAGCTCTTTCTTTCTCAGAGATACCTTTTCCTCCTCGACGCCGATGACGAAATAGCCCATCTCCCGCAGGCGCTGGGATACGGAGGTCTCGTTGTCGGCCTCGAGCTTGCCCGAGATGATCTTCCCCTGCCGGTCTCTCACCCGGTAGGAATAGGTGTGAGCCACCGTTCGCTCTCCTTTTTCTCTCTTTCCCCCTAATCTCGGCGAAGCCTGACTTAAACTCACATATATGACATCACTAACTTCGATGTCAACGATTTACTCGTTCAACAAACCCTTGTGCTCTTGACCGCGCTCATTAATATATCGTTAAGACCGGCCGATTCCTTTATCGCCATTATCGTCTCCTGTGCCGGCTGCAAAACGGCCGCCCGCCGGATCCTCCCGACATACTGCTTATTTCGCCTCCCGCGGGCTCGCTCCCTTCGTGCTGCCGTTTCCTTATCGCCATTTCCATGCGGAAGACCTGCGCGTAACTCCCGTGGTTTACGCCGCCGCGCCATCAACCGCCCCTAGGCGCCGGCTCTCAACTGATGAGCCGCTCCATCTCCTCGCGGTTGCTGCAGCGCCCTATGGCCACCTCATACGAGACCACGCCCCGTTTATACAGGGCCGCTATGGAATGGTCCATGGTCTGCATCTTGTATTGCCCCCCCGCCTGCATGGCGGAGTAGATCTGGTGGGCTTTCGCCTCGCGTATGAGGTTGCGGATGGCCGATGTCGCCACCATGACCTCCACCGCCGGTATGCGCGCCTGGCCGTCCTTGGTGGGAAGGAGTTGCTGCGTCACTATGGCCTGGATGGTGCTGGCGAGCTGCATGCGCACCTGCTGCTGCTGGTAGGTGGGGAAGACGTCGATGATGCGGTCGATGGTCTGGGGGGCGTCCTGGGTATGCAGGGTAGCGAAGACCAGGTGGCCGGTCTCGGCGGCGGTCAAAGCCGTGGAAATCGTTTCCAGGTCCCTCATCTCCCCCACCAGGATGACGTCCGGATCCTGGCGCAGCACGTACTTGAGGGCGTTGGAGAAGGAGTGGGTGTCGCCTCCAACCTCCCTCTGGTTCACGATGCACTTCTTGTGCACGTGCAGGAATTCTATGGGGTCCTCTACGGTGATGATATGCAGGTTGCGGGACTCGTTGATGATGTTGATCATGGCCGCCAGGGTGGTGGACTTCCCCTGCCCCGTGGGCCCGGTCACCAGGATGAACCCGCGCGGCAGCATGCAGAACTCCTGTATCACCTGGGGGAGGTGGAGCTCCTCGACGGTCTTGATGCGATAGGGGATGATGCGGAAGGCCGCCCCGATGCTGTTCCTCTGGAAATAGGCGTTGACGCGGAAACGAGCGCTTCCGGGCACGGAGTAGGACAGGTCGTACTCCAGGTTGCTCTCCAGTTGCTCCCTCTGCCTGGCGGTAAGGATGCTGTAAACCATGTCCCGGGTATCGTTGGAAGTGAGGCGGGCGTATTCCTCCAGCCGCACGAGCACCCCGTTTATGCGCATGACCGGCGGAGCGCCCACCGTGATGTGCAGGTCGGACGCCCCTCTTACCAGGACCTCCTCCAGCAGCTCGTTGATATCAAGCTTTCCAGCCAAGACCGTTCCCTCCTCTCCGATCTCCGGCGATCATCGCCTCTATATATTTCACCATCATCCCGGTGCTCCCTGCCACATCCGGGTAGTCCGTCCGCGGGTGGCGCCACGGCCCGTTCCATCCCGCCCGGTCGGCATCGCGTACCCGTCATTTCCTTCCGTCGCCGGGCTACATGATGACCCTGAGGATCTCCTCTATCGACGTGATGCCTTCCTTGGCCTTCAAGAACCCCTCCTCCCGCATGGTCCTCATCCCCTCCGACCTGGCCATCTCGGCTATCTCCACGTGAGGGGCATTGCGCGCCACCAGGTGTTCGATGTTCTCCGTCACCTCCAGCACCTCGTAGATACCCACCCTGCCCCTGAAGCCGGTATTGTTGCAGGCGGGGCAACCCTGCGACCGGAAGAGTATCCCCTCCTCGCCGTCATTCCAGATGAATCCTACGCTTTGCAGGAAATCCGGGTCCGGCTCGTAAGCTTCTTTGCACCGCTCGCACAGCCTGCGCGCCAGTCTCTGCGAGCTCACGCAGTCCACAGCGGAGGCGATCAGGAAGGGTTCGATGCCCATCTCCAGGAGCCTGGTCAGGGCGCTGGGAGCGTCGTTGGTGTGCAGGGTGGAGAGGACGAGGTG
>CAZQFX010000094.1:0-11396 GCA_964592775.1 uncultured Actinomycetota bacterium
GGGCTCCATCTCCCCCAGCAGGTGGGGCTCGGGGTCGATCTTGAAGAAACCGTCCTTCTCGAAACCGTCGCTCATGACATCCTCCTTGTTCGGTCCCTACTCCCGGACGAGCTCCAGCAGCTCTTCCGCGCCCTTCGTTTTCCTATAAGCGGGTCTCTCCGCCAGGCATCACCCCTCTCCCTTACCCGCTCCGCTCTCTCCCGAGGTTCCCTAAAAGTCCCGCAGATCGTTCCTGCGCACCGTCCCAAGCAGGATCGCCGCGGCGCTTCGCTCCTCGCGACATGTCTCAGACTTCGGGCTTCTTGTAGACCCTGCACAGCGAGCTGCGCAGGCATTCCGAGCCCGAATCCGGGTCGTATTCCGTCTCCCCGAAGAGCAGGTTCACGTTGCTCCTGCGCCAGCCGTAATCCGGCGGCCCGTCCTCCGGGAACCACCAGGCGTGCTCCGCGCTCACCACGTCCGGCGCGATGCCGTCCGTCAGGCGGGCGCGCATGCTCACGCGGTCTTGCGGTGTCTCGACCCAGACCCAGTCCCCTTCGCCGATCCCCAGCGAGGCGGCGGTACGCGGGTGTATCTCCACCAGGGGATCGGGGTGTTTCTCCCTCAGGCTCCCTATCTGCCTCCCCTCGCTGTGGAAGAACTCCCGGATCTTGGCGCCGCTGGTGAGGATGAGGGGGTATTCCCCCAACAGCTCGGGTGATGACACGGGGGAGAGCGGCGGCTCGCGGTAGACGGGAAGCGGCGAGACGCCCATCGACTCCATGATCCCCGAATACAGTTCGAGCTTTCCCGATGGAGTGGCGAAACCGCTTTCGCGGTACTTGTGATAGCGCATATCTCCGGTCAGGATGCCCAGCTCGCAGAACTCGTCGAAGGTCATGCCGGCGTCCTCCAGCGCCCAGTCCAGGTGCCCGCGCCAGCTCCTCCACGGGAACGCCTCGTCGAGCCCCAGGCGGTGCGCGAGGTCGAAGATGACCTCACGGTCGTCCCTCGCCTCACCGGCCCTGGCTACCCTGATGCGCGCCAGCACGCACCAGATCTTGTGCAGGTTGACCACGTCCTCCTGCTCCAGCCAGGTGGCGGCGGGGAGCACCAGGTCCGCCAGCTGCGCCGTGGGGGTGAGGAAGAAGTCGGAGACCACCACGTATTCCAGCAGCCGCAAGGCCTTCTCGGTCCGCAGCGGGTCGGTCATGGTCAGCAGGGGATTGGAGCCCACGATCCACATGGCGCGGAGGCGGTAAGGGTCGCCGGTGACCTTGACCACGCGGTCTCCCTCCAGGTGTACCAGCACCTGGCATACGCCGTGGCACATACGGCAGGCCGACCGCACGACCTTCTTTGCCATGGTGTTCGATCTCCTTACTGCTGCTTCGTTCGCCTTCTCCGATACTATTTATACCTGTGCACGGAGGCGAACATCGCCTTCACGTTCTCCGGCCTGGCGTCGACGGGGATGGTGCAGCCGGAGCTCAGTATGAAGCCGCCGTCCGCCCCGAGTTCGGTGATGAGCCTGCTGCAGTACTCGTCCACCTCCTCCGGCTCCCCCAGTTTGAGAAGGGCCGCGGGGACGTCGCCCATGATGCACATGTGGTCCCCCAGCTGGTCCTTGGCGGCGAAGATGTTCGAGGTCCCGTCCAGGTTGAGCACGCACTTCCTCCTGGGGAGGTTCTTGAGGTAAGGGAAGAAAGCCGTCCAGTCGCTGTCGAAATGCAACATGGGTGTCACCCCCCTGCCCACCCAGAAATCGCACATCTCCTGCCATTCGGGGAGGGCGAACTCCTCGAACTGCTTGGGGCTGAGGCAGGAGGCGCTGGTGCGTGTCCCGCCCATGAACACCCGTTTGAGGCCACTCGACTTCACCATTATGGCGCCCTGCGTCTTCATGGTCTTCATCAGGGCGCGGCTGCCGGCCTTGACCTCCTCGGGGTGGCGGAAGAGGTCGAGGATGAAGTCGTTGAAGGAGCGCATGAAGAGCGAGATGTATTCCATGGGGGTGAAGACGATGTTGTAGGCCACCATGGACTCCACGCCCTTGCGCTGCCAGTGTTTCATGGACCGCCTGGCCTTCATGATGTCGGCCGCCACGCCCCCGAAGGTCTTGAGCATCCCGACAGGATTTCCCAGCTGCGGGTTGGAGAGCTTCATCTTGTCCAGGACCCAGCGCATGGGCCCGCGCTTCTTTATCTGTTCGTACTCCTCCCATTCCATCACCGTCTTCTCCACGAACTGGAACTGTCCGTCCTTGGGTTCTCCGCCCACGCCGGGCATGATGGGAGGGGTGGGGAAGATCACCTGCATGATGCGGCCAAGGCCCGCGTAGGAAAGGTGCTGCCCGTCGATGGGCCCGAGGTCACGCAGGGTCCTCTCCAGCGCGACGTCGGCCCTGGCGATGTCGAAGAGCATGTCGTGCTGGGTGATGCCGCCGTAGCGGCCGGCGAAAAAATCGACGATAGGGACCACGGGCACACGGTCCTGTTTCCCCAGCCTGATCGCGGTCTCGATGCGTTCGTGAGCGGTCATGCCTGCCACGTTTCACCTCCCTGCCCTCTCTGGCCCACGCGTTCTTCCACCCCTATTGATACCGCCACACCCGAGGTCATCGAGCCGGCCGCTTTACTGCAGCTGCTCGCGCACCTGGCGGCGCAGCACCTTACCCAGTACCGAGGTGGGGATGCTCTCCATGAACACGACCCTCTTGGGGCACTTATAGCCGGCGATCTTCTCCCGGCACAGGGCGATGAGCTCCTCCTCCGTCGCCTCCGCCCCCTGTTTCAGGGTTACGGCGGCGGTCACCTCCTCGCCCCACTTCTCGCTCTTCAGCCCCACCACCGCGGCCGTCAGCACCGCCGGGTGCTCGTAGAGGACCTGCTCCACCTCGAAGGGGTAGACGTTCTCCCCCCCGGTGATGATCATGTCGTTCTTGCGGTCCACGATGTAGATGAACCCGTATTCGTCCACCTCGGCCAGGTCCCCGGTGTGCAGCCAGCCGCCGCGCAGTGCCTTGGCGGTGAGCTCGGGGTCCTTCCAGTAGCCCCGCATGACGTTCTTGCCGCGGATGACGATCTCCCCGATCTCTCCCGGGACCACCTCGTTGTCCTCCTCGTCCACCACCCGCACCTCGGTGACCAGTGACTCGCGGCCGCAGGAGTTGATGCGCCTGACCAGCTCGGGGGGGCCTTCCAGCCGGCACTGGTCCTCCTGCATGAGCATGGTGCCCAGGGGTGAGGCCTCGGTGAGGCCGTATCCCTGCATGAAAATGGGGCCGAACTTGGCGATGCAGCGCCTGAGCACCTCCTCGGGCATGGGGGCGCCGGCGTAGGAGAAGTACCTGATGCTCGAAAGGTCGTACTTGTCGGCGTCGGGGAAGTCGAGCAGCCAGGAGAAGAGCACCGGCACCATGTTGATGTGGGTGACCTTCTCCCTCTCCGCCGTGGCCAGGATCTCGGTGAAATCGAAGCGCCGGGCGATGACCGCCCTGCAGCCGGCGCTGTGGTGCAGGAGGATGGGCCACCAGGCGGTATGGAAGATGGGCAGCACCTGCAGGGTGGAGTAATGGGGCTGGACCTCCAGGGCAAGGCCCATGCCGATGGCGGTGGTCAGATAGTTGCGGTTGCTGATCATCACCCCCTTGGGCAGGCCGGTGGTGCCCCCGGTGTACTGCAGGTGGCAGAGGTCGTCCTCCGACACCTCCACCCCGGGCTCGGCGCCGGACGCCGCCGCGAGCATATCCTCGTAGTCCTGCCAGCCCTCCGCCTCCGCGCCGAAGACGACGCGGCCGCGGACGTTCTCGAGTTGGGGCAGGATCCCCCCGGCCATCTCCAGGGTGTTGTGGTCCACGATGAGCACCTCGGCGCCGGAGTGGTTGATGACGTAGACCAGCTCCTCCGGCGCCAGGCGGAAGTTCAGGGGCACCGCCACCGCCCCCAGCTTGGAGGTGGCATAGTAGGTCTCCACCAGGCGGTGGCAGTTGAGCGCCAGCGTCGCCACCTTCGTGCCCTTGACTGCTCCCATATCCGTCAGGGCGTTGGCGAGGCGGTTGACCCTCTCGTTCAACTTCCTCCAGTCGAGCCTCACCTCGTCGCAGACCACGCACTCCTTGTCCGGGTCGAGGCGGGCGTGTTTCCTCGGGATATCGCCTAAGGTAAGCATCTTTCACTCCTTCCCTGCATGCGTTGCCGTCCTATATCAAGGGCAGGCCTTCCGCCCTGGCCATGAACTTCTCCACCTTTTCCTTCACGTCGGGCGCGTTCACCCTCCATAATTCGGGCAGGTACTTCTCGTGGCCGGCGGTGGGGTTGACCTTGCACTCCAGCCACTTGTGCTCGAAGAGGTTGACGTAGCACAGGTTGCACCTGGCGCACTTGACGATGTCCTTGAGGCGCCCCTCCCTGACCTTGGCGGGCCAGAAGGGATCGGCGATGGCCTGCCGGCCCAGCATGGCCACGTCGGTAAGCCCCTTGCCCACGGCGCCGGCGGCGGCTTTCGGGGTCATGAAATTGGGCGTGAGGATGGGCAGTCCGCCCGAGGCCTCCCGGAAGCCGGCCGCGTACCTGGTCATCTCACCCTCGCCGTCCGGGGCGAAGGCGCCGGGGTTCTCGTAGCAGCCCTGCGAGACGCTGATGTAGCTGAGGCCCTCCTTCGCCGCCAGCTCCACCACCTCGCACATCTCGTCGTGGGTGACCCCGCCGGGCATCATCTCGTCGCCTGAGAAGCGCGCCCCCAGCGCAGCGTCGGGCCCGATGCGGGCGCGTATCTTCCTGATGATGTTGAGCAGGAACCTGGCGCGGTTCTCCAGCGGTCCGCCGTATTCGTCGCCGCGCAGGTTGGAGCGCCGGGAGAGGAACTGGTGGATGAGGTAGCCGTGGGGGCTATGGATCTCCACGCCGTCGAAACCATAGCGCAGGGCCTCCATGCTCATCTCCGCCATCTTGTCCTCCAGGAACAGGATCTCGTGCGTCTCCAGTTCGCGCGGGACCTCCCCGTAGACCACCCTGATCATCCCGGGGTCCTTGACCTTCATCACCGGGACGATCAGCGCCTCCAGGTTCTCGTACTGCTCGTCGCTCAGGGCCTGCAGCCCCGCGAGCCCCCCGATGCTCTCCAGTATCTGCGCGAGTTCGGGCCGAAGCTTCTTCACCTGGGTGATCCAGCCCTTGTTGAAGTTGCGCAGGTCTATGCGGATGGGGACGGCGGAGGGTGCGGCGATGGGCTCGTGGGGGGTGAGCGCGGAGGCGTGGCCCTGGCGCCCGAAGCCGGGCGAGAGCTGGACGAATACCTTGGAGCCGAAGGCGTGGATGACGTCGGCCATCATGCCCAGCAGGCGCCCGTGGCGCTCGTCGGTGAAGAGGTGGCAGTTCAGGTGGTCCGACCCCCGCCAGGTATGGGGGTTGACCACCGTGGCATCGGTGATAATGAGGCCGTATCCCCCCTTGGCCCGGGCCGCGTACCAGGCCGTCCACTGCTCGGAGTTGAAACCGCCGGGATCTGAGTAGACCATGTTCATGGGCGCCATGGCCACGCGGTTCTTGATCTTGACGTCCCCGATCTCGATGGGCTCGAACAAGACATCGTAACTCATTTCTTCCCCCTCATCCATCCTGCCGAGGTAATGCTACCCCACCGCCTCCACTCTCCGTTCAACACGCGCTGGTATACCGCAACGCTGTCCCAAGTGAGATCGCCATATCGCACCGTTCCTCCCGACGGACTTCTGACCTCAGGATACCCATTGAGCGAATCCTTCCGTTGCGCTATCCCAAACGAGATCGCCATGTCGCTACGCTCCTCACGACAAGCTTCAGGCTAGAACGACTTGGGCAGGCCATAACACTGGGCGATGAAGTTCTTGCTCATCTCGTTGGAGATGGGGCTGAAGACCATCTGCTGCGAGTCGCGCCAGTAGCGCTGGATGTCGGCCTCCATGGTCACCCCGTAGCCGCCGAATATCTCCATGCCCACGGTGGCGGCGTCGAGCGCCATCTGCGAGGCGTAGAGCCCGGCCATGGTCGCCTCCACGTGGTAGGGCCTGCCGGTGTCCGCCAGCCACGCGCACTTGTAGACCAGGTTGCGCGCGTTCTCGATACCCACCGCCATGTCCGCCAGGTAATGCTGGATGATCATGAACTGCCCGATGGGCTTGCCGAAGGCCGTGCGCTCCTTGGCGTAGGCGAGGCAGTCCTCGAACACCTTTTCCGCCAGCCCCACCGAGATCATGGCCACCCCGATGCGCTCGGGGTTGAGGGTGGAGAGCACGTCGTACCACCCGTTGTTGAGCGTGCCGAGCAGGTTCGCCTTGGGCACCCGCACGTTGTCGTAGAACACCTCGCAAGAACCGCAGCAGTGCGTGCTCACCTTGGGGATGACGCGGATGTCGATGCCCGGGCTGTCCGCCGGCACGAGGATGATGGAGAGCGCGTGCGAGCGCTTGGGGTTCTCGCGGTCGGTGATGGCCACGGTGGTCAGGTAGTCGGCCACGTGCGCGCCGGTGATGTAGATCTTCTGCCCGCTCAAGACGAAGTCGTCCCCGTCGGAGTCGGCGCAGGTGGAGATGGCCCCCAGGATGTCGGTGCCCCCCGCGGGCTCGGTGAGGGCGAGGGAGAACTTGAGCCTGCCCTCGGCTATGCGGGGCAGCAGCTCCCGCTTCTGCTCCTCCGTGCCCAGTTCCACTATGGGCCTGGTGCCGAAGCCGATGGTCGCCCCCACGCCCAGGGCCACCGCCGTGGAGGCCTTGCATATCTCCTCGTAGCCGGCCATGGCCGTGACCATGTCCGCGCCGTCACCCCCGTATTCCTCGGGCACCGACGCGGCGAAGAGGCCCATGGCGGCGGCCTTGTCCCAGACCTCCTGGGGCATGAAGTCGAGGGTCTCCTCCCACTCGCGTATCTTCTCGCTGGTTATCTCCCTGGCGCAGAACTCGCGCACCGCGGCGCGCATGAGCTCCTGTTCCTCGCTGAATGAGAAGTCCATTCGCGGCTATCCTCCTTGCTCGCCCTTCTTCATCGCCTCCATGGCCTGCAGCGCCATGTTGCGCATGGCGGTGGTGTATTCGGAGTGGAAGAGCCAGGCGATGGCCTCGCGCTCCACGGCCATGGCCGCGTCCCAGGGCATGCCCTGGAAGGAATAGTTGAGCACCGCCTTACCCATGCGCAGGGAGTCGGCGGGGTTGGCGCAGAGCGCCGCCACCATCTCGTCCACCTTCGCGTCGAACTCCTCGTCGGGGAACACCCGCGTGAGCAGGCCCATGTCGTAGATCTCGGCCGCCGTATAGTCCTTGCGGCCGCTGAGGAGTATCTCGCGGCCGCGGAAGATGGGGAGGCAGCGGGCCAGGCGCACCGTCCCGCCCCAGCCGGGGAGGATGCCCATGGTTATCTCGGTCACCCCGAACTTGGTCCTCTCGCTGGCGTAGATGAGGTCGCAGGCCAGGGCCAGCTCCAGGCCCCCGGCGATGCAGTGCCCCTTGGCCTTGGCCACCACCACCTTCTCGCTCTCGCTGATGGCGCGCACGATGTCCACTCCCGTGCGCCCCATCCAGTCCACCACGGAGTAGTGGTCGAAGGTGGGGAGGACGGAGAGGTCTCCGCCGGCGCAGAAGGACTTGCCGGCCCCGGTGAGGACCACCACCTTGACCCCCTCCTCGTCCCGCGCGCGCGTGAGGGCGCGCAGCAGCTCCTCCGCCAGTTCCACGTTGATGGCGTTGCGCTGCTCGGGGCGGTTCATGGAGATGGTGCACACCGCGCCGTCCGGCCCGCCGATGTCGTAGAGGATGGTGTTGTACATTCGAGCCCCCTTTCATATTACGAACGTACGCCTGCCGCGCCTCCATGTGGAGGCGCAGGCACCGCTTCTCAAGGCTTCTCCTGCAGCGCATAAATCAACCGAGCTTGCAACCGAGCTTGCCACGCCGGCTTCGCCTCCCCGCAACGCGCCTTATCGCGAAGCGAGAAGGCTGGCTTTCGCGATGCATCCTGCCGTTCGTTGTCGCGGTTTCCATGCGCGCGCAGTCACTTTTTCGCCGGGCGCCACTTGGGCAGGGTGATCTCGCCTGTGACGTCGTCGAAGACCACCTCCAGCTCCATGCCGTTCTCCAGTTGGTCGAACTCGCACTCCACGATGTTGGAGATCATGCGCACGCCCTCGGCCACGTCGATCATGCCCAGCGCGTAGGGCAGGTCGGACCAGAAGGGGAAGGGCACGCCGAAGTAGTTGATGGCGTAGGCGAAGAGCGTCCCTTTGCCGGAGGCCTCGATCCACTCGTGCTCGTCCGCCTGGCAGGCGGTGCAGTAGAGGTAGGGAGGGTGGTCGATGTTGCCGCAGGCGCTGCACTTGCGCAGCACCAGCCGGTGCTCTTTCGCGGCGTCCCAGAAGGGCCGCGACCATGCCGTGGGGACGGGCAGGGGCTTCTTCAAGTCCTCATCGGTAAGGTTCATCATTCCCTTGATGACCTCGATGTCTATGGTCTCGTACTGGCTCATCTTTCCTCCTCCCTACGCCTGGCCCGGTATCTCGTTTCCGAGGACGGTGAAGTGGCAGTCCATGAAGGCGCCGCCGCCGGTGTTCTCGACGAGGAACTTCGCCCCCTCCACCTGCGCCTTGCCCGCCTTTCCCTGCAGCTGGCGCACCGATTCCACCAGCAGGGCGATGCCCACCCCGGTGCCGGTATGCCCGAAGGACAACGCCTCGCCGTTGGTGGTAACCGGGTACTTGCCGCCGGGCGAGGTCTCGCCGGACTCCACCAGCGCCCCGGAGGTCCCCGGCTCCCACATGCCCAGGGCGTCCATGATGATGAGCTGGATGCAGGGGTAGGAGCCGTAGATCTGATAGATGTCCATATCCTCGGGGCCCAGGCCGCTCCTCTCGAAGGCCGTTTTCGGAATGGGGGCGAGGTACTCCGCCATGGTGGCGAAGTCATTCATCCCCGCGCGGGTGATGGTGCGGTGGGAGTAATCGGAGGCCTCGCCCAGCACGTACACGGGCCTGTCGCAGACCTTCCTCGCCTTCTCCGACGTGGTCATGATGAAGGCGCTGCCGCCGTCCCCCAGGACGTTGCACATGAGGGTGGTGAGGGGATAGGAGACCATGCGCGCGTTCACCACCTTGTCCACCGTGATCTCCTTCTGGTTGAACATGGCGTTGGGCTGCAGCATGGCCCATTTGCGGTTGGCCACGCACACCGCGGCCACCTGCTCGATGGTGGTGCCGGTGATGTTCATGTAGGCCTGGGTGATCATGGCCGCCAGGGCGTTGTAGGTCATGCCATAGGGGACCTCCCACTCGATGTCGGAGCCGGCGATGGAGAAATACCTCGCCTGCTCGTTGGGGGTGAAGGTGGAGAAGCGCTGGGCGTGCACCACCAGCACGGTGTCCGTCTCCCCCGAGTGCAGGATGCCCTCCGCCGTCTTGCGCAGGGAGAAGCTGGAAGCGCCACCCGAAGAGGTCATGCAGGTGATCTTGCACCCCCTGGCACCTATGGCCTCCGGAAGGCGTCCGTAGACCATCTCGGTGTTGTAGTCGTTCTCGAGATTGGACATGATGTGCTGCGCGCATACCACCGCCCCGATGTCGTCCTTGTCGATACCAGCGTCCCGGATGGCCGTCCGCGCCACCGTGTACGCGGTCTCGAACTCGGAGCGCTCGGGGTAGTTGCCGCAGGGCACCTCGCCGGTGCCGATGATCGCGAATTCACCCCTGCTCATTATCAACTCCTTTCTTTTTGTCCATGCCGATGTTGGAATTGCGATGGGGTTGTGCTTCCTGTCTCTCACCCCCGTTGGGAATGACGAGTCATTCCCAACACCACAATAACTCGGAAAGATATGATCTTTGGTTTTTCGTGCGATGTGGCTATTATATAGGCAACGTCTAGAATAATGCAAGTGGGTATTCGCGTCCGTACTATTGACAGGCTGCAGGCGCAGCTCTATTATAACTAAACAATAACTCAATAGTAAGAGGTGTGAAGATGCACAACGACGAGAGCAGGCCCCTGAAGATAGGCGAGCTGGAGAAGATCTCGGGCATAGGGCGCAGCACCATCCATTATTACCTGCGGGAAGGCCTGCTCTCTCCCCCGAGGCGCACGGGACGGACCATGGCCTACTACCACGCCGGTCACGTCGAGGAACTGCGCCGCATCCGCGAGCTGCAGGAGGAGGGTTACCCCCTGACCATGATCAGGGAGATGAAGGAGGGTTCGCGCGGCTGGCTGGAGGGAGGCGGAGAGGAGGCGGCGCCCTCAGCCGACAGGAAAGCCCGGATCGTGGAGAAGGCGGTAGAGGTCTTCGCGCGCAAGGGCTACCACAAGGCGAGGATAGGCGATATCACCCGCGCCGTGGGGCTGGGGCACAGCACCTTCTACCTCTACTTCCCGAGCAAGAAGGCGCTGTTCATGGAGTGCGTGGACGAGGTCTTCCAGGCCATGTTCAGCGGGGTGTGGGAGGAGATCAAGCACGAGAAGGATCCCATCAGGCGCATGCGCATGCGGGCGGAGGTGGTACTCAAGTCACACCCAGAGTTCATAGACATCCTGCACGTGCTGCACGGCACGGTGGAGGACGATCCCCGGCTGGACGCGAAACGCAGGGAGATATACGCATCGGTGGCCAAGACGGTGCAGAGGGATATCGTCAAGGCCATAAGAGAGGGCGTATTGAAGCCCATCAACACCGAGATCGCCAGCTACATGATGGTGGGATGGCTGGAAACCGCCCCCCTCCTCATGGGGCCGGACAAGGGATATTCCGCGGAAGACCTCCTCGACACCCTGGAGGGCCTGTTCGAGATATACGGCGCTGGCAGGCCGTAAAAAGCCCACTTTATCCGGTAGATAGCTCAAGCGGCCATGGACGGGCGCATGAGCGCCGAGGAGGTCGCGCTC
This sequence comes from uncultured Actinomycetota bacterium, assembly GCA_964592775.1. GTDB lineage: Bacteria > Actinomycetota > Geothermincolia > Geothermincolales > RBG-13-55-18 > SURF-21. The sequence goes on from CAZQFX010000094.1 coordinate 10,874, forward strand.
AACCTGCTCGACTGGCCATACAACTGGCCTTCGGCACTGTCCGCTGATCGCGGGCCTTGCGCGAATACGGCGGTCCCGTATATCCGGGTTTTTGAACACGGCCGGACATGTGTGTATGCATGGACCGGGTAACCTTGCCTCGACGGGCGGGCGAAAACGGCGAAAACACTTGCACGAGGCGGGGGGATCCCGTTGTTACATCTTTGTTACTACGGGGTCAATCATGGTGCAGAAAAGCCCGTTTTAAGATAAAATCGCAATACAAACGATATATTGGCGTATGATCCTTCCGGCTCATGGGGGATAGCTACCGGCAAACCCAGAGGGGGATCACAAACTCGTTATCATAGAAAAGGGGGAATTCTATGATAGGGTAGCTTTATCAGCTTACTCCGGGTGTTCGCCCGTTTTCGCATGCCCGGGGAAGCGCCGGCGGCTCATCATCCTACAAATGTTGGGGGGATCTCGATGAACAAATACGCGCGTAATGCCATCCTGGCGGTCATCCTGGCCGTGGTGGCCT
>CAZQFX010000095.1:0-8378 GCA_964592775.1 uncultured Actinomycetota bacterium
GAGGATTAGGATAGGGTAATGTCGGTATCGGTCAGGTGACCTGAGCAGTTACAAATCCTCGAACAATAATGCCATAGAGAGGGGCGTCTCATACGCCCCTCTATCGTTACATACAAGGACGAACAGGGATACATATGGGGCCTCGCGGGGTAGGGAAAGGAATCCACCCCTTGTGCAACCTTGTCATAATGACGATATAGTAAGAGACTACTATTAGGGCCACTTATTAGGAGTGAGTAAGGTGGCGAAAACCAAGGCATCGGCGGGCCATATGAAGATAGAGGCCATGGAGCCCCCTTCATCTATCAACTTCATGGGAGTAAAGGAGATGAAGGTGCGGATTTCCTCCGTGGTGCACGATGTTGCGGAGGAGGACAAATGGGTCATCGTCACCTGGCACGGCAAGCCCAGGGCTATGCTCATTCCGTTCTCGGAGGAAGACCTCGAAGACTTCATCCTAGCCAATCATCCAGAGCTTATAAAAAGGCGCTACGGAGCACGCAAAGAGATAGAAAGGGGCGATTATCTCACCCACAAGCAAGTGGAAAAGCTGCTGGACGAGTAGATGGCCTATAAGCTCCAGTACTCAAAGCGCTTCATCAAGGCATTGAAGGCAGCCTCCATACAGGATCGAAAGCGCATAATAAGCGCCGTCGAGAAGCTTATAGAGAACCCCTTCCCCGAGGGGGAAGAGCGTAAAGCGCCTCCGGGGCTCTAAGGACGGGTTCTACAAGCTCAGGATAGGTGACTATCGTGTCTTAAATAATGTCATTGGCGAAAACCTTGCTATCCTGGATCTCATACCCAGAGAAGAGCTGGATAGAGCGGTTAAGAGGATGTGACTGAAAGGAAACGGCAGGTTGTTCGTAGTCGCTTTGACCGGCGGGATCGGCAGCGGTAAGAGCACGGTGTGCTCTCTCTTGAAGGAGAAGGGCGCCTTCATCCTGGACAGCGACAAGCTCGCCCGCGAGGTGGTGGAGAAGGGCAAGCCCGCCTGGAAGGAGATCGTCGAGCACTTCGGGGACGACGTGCTCGACGCGGAAGGCTGCATCGACCGCAGGAAGCTCGCGGATATCGTCTTCTCCCACCCCGAGGAGCGGGAGTTCCTCAACCGGGCGACCCACCCCAGGATATTCCAGCTCATGCTGGAGAGGCTGCAGGCTAGGGACGCGGAGACGCGGGGCAAGGGCGTCGCCGTCCTGGATATCCCCCTGCTGGTGGAGGCCAATGCGGGGGGGATGTTCGGCTTCACTCTGGTCGTAGACGCTTCTCCTGAAGTCCAGGTGGAGCGCATCACCAGGGACAGGGACAGCACGCGGGAAGAAGCATTGGCGCGTATAAGGGCCCAGGTGCCGCGCGAGGAGAGGGTGGCGCACGCAGGCTTCGTCATCGACAACAACGGGGACATGGAAGAACTGCGCCGCGAAGTGGACCGGGCCTGGGAGGCCATCCTTTCCAGGGCGGCGGAAAAGGCCTGAGCGTTTCTTCCGGATGATCCATCCATGTCGCGCGGTCGCGACACCACCGAGAATCAAAAATCTTCAGCGACTGGCGGCACAACATATAGTATTTGAGGCTATTCGCTGAATCGTGTGGGTAATACCGCCACCCGACAAGGACATCAATGGTCTCATCCAGGCAGCCAAGAGAAGGGCCGGGGGTTGCCGCAATACCGATAACCTGATCACCATGATCTGCCTGATCGCGGGGAAGTTGGACTTCGAAGGTTTGCCGGTCGCCCAGCCTGGATTCTCTCTCCTTCTCTCTCGATGTCTCCTTCTCGCCTCCAGCTTCCGGCATCTTCCCACCTCCTTGGACATAAAGTTATCCTTATTAGGTGTCCAAGGAAATCGGGTCCACTTTAGGTTTGCCGGTCGCCGTCTTATGTGCTAACCATACCGAATAGCGAGGAGCCGTATTTGGGGCGTATTTCCGGGGTAGACCCCTGCCGATCCCGTTCCAGGGCTGACCCCAAGCGGGATTTGCCGATCCCGTTCCAGGGCTGACCCCAAGCGGGATTTACCCCACCCTGCGTTCCACGGCCTTTTCGCGCAGGGCCTCCTCGATCTCGGCGCTGTAGCGGTCGTAGACGGGACAGCCGTACTGCAGGCAGAACCTCAGCTCGAGCGAGCACCTCGGCTGATCTATCTGCCAGCACTCCAGGCCGTGCCTGTAGGCCTCGCAGGACCTGTACTGGCTGGCGGGGCAACCCCTGAGCTTGCGGCAGTTGTTCTGTGCTATCTTCCTCAACCTCCTCGTGCGGGACACGTGTTATTATGTTTAGAGGGCTCCCGAGAGCCCTTTGTTGACTTAATGATAGCGGCCGCGAGGAGGTTGGACAACAGAGATGGGTACGGGAGAGACGGAATTTGTGTTCTTCGACGCGGGTGAGACGCTTATTCACCCCCTGCCTTCCTTCCCCCAGCTCTTCATGTCCGTATGCGACGAGCACGGACTGGAGGTCGATTTCGAGCTCCTGCGCACCGCGACGCGCAGGTTGATGGCGGGGATCGAGGAGAAGCAGCGGGGAGGCTACACCTTCTCCAACGAGGTCAGGAAGTCTCGCCGCTTCTGGCTGGATTTCTACGGCAGCCTGGTGAGGGAGATGGGGTACGCGCAGGAGGACGGCCAGCTCCCGCTGGCCCTCTATCACACTTTTTCTGACCCCTCCAACTACGGGGCTTACCATGACGCCATCGAGACCATGGAGGAACTGCGCGCCCGCGGCCTGAGGATGGGCCTGATCTCCAATTTCGAGGTCTGGCTGGAGGGCCTGCTTGAGGACTTGGGGCTGCTAGCCTACCTCGAGGTGTCGGTGATATCGGGCCGGGAGGAGTACGAGAAACCGCATCCCAGGATCTACGAGCTGGCGCTAGAGCGCGGAGGGGTCGCAGCGGAGCGAAGCGTGCACGTGGGAGATTCTCCCATATCCGATTACGACGGCCCCCTGGAGGCGGGCATGCGCGCGGTGCTACTCGACCGCTGGGGGAGATTCCCCGATTTCGCGGGGGAGCAGGTGAGGGACCTGCGCGAGCTGCCGGCGCTCCTGGACTGAGGTGTGACGGGGATGGGCGAGTTTGCCATCAGCGAGGAGCTGTCGCCGCGCGGTGACCAGCCCGCGGCCATCGCCGGGCTGGCGGAGGGATTGAGGCGGGGCGACCGCATACAGACCCTGCTCGGGGTCACGGGATCTGGAAAGACCTTCACCATGGCCCACGTCATCAATATCCTGCGCATACCCACCCTGGTCATCGCCCCCAACAAGACCCTTGCGGCGCAGCTTTGCAACGAGTTCCGCGAGCTCTTCCCGGACAACGCCGTGGAGTTCTTCGTGAGCTACTACGACTACTACCAGCCGGAGGCCTACGTGCCGCGCTCCGACACCTACATCGAGAAGGACACCTCCATCAACGAGGATATCGACCGCCTGCGTCACCGCGCCACCTCGGCGCTGCTCTCCCGCACGGACGTGATCATCGTGGCCTCAGTCTCCTGCATCTACGGCCTGGGGAGCCCCCTGGAGTACCTGCGCCGCGTGCTCATCCTGCAGCGGGGAAGGGAATACGAGCTGAGGGAGGTCCTCGGTCAGCTCGTGGAAATGCAGTACGAGCGCAACAACTACGAGGTATCGCGTGGGCGCTTCCGCCTCAAGGGAGACACCCTGGAGATATATCCCAGCTACGAGGAGAGGATCGTGCGGGCGGAGTTCTTCGGCGACACGCTCGACCGCATCACCGTCATCGACCCTCTCTCGGGGGAGGTCGTCTCGCGCGAGGAGGGCGTGGCCGTATATCCCGCCACCCATTACCTCACCAGCCCCGAGAACATGGAGAGGGCGCTGACCTCCATACGCTCGGAGCTATCGCAGAGGGTGGCGGAGTTCGAGGGGCAGGACAAGCTCCTGGAGGCGCAGCGGCTGCTGCAGCGAACCACCTATGACCTGGAGATGCTGCAGGAGATGGGGTACTGCTCCGGGGTAGAGAACTATTCCCGGCACCTTGACGGCAGGGCCCCCGGGGAGCCTCCCCACACCCTGCTCGACTTCCTCCCCCGCGACTACCTCCTGTTCATAGACGAGTCGCATATCACCGTCCCCCAGTTGAACGGGATGTACGAGGGCGACATGTCGCGCAAGGGCACCCTGGTGGAGTACGGGTTCCGCCTCCCATCGGCCCTGGACAACCGCCCCCTGAAGTTCGAGGAGTTCCTCTCCCGGGCCGGGCGCATGGTGTGCGTCAGCGCCACCCCCGGCGCATGGGAGCTGGAGCGGTCGAGCCAGGTAGTGGAGCAGATCATCCGCCCCACGGGCCTGGTGGACCCGGAGCTGGTGGTGCGGACGTCCGAGGGCCAGATAGACGACCTCATCGGGGAGATACGCCTGCGGATAGACCGGGGCGAGAGGACGCTGGTCACCACGCTCACCAAGCGCATGGCCGAGAACCTGGCGGACTACCTGCTGGAGATGGGGCTGAGGGTGCGCTACCTGCACTCCGAGATCGACACCCTGGACCGCGTGGAGATCATCCGCGACCTACGCCTGGGGGAGTTCGACGTGCTAGTGGGGATAAACCTCCTGCGCGAGGGCCTCGACCTGCCCGAGGTGTCGCTGGTGGCCATACTGGACGCGGACAAGGAGGGCTTCCTGCGCAACGAACGCTCGCTCATTCAGACCATCGGCCGGGCCTCCCGCAACGTCAACGGGCAGGTGATCATGTACGCATCCAAGGTCACGGATTCCATGCGCCGGGCCATGGACGAGACGGAACGACGCCGCGGGCTGCAGATCGACTTCAACCTCGAGCACGGCATCAACCCGCAGACCATACGCAAAAGGGTGAGCGATATAATGGACATGGTCCTCATCCCGGACGAAAATGCCCCCTACAGGGTCAGGCGCCAGGAGCGGGAGGAGATGCCCGCGGAGGACATCGAGCGGCTCATCCTGGGCCTGGAAGATGAGATGCGCCTGGCCGCCGAGGACCTGCGTTTCGAGTACGCGGCTCGCCTGCGCGACGAGGTGGCCGACCTCAGGAAGAGGTTACGCCGCCTGGCGGCAAAATAAGGATACGGGTGCCGCGGGCAGTCCGGGGTATCCGTAACGGTGGATCGGGATTCCTGCGGTGAATACGGATGGCCCACCAGGCCTGGTGGAGAACGAGCCCGGCGGGGTTATTTATGCTTCTTCTCCGAGAAGCGTGCGTGGCGAGAAAGGAAGGGTAGACCCAAGGCTCCACAGACACCCGCAATTCCCGGAGAGGAACCCCGGCGGACGCGAGGTAAGAAGATATGGAATGGATAACCATAAGCGGCGCGCGGGAACACAACCTCAAGAACGTGAATCTGCGCCTGCCGCGCGACCAGCTCATCGTGATGACCGGGCTCTCGGGGAGCGGCAAGTCCTCGCTCGCCTTCGACACCATCTACGCCGAGGGGCAGAGGAGGTACGTGGAGTCGCTCTCGGCCTACGCCCGCCAGTTCCTGGGCCAGATGGACAAGCCGGACGTGGACCACATCGACGGGCTCTCTCCCGCCATCTCCATCGACCAGAAGAGCGCTACACGCAACCCCCGTTCCACCGTGGGCACCATCACCGAGGTGTACGACTACCTAAGGCTGCTCTACGCGCGCATAGGCAGGGCGCACTGCCCATCATGCGGGGAACCCATCGAGCGGCAGACCTCGCAGCAGATCATAGAGCGGGTGGGGGAGATGGGAGAGGGCACTCGCCTCTCCATCCTCGCCCCCGTGGTCAAGGGACGCAAGGGCGAGTACTCGCGCCTGCTCTCGGAGGTGCGGCGCAAGGGATACGCGCGGGCGCGCGTGGACGGGGAACTCGTGGACCTGGACGAGGAGATACGGCTGGAGCGCTACCGGCGCCACGATATCGAGGTTGTGGTGGACCGCCTGGTGCTCAGGGATGGCGTGCGGCGCAGGCTGGCCGATTCCCTGGAGACCGCCCTCGACCTGGGGGAGGGGATGGTCATCGTCGCCGTGGAGGACGACGGCGACCGCTATTTCAGCGAGCATTTCTCGTGCCCGGAGTGCGACATCTCCCTCCCTGAACTCGAGCCGCGCATGTTCTCCTTCAACAGCCCCTACGGCGCGTGCCCGCAGTGCAGCGGCCTGGGCTTCCTGCAGGTCATCGACCCCGAGCTGGTGGTGCCGGACCCCGGCCTCAGCCTGGAGGAGGGGGCCGTCGTGCCCTGGCCCGGCGTCTCCTCCTTCTCCTACCGCCTGCTGGAGGCGCTGGCCGACAAGTACGAGTTCCGCATGGACACCCCGTTCCGTGACCTCGCGGAGGAGATACGGGAGAAGGTGCTCTACGGCACGGGAGACGAGAAGGTGTACGTGCGATACCGCAACCAGCGCGGCATGTCGCGTTCCTATTTCACCCACTTCGAGGGCATCGTCAACTGGCTGGAGCGGCGCTACGGGGAGACGGACTCCGAGTACCAGCGTACGAGGATAGCGCAGTATATGAGCGTGCGCCCCTGCCCGGCCTGCGGCGGCGCGCGCCTCAAGCCCTCCAGCCTGGCGGTGACGGTGGACGGTTACAATATCTACCAGCTCGCTCAGCTCTCCATACGCGAGTGCGCGCGCTTCCTGGAGCGCCTTCCCCTCACCCCCACCGAGGAGGCCATAGCGCGCCGCATACTCAGGGAACTCGCGTCCCGCCTGGGCTTCATGGTGGACGTAGGCCTGGACTACCTCTCACTCGACCGCGCGGCGGCCACCCTGGCGGGGGGCGAAGCGCAGCGCATCCGCCTCGCCACCCAGATCGGCTCCGGGCTGGTGGGGGTACTCTACATCCTTGACGAGCCCTCCATCGGGCTGCACCAGCGCGACAACCGCCGCCTCATCTCCACCCTGGAGGGATTACGGGACATGGGCAACACGCTCATCGTGGTGGAGCACGACGAGGCCACCATCAGGGCCGCCGACTGGATCGTGGACATCGGGCCGGGCGCGGGGGATCACGGGGGCGAGATAGTGTTCAGCGGCCGCCTGGATGGACTGCTCAAGCGCCGCAAGTCCATAACGGCTCGCTACCTGCGGGGAGACAGGAGCATCGCCATGCCCCGCGAGAGGCGCGCCGCGTGCGGTCGCAGCCTGGTGGTGAGGGGGGCGGTGGAGCACAACCTCAAGGACATCGACGTGGAGGTCCCCCTGGGGTTGCTGGTATGCGTGACCGGCGTCTCGGGCTCGGGAAAGAGCACCTTGGTGCACGACGTCCTATACCGCGGCCTGGCGCGGCGACTCTACCACTCCCGGGTCCCGCCCGGCAGGCACGCCGGCATCGATGGCCTGGAGCACATCGATAAGGTCATCAACATAGACCAGAGCCCCATCGGCCGAACGCCCCGCTCCAACCCGGCCACCTACACCGGCGTCTTCGACAACATCCGCGCCCTCTTCGCCGAGACGGTGGAGGCCAGGGTGCGGGGCTACAAGCCTGGGCGGTTCAGCTTCAACGTCAGGGGCGGCAGGTGCGAGGCCTGCCGCGGTGACGGGAACATAAAGATAGAGATGCATTTCCTGCCCGACGTGTACATCCCCTGCGAGGTCTGCAAGGGCAAGCGCTACAACAACGAGACCCTTGAGGTGGCCTACAAGGGCAATAACATCAGCCAGGTGCTGGACATGTCCGTGGAGGAGGCGCTGGACTTCTTCTCGGCCATCCCGCCCATACGCAGGAAACTGCGCACGCTGTACGACGTGGGCCTGGGATACATCAAGCTCGGGCAGCCCGCCCCGACCCTCTCCGGCGGGGAGGCGCAGAGGGTGAAGCTCTCCTCCGAGCTGAACAAGCGGGCCACGGGCAAGACCCTCTATTTACTGGACGAGCCGACGACGGGGCTGCACTTCGACGACATCGACAAGCTCCTCGCCATGCTGCAGGGGCTGGTGAGCGCCGGGAACACGGTGCTTATCATCGAGCACAACCTCGACGTGATAAAGTGCGCGGACTGGATCATAGACCTGGGTCCCGAGGGGGGAGAGGGAGGCGGACAAGTGGTCGCGGCCGGGATGCCGGAGGAGGTGGCCTCCTCGCCGTCCTCTTACACCGGGGAATACCTGCGCCCCGTGCTCGCGCGCGGGGGCCGCGCTTCCAGGACGAGGTGAACGCATGGGCGGAGCGAAGAATAAGGCCGCCGTGCTGCCCGACTCCCCGGGCGTATACATCTTCCACGACGCCGCGGGCAGGGTCATCTACGTAGGTAAAGCCGCCTCCCTGCGCAAGCGGGTCGCCTCCTATTTCGGCGCACCCGAGAGGGGCAACACGCGGCTGGCGCAATTGCGCCGGCGCATCGCCGACCTGGACTTCATCGTTTGCGCGAACGAGGTGGAGGCGCTCATCCTGGAGGCCAACCTCATCA
>CAZQFX010000095.1:8399-11137 GCA_964592775.1 uncultured Actinomycetota bacterium
TACCATCCCGCCTACAACATAGATTTCCGCGACGACAAGAGCTATCCCTACATGGTGGTCCGCATCGAGGACACCTATCCCCGCGTCATGTTCGCGCGGGGAAAGCGGCGCCCGGACGCCGTGTACTACGGCCCCTTCGCCCACGCCGGGGCGGTCCGGGAGACCGTCGAGACGCTGCGCAAGGTCTTACCCTTCCGCGCCTGCCGCGGGCGCGAGCCGGGAAAGAGCACCGGCTCCCCCTGCCTCGACTACCACATCAGGCTGTGCTCAGGTCCCTGTGTGGGCGCGGTGTCACCGGCGGAATACTCCCGCATCATAGACGGAGTGAGGGAGTTCATGGAGGGAAGCCACGACCTCATCCTTGGGGAGCTGGAGGAACGCATGAAGGAGGAGTCGGCGCGGCAGGAATACGAGAAGGCCGCCCGCACCCGGGACCGCCTGACGGCGTTGCACCGGTTGCTGGAGCGGCAGCAGGCGCATACCACAAAGGAGGGAGACATGGACGTCTTCGCCGTGCACGCCGGGGAGCTGGACGCCTGCGCGACCGTCTTCTATATACGGAGCGGAAAGATCCTCGGCAAGCAGGACTTCTTCGCCGCGCTGCCCGTGGGGCGGGGCGAGGGTGAGGTTCTCGCGGCCTTCCTCCCCCAGTTCTACTCCCAGGCCACCTACCTGCCGCGCGAGGTCGTTGTCTCGCACCACTTGCCCGGCGACGAGAAGGAACTATTGGAGGGTTTCCTCTCCGGAAAGGCGGGAAGGAAGGTCAGGCTGGCCGTGCCGGTGAGGGGCGGGAAACGCGCCCTGGTGCAGAAGGTCGCCAACAACGCGCGCCTCTCCTTCGAGGTGTATGCCGCCAAGCAGGCGAGCGACCTGGGATGGATAACGCGCGCCGTCAACGGAGTCCGCGAAAGCCTGGGGCTCGCGAACCTTCCCTGCCGCATCGAGTGTTACGACGTCTCCAACCTGGGGGCGGATGACGCCGTGGGTTCCATGGTGGTCTACGAGGCGGGCCTCCCATCGAGAAAGGATTTCCGCCGCTTCCGCATCCGGGGCGTGCGGGGGCAGAACGACGTGGCCATGATCGAGGAGGTTCTCAACCGCCGCCTGGCCAAGCTCGCGGGGGCGTGCTGTAAGGCACGAGGCGAGCCGGCTCGCCGGCCGGAGGATGGGGACGGCGCATGTAAGGAGACACCGCCTTCGAGTGCCAGCCATAAGGCCACCGTATCGCGGACTGATGCCGCTGCCGGGGATGAGGCCGCGGGCGATGCCGTGCCGATATCGAACGACAGGGGACCGAGGCTCGATTCCTTCCACAAGCGACCGGATCTCATACTCGTCGACGGGGGAGAGCCGCAGCTCGCGGCGGCCTTCAAGGCCCTACAGGGCGGAGGTTTTTCGGATATCGGGGTCGCCGCACTGGCCAAGCGCATGGAGGAGATATATCTTCCCGGGAAGAGGGGGGCGGTGATGCTGCCCCGTGACTCGGAGGCACTGCACCTCCTGCAGCGCATCCGGGACGAGGCGCACCGCTACGCCCTCGACTACCACCGCCAGCAGAGGGGGCGGCGTACGCGGCGCTCCAAGCTGGACGACATTCCCGGCATCGGCCCCAAACGCAAGCGCTCGCTGCTGCGCCACTACGGCAGCGTCACGCGCGTAGCGGACGCGAGCCTGGAGGAGCTGCGGGCCCTGTCCTTCCTCGACCGGCGCACGGCGGAGAACGTCTACCGCAGCTTTCACCCCACCGAGTTAACACCTTGAGGTCTGACCCCAAGGTGTTAACTTTGTCTGTGGCGGGCGATGTCTCACCTGCAAGGTAGGATAGAGTGGAGAAAATTTCCGGACATGGGAGGAAGCCGATGAGTAAGCCGGTGCGTTATGCGCTCGAGACCCCGCTGGGGGAGATGAACGTCCTCGTGGACGAGGGAATAGCCTCCGCCGTCACCTTCGCCCTCGAGGAGGGGGCGTGCACGGAGGGAGGATCGCCGCCTCCGCCCCTGGTGGAGGAGATCGTGCGCGCCCTCGAGGTATACTTCTCGGGTGGAGAGATCGACCCCGCCCTGGCGGAGAGACTCATCGCCTCCATAGGCGCGACGCCTTTCGAGGAATCGGTTCTGAGGGAGGTCGCGAGCGTACCACCGGGAGAGACCGCTTCCTACGGTGATATCGCCGAGCGGTCCGGGTATCCGCGAGCGGCGCGAGCGGTCGGGAACGCCATGCATTCCAACCCTTTCCCCATCGTCATCCCTTGCCACCGCGTCATCAAGGGCGACGGCGGCATGGGCGGATACGGCGGCGCGGAGCGCATCAAGGCCTGGCTCCTCGAGTTCGAGCGCACCGAGTTAGAACGCTGAGGGCGCGACCGCCCGCATCGGGCATACGGGTGGCCGGGCCGCAGTTGTGGGATTGGGCCGGGTCTTGAATCTTGAACTCTGAAACAGGAGTACATTGTGGAAAACGCTCGGGCAAAATCAAAGGTTTGAACAGGCTGTTCCGAAAATAGCCTTTGCGGTACCATATCTTGTTTCCCATTCATGGCGCGAAGCTGTTTTCATCTTTTGATGGTGCCGCGCAGGACGAAAATATCACGGGACCGAGGGCACAACATATGGTATAGGAGAGTGTATTTTCAGAGCAGCCTGTCGAGATCTGATCCCGAATGCTCTACGGTCATTTATTTAAGCCGAAGTTCCCCCTGAAATAATCACTGATAGTGGCCGAAAACCCCTGCATAATCG
>CAZQFX010000096.1:0-10913 GCA_964592775.1 uncultured Actinomycetota bacterium
CGTCGAATACCCCCAGCACCACGGCGTTGCAGGTTATGTTCTTGCGGGCGCCCTCCAGCGCTACCGTCTTGGTCAACCCTATGAGCCCGGCCTTGGTGGCGGCATAGCTGCATTGCCCGAATCCGCCCATGGTGCCGGTGACCGAGGAGACGTTTATGATGCGCCCCCAGCCCTTCTCGGCCATGCCCGGGAAGACGGCCTTGATGAGAAGGAAGGGCGCGGTGATGTTCACGGCAATGTCCGCGTCCCAGTCCTCCTTGGTCATATCGGTGATGGTGATGGCGCGCACGATGCCGGCGGCGGCGTTGTTCACCATGATGTCCACGGTGCCGAGTTCGCGGCCCACTTTTTCCACGCCCTCCCGGATGGACGCCTCGTCGGCCAGGTCCATCTTCACCGCCATCGCCTTGCGGCCCTTGTCCTCGATCTCCTTCACCACCTCATGGGCCTTGGCCTCGTTGCGGTTGTACACCAGGGCCACGTCGGCACCGTGTTCCGCAAGCACCAGGCCATGCATCCTGCCCAGGCCCCCCGAACCTCCCGTCACCAGCGCTACTTTTCCCTCAATAGACATCAGCATACCTCCTAGATATCCCCGACCTTCCGAAATCACTCCTCGTCCTGCAACGGCCTGCCGGTGTGGTAAGCCCATCCATGACACCTGGCTACGGTCACCCCGTCGACGTCGGTGACCTCCATGCGGTAGAACCCCATCTTCCCCGCGCGGGTCACCAGCTCGACTTCCGCGGTCATCTCGCCCGCCGTGTTCGGAGCCGCGAGGAAATCTATCCCCACGGACAGCGCCATCGCCCTGCTCCCGAAGGAATTGGCGGCCGCCCCGAACGCCACGTCGGCGAGCGAGAACATCACCCCGCCATGGATCATGCCCATGAAGTTCAGGTGTCCCTCGTCCAGCGGCATGGCTACCCTGGCGTAACCGGATCTTATCTCTTTCAACTCCGCGCCTATACGCGCCGCGTAAGGGTCGCTGTCGATGATCTCCCGCGTTTCCTCCGTCACTCTGTCCGCCATGCGGTATCCCCTTTTCCGCCCTTGTATGGTGGCCCGCGCATATATTCGGTTCTTATCCGGGAAGTGTGGGTGGTTACGGAGCCCTTGGGGTCAGACCCGATCCCGTCATCATGCAATTCCTTTCTCGCCACCCACACTTCTCGGCGAAGACCCGTATATTCACAAATTCACACCTGGACCCGTCCAGAAATACCTGAACTCGCGTCTTTCCTTTTTCTTCGCCGCGAAAAGGTAGCGCGACTCTTTCCTGAAACCCGCAATCTCCAACCGGCGGGCGACGGAGCGGGTTGTTTCCCGGTGCTCCCGGTGCCCTGTCCCGATAGCTCCACGGCCACCCGCAATTATCCGAGAATGGCCTCTTTCCTGCTCCGTTAGCTCCGTGAGTCGCCAATATTCGCCGATCCTTTCCTTATCCACTTTCCCGTTGGGAAACGAGAGTTTGGCACAGCGAGGAAACTTGTAAACTGCCAAGGGTTTATGCGTTTACAAGATGGTGCTATTCAAGCATCCCCACTTCCTCCTGTCAAGACGACGGGAGTCACGTACCTCCCCCCGGCTCACACGCCTGCCCGGCAGCCCTTCGAGGGGCGCCTATCACCCCGCCGCCCGCGCCGCGCATCCCGACACAAGAGCCAGCGGCGGAGCATGCCGGGCTGGCGCTACCCCGGCCGCGTCCGCTTCCGGACCTCTCTCCCCTCCTTTTCCACGATACCTTCCATGAGGATCTTCATAAAGGCCGTATATACCTCGTCGAGGCTGAGGCCGCTCTCTATCAGCAGTTAGGGGCTGCTGGAAAGATCGACGATACCCTGCACCATGTACGCGAAGACCACCGGGTTGACATCGGAGCGGAATTCGCCCTCGCTGGCACCCTCCTCGATTATGCGCGTGAGGGCGGCGACGATCTTGCGGTAGAAATCCCCGTAGACGTCGAACACCTCCGGCAGGAAGTTCTCCACTTCCCTCACCAGGGACGGCTTGATATACGAGACCTCGTCGATGACGTGTTTGCTCATGAGGTAGAGCTTGGTCATGGCGTCGGCGTCCAGGTTCAGTATCTCCTGCATCCGTCTCAGGATCTTTCCCGCCCTGCGGTTGAGGGCCGCCGTGAACAGCTCGTCCTTGGAGGTGAAGGATTCGTATATCGTCTTCTTGCTCATGCGCAGCCTTTGCGAGAGCTCATCCATGTTGAAGCGGCGGTAGCCGACCTCGAACGCGTACCGCTCCGCCTCTTCCAGTATCTTCTTCGACCGTTCGTCTCCCGCCGCCACGCTCTCCCAGCGCCCTTTCAAGCCGTTCTACGCGTTGCCCTCCTCGCCGTCCTCCCCTATTCTACCAATAATCCCGCGCAACCAGCGCGCCTCCGCGCGGCACGACGAGAGCTCGCGGGAAAGGATGCCCAGGTAGATGTGGTCAGCAAGGCCTTCCAGCATATCCCTCTCCCGGCGCAATCTTTTCTCTTCGCCCTCAAGAAACGCCACCCTCGCCCGCAAGGCCTCCCTCGCCTCCTCCCCGTCCAGGCAGCCCATGAAGCAAAGGCCGACCGCCGCGTCAAGGCGCGGAGGCTCCCGGCTGGCGAGCAGTGAATAGACGTTGTCTTTGAGCCTCTCCTCGCCCGCGGCGGTTATGGCGTAGACGCGTTTCTCCGGCATATTGCTTTCCCTTTCCGTCCAGGAAGTCAGACAACCCTCCTCCTCCAAGCGCGCCAGGGCCTTGTAGACCGCCACCTTGCTGGCCTTCGTCCAGCGCAGCATGCCCCTCTCGTCCATCATGCGCACGATTTCGTAACCGTGCCTCTCCCCCTCCCTGAGCAACCCCAGGGCCATGGTCGCGACTCGCGAGACCACGCGCGCCTACCTCCAATCAGTTAACTATTAACTAGTTTATAGTATACTATTATCTCTTCCGGGTACATGCGTAGGGGCCCGGTCCCGGAGAGGAACCATTCCTATCCCCGCTTCGCAGGTCTATCCGGAGGCGGTACCTCGAGCCTGCCGTCCGCGATCCCCATAAGGCGGTTGACCACCTCTCCGCACAGCATGCGCAGCTCGAAGGCGTTGAGGTAGCTGGTCGCGGAGGCATCGAACAGAATGCGGGCATTGGGCTCGAACTCCCCGTCTCCCAGCCAGAGAATGAATAGCAGGGGGAGGCGGGGGAACGTGTTCACCACCATGCCCAGGTCGCCCTGGTCGACCTCGCGGCCGCCCAGTGTACTGCAGGCGGAGCGCATGCCCCCCGGGTCTCCTCCGAACCTGCGGCACACCCTGTCCTCGACCGTATCCGAGAAGCTCTTGGTGTAGAACAGGCCGTCTTTCAGCTCCCGGTAGGGTACCCACTGGTTTGCGAGCGGCTCTGCCCTGGCGTTGGCGATGTACAGTACGGCCAGGAGCTTGATCACGTAGGTAGCAAGAAAATCCGGGGCCCTGAAGGAGAGATCGGGATGGCTCACATATATGTCCCAGCACATGAGGGACAGCCTGAACTCTTCTTTTTCGAACGGTATGCCCGCCCTCTCGGCTATCTCCCCGGGGTCGCTCTTCCTGATCAGAGCGTTCGGTTCCGAGAAGGGGTCCTGCGACCTGCCGCTGTCATCTCCGGCCATGTCTCTCCTTATCCTTCTTCTCCGCGTACGAGATCTCAGCCATGATCCCCCCACGACCTTCAACCGCCGGGCAGGACCGCATCCGTGCGGCACACCTCAGGCAAGCGGCGAGCCTACCAGCCCTCTCACCTGCGTGGGCACCAGGCGTGACAGCTTATCCGCCCAGTCCAGAAGTACCTCCTCCGGGTATCCCCCGGCGCCGCGATAGGCCGGGTCCAGGGTGTTCTCCGAACGGAACTGCTGCAACACGAGAAGCCTCGCGCCCGCCGCCCTCTCCGCCAGGGATTCCAGGTCCTCCAGCCCCACCAGTCCCGGTACCACCGTACAGCGGAATTCATGCTCCACGCCGCTGCCAACCACCGTGTCGATGGAATCGCCTATTGCCCCGGGGTCGACCGGCCTCCGCACCACGCCAGGATATCTCTCGAGCGAGGCCTTGAGGTCCATGGCCACGTAATCCACGAGGCCGCGGGAGAGCATCTCCGCCAGGAGCCGCGGACGCGAGCCGTTGGTGTCGATCTTGACCCCCATGCCCAGCCACCGCAGGCGCTCGCACAACACCGGCAGGTCCGCGTGCAGGGTTGGCTCCCCTCCCGTGAGGCAGACCCCGTCTACCCAGCCCGAGCGCTCGCGCAGGAACAAGGCGAGGTCATCCCAGAAAACAGCCTTCTCCGTCCCCTCGGCCCGCAGCAGCTCGGGGTTGTGACAATACGGGCAACGGAAATTGCAGCCGGCAAGGAAGAGCACGGAACAGACCTTCCCCGGCCAGTCAAGCATGCTCGAGGGCAGGAGGCCCCTCATGTTCTCCAGAAAAGACATGTCAGTTGATGCGTTCGGAAATATCCCCGGGGGTCGGCACGGTACAGCGCCAGGCGAATATCTCGCCACCGCTGTCGTCGACGACCACTATCGACGGCGTGCACAGAACGCTGTAGTAAGCGGCCTCCGCCAGCCCGTCCGCCTGATCGACGTCGTATATCTCCGTGTCCGGAAAGCGGCTGGCCACTTCCTTAGCCGCCGGGCACTTTTTACAATCCTGCTTCACGAATACCTTCAAGTGCTGCATGGTCCAAGCCCCCTTTCAGACCCGTCCTCACGCGGTCTTTCAACTCCCCTACCTTTCCCCTGTTCCACGTGGTCACCTTGGAGAAATAACCGACTATGCGGGTGATGCCGTAGATGTTTTCAGCGCCGCAGTTCGGGCACGTCTCGTGCAGGCCGCGGTGGGTGCGCGAACAGTCGTTGCATACCGTGAACTCCGGGGAGAAGGCGATCTGCGACGACTGGGTGTTGCGGAAGGTCTTGATGACGAAATTCCCGATCGATCCCGGATGCGGTTGGTTCTCCCCCAGCCAGATATGGCATATGGCCCCCGCCTCGATGAGGGGGTGGAAGAGGCTCTGTTTCTGCACCCTCTCTATGTAATCGAGGTCCGCCTCCACGTTGAGGTGCACGCTGTTGGTGTAGTAGAACTCCTCTCTCTCCAGGTCGCCCTTGAGCACCTGCGCCGCTTGAGAGGGATAGTATTTCGTGTCCAGCTTGGCCAGGCGGTAGCCGCTCGATTCCGCCGGCGATTCCTCCAGCACCATGTTGATACCGTATTGCTCCGAGAGCCGCTTGCAGGTCAGGTTCATGTGCGCTATGACCTTGAGCCCGTACTTGAGGGCTTCCTGCGACTGGTGCAGCTCCATGCCCGTATGGTACTGCACCATCTCGTTGAGGCCGAGCAGCCCCGCCAGGTAGGTCAGGCGTTCCAGCCTGAGGTAGGGCTCGCCGTCCTTGGCATCGCAGAGCACGGAGAGCGGCCCGTTCACGCCCTGGGCGAGCAGGCCGGCGATGAACTCCTTCTTCTGCAGGTGGGCCTTGGCCACCATCTCCATCGCCTTCTCCAGCTCGTGGAAGAGGACCTCGTCGGACCAGTTGGCCTTGTAGGCGATGCGCGGCAGGTTGACGGTGATGTTCTGCAGCGCGGAGAAGCGCATCCTCTCCGGGGTCATCACCTCCTGGAGGTCCTGTTCCTTCAGTTTCAGCTTCAGCCTGCAGCATTGCGATACGGTGATCTCGTCGCCGCGGTCGAAGACGAAGTAGGTGATCCCCTGCCGCGACGCCACCCTGCAGGCGAGGTCCAGGAACTCCTCGTGGCCCTCGGTGCGGAAGAAGTCCTCGTTGATGTGGAGAAGGGGTTTGGGGAAGACGAAGGTCTTGCCCATGGCGTCACCCTCCAGGTACACATCGAAGAGCGCGGTGAGGAAGTCCTGCGCCTCCTTCTCGTAATCCTTGTAGGTCTTTCCCGTGTACACCCCTCCGGGGCCGATGGCGGGGGCGTCGCGGAAATGGCGCGGTATGTTCCAGTAGAGGTTGAAGTCGGTGAACACCACTTGCGATCCCCGGGCGCCGGCGAGCTGATTGAATTCGTATATGAGCATCTGCGCCAGCTGCTTGATGCGGCCGTATTCCAGCCCCACCAGGTAGGGCGCGAAGAACATGTTCACCGCCTCCCAACCGATGGCCCCCGCGTAGTGCGACTGCAGGGTGGAAGCCATTTTCACCATGTGGCCGATGAGCACCTCGGGGTGCTTCGCGGGACGCGAGGTGCTGGTGATGTTGGGTAGCGAGATGCCGTACTTCTTGATATAGTCCAGGCTGTGCCCGCCGCAGTTATGGGAATATATTCCGTTGGCTATGAGGGTACCGCTCGCGGTGGTGACATCGTATATGTAGACGTCGAGGACGTCGATCCGCTCGGCCATGACCACCCTGGCGCGCCGCGTGGCGGGGGACGGCATCCCCTTCCTCTTCTCGCGGCTGCGCCGCGGCCTCGGCCCCGATGCCGCCTGTGTCGTCTCCGCCACCAGCTCCTGCAGCCTCTGGTGCGCGACGTAGACGTCCTCGGCGTTGAAGCGGAACTTGAAGGAAGTGGCGTTGGCCTCGACCAGGTGGGTGATGTCGATCTCCTCCAGCCCCCGCGCCCTGCCCTCCTCGAGGTCGAGCGTCTCCATCTCCTCTCCCACGCGCACCATGGAAGCGGGCTTGACGTCTTCCGCGGTTATCACCGGATGGTCGTGGGTCACGACGCAGTACTTGCCGTCGGATGTGGCCAGGAATACCATGGCCTTCCCCAGCCGGTCCTTCTTGACCACCCTCTTGATATCCGTCCAGTTCCCGCCGCGGTCGAGCATCTCCAGGGTATGGGGGTATTTGACCCGCACCGACGGCTCCGGCCTGGTCTCCCCGGGGAAGAGGTGGTATAGCTGCTCCATGGTGGTGGTGAAGACGAGGTGCGAGCCCTTTACCCGCCAGTGCACCACCGTGTCCCCGAGGTAGGAGTAGGGGCGGATGATGAAGCCCAGGTCATGGAGGTGGATGTCTCCCACCATGTGGGCGCGCGCGATGTCCTCGGTGAACACGTTGCGCAGGGCGAATTCCTTGAGTAACGCCTCCGCCAGGGTGAGGTTTATTGATTCCGGGTTATGGGTGGTATTGGAGTTCTCCTTGTTGGCGCTGGTTATGATCTGCTCCACGTCGTACATGGGCAGGCCGACGTGGGAATGCTTCTTGTGCATGGTGCCCAGTCCGCGCTCCAAGAGCTCCAGGTCGACCAGCTCGCGGATGATGGAGGTGGTCACGGTGTTCATGCGCCCCTGGATTATCCGCTCCTCCACCGCGTCGGATATCTCCTGCGCCAGTTCCATGCTGGCGTCGGTCTCCAAGACGAGCGAGCTGGCGATCTTGCTCTTGTCCCAGAGGTTTATCTCTTCCTTGGAGGAGGTGCTTACCAGAAGCGCTATATCGGTGGCGTCTTCCGCCCCCCCCCTTCTCCTCAATACCCTTATATTATTGGCAGCGGACACGTCGTTCCCCCCTCTCTGGCGCGAAACAGCCTAAGCGTCTTCCTTCTTCTTCAGCAGCTGCCCCAGCTCGCTCTGAAATTCGGTGATATCCTTGAAATCCTTGTATACCGAGGCGAATCGGAGGTAGGCGATCTCGTCTAGCTCCTTCAGTTTCTTGAGCACGGCCATGCCTATGAGGCTTGTCGGTATCTCTTTCTTCCCCTCCGCTCTGAGCTCGGCCTCGATATCCGAGGCCACGTCCTCTACCTGCTGGCTCGTCACCGGCCTCTTCTCGAAGGCCTTGCGCAACCCTACCAGGATCTTCTCCCTCTTGTAGGGCTCCCTGTCGCCGTTCCTCTTCACTACCGTTACCGGGAACTGGTCGAACCTCTCAAAGGTGGTGAACCTCTTGCTGCAGTTCTTGCATTCCCTTCTACGCCGGATCACCTGCCCGTTGTCCGCGCTTCGTGAGTCGATCACTTTGCTGTCCGGGTTTCCGCAAAAGGGGCACTTCATCGCGTATCCCCTCCCCAAACAGTATATCCCATATCTTGTGCTATATGATGACTATAAAACACTAAATGTTGCGTTGTCAAGGGTTTTTGAGAAAATACTTCCATTATTTTACTATCTATCTACCTCACGGTTACAGCTGAACGGCAATCTTTTATCAACGTTAACTTCAGGGTTATTATTGCAGGTAAAACTCGTGGGATTGGAGGTAACCCTCCCACGACGGTATAGATATCTCGATCATTATCCTTTCCCCATCCATCCTGGCCGCGTCCAGCTCACAGTCCATGGGGAGGCCGCTTAACTCCACGGTCTCTACCGTTACATCAAGGTCCGCCTGTGAACCTGTGGTGCCGCTAGAGCTATCCGCGGGCTCGATCGCAAGCGTGTTTTCGCCACTGGCCTTGACCTTGTATTGAGTCTTTTTTCCCTCCACGGCGGCGTAAAGGCGGCCGTCCTCGACGAAAAATCCGCCTCCGGGAAGCGCGAGTGCCTGGTTCAGGTCCGACAGATCGATCCCGATAACCGCCTTCAGGCGCGAGATGTCCCTTATCTCCAGCTTCCCGGTGAGGAGGGAGGCCATCTTCAGTTCCACGTCGTAGAGGTTGACGCGGCACGTGTAAAGCATGCTCTCCAGCGCGCCCTCCTCCACGGAGTATTCGACCTCCCCCTCCCAATCGAGCTGCAGCTCGCCGAGGTGATTGCGGCCCAGGCTGAGCAGGTAGGGGAAGGAGTTGATGTTCACCTCCAGGTTGGGGGGGAGGTCGTATTGAGAGCGCAGGGCGCGTTCCATCCCGTACTGGCTGAGCAGGGTCACGCCGACCTCGGCCGCCAGCAGCAGCGCTAGGAGCGTTATCGCGACGAACAGCAGTTTACGCAAGGACATCCCTCCTCATAAGCATCGCTCCATCATTTTATCCGGGGAGGGTGACATCCCTGTCCCGCAAGGACGTGCCCGGCTTCTCCCGCGGCATCGCGGCGAGAAACATGCGCGCCATGACCACGGAAAACGGGAACGGGGCCCCGAGCAGGGGTCAGTCTTTTCTCAGCAGGAAGTCGCGGTAGAGGGATTCCTCGCTCTCCTCCTTCAAGCGGCGGGTCATGAGATTTTCCAGCAACTGCGCCGGGAACGCCTTCTCCTCGATCACGGCCTGCACCCCCTGCGCGATAGGGATCTCGGTCCCCATCCCCCGGGCCATTTCCACCACCGCGCGCGTGGCGAAGACCCCCTCCACCACCATCCTGCTCTCCGCCAGGACGGCGGAAGCAGAGCCTCCCTCCCCCAGTCTCTCTCCGAAGCCGCGGTTGCGGGAATGCCTGCTGATGCAGGTGACGATGAGGTCCCCCACGCCGCTCAGCCCGGAGAAAGTGATGGGATTGGCGCCGAGGGCGCTGCCGAAACGCGCCATCTCCGCCAGCCCCCGGGTGATGAGGCTGGCCTTGGCGTTGTCGCCCAGGCCCAGGCCGTCCAGCATGCCCGCCGCCACCGCGATGATGTTCTTGTATGCCCCGCCCACCTCCACACCCACGACGTCTGAGTTGGTATAGACGCGGAAATAAGGGGAGCTGAAGGAGGCCTGCAGGCCGCGGGAGAGCTCGGGGTCCCCGGACGCGATGACCGTGGCGCTGGGGACCTTTCTCGCCACCTCCTCGGCGTGGTTGGGGCCGGAGAGCACCGCCACGCCCATAGCGGCGTCACGTCCCAGTTCCTCGGCGATGGTCTCCGAGAGCCGTCGGTTGGTGCCGTAGTCGAAGCCCTTGGCGAGGTTGAGGACTGCGGCATCCCGCGGCACGCGATCCGCCATGGCATGCGCGACCTCTCTCGTCCAGCGCGATGGCACGGCCATCACCACCACCTGCGATCCAGACAGGGCTTGCGCCACGTCGCCGTGAGCCACCATGCCGGACGGCAGTTCGACGTCGCTGAGAAAAAGGGGGTTCGCGTGCGCGCGGTTGATGCCCTCCACCACCTCGGGTTCCCTGGCCCACACCCTCACCTCGTTGCCCAGCAGCGCCAGGTGCGCGGCCATCGCGGTTCCCCAGCTGCCCGCTCCGATCACGCTTACCTTCATGTCCCGGCCTCCCCGGGCGGGGTCCTTCCGAGCTTTATCTTCGGCTCCTCTCCTCTCAGCAGCCGCTTGATGTTCTCGCGGTGTTTGTAGACGGCGAAAACGCTGGCCAGGACGGCGATGGCGATGTAAGGCCAGTACTCACCCATGTCTCCCCATAAAGAGATCACCGATGACACGGGAAAGGCCACCGCCGCCGTGATGGAGCCCAGGGACATTATGCGCGTGAGCAGCACGGCCAGGAGGAAAGCCCCCATCACCGCGACTATGACCTGCCAGGGGTAGGCGGCGATGATCACCCCGCCGCTGGTGGCTATGCCCTTGCCCCCCTTGAACTTCAGGAAGACGCTCCAGTTATGCCCGATGATCGACGCCAGGCCGGCGAGGAGCGACAGGTTGGGGCCCAACCCGATCGCCCTGCCGATAGCCACAGCGGCCACGCCCTTGGCCATGTCCAGCAGCATGACGGCGATGAACGGCTGCGCTCCGAAATTGCGCAGCACGTTGGTGGCGCCTATGTTCCCCGATCCCATTTTGCGCAGGTCCTGTTTGAACAGCAGCTTGGACACCACCAGCCCGAAGGGGATGGAGCCTAGCAGATAACCGGCCGCTATCCAGAGAGCCGCCTCGAGGTCCAATGCAGCACCACCTTTTTTGCCCTGCCGCGTCCGAGCAGCGCCTGTATGGCCGCGGACATATGGTTGAATATAGCACATCCGCAAACGCCCCGTTTGCGTGCCATGGGGTCGTGTCTCGAATCTTGGATCTTGAAAGAGCCGCGAACCACCGCATGTTCTCAGGGCAGGATCTCCAACAGGCTGTTCCGAAAATAGCCTTTGCGGTACCATATCTTGTTTCCCATTCATG
>CAZQFX010000097.1:0-5945 GCA_964592775.1 uncultured Actinomycetota bacterium
CCGGCGTGGACTTCCAGGGCGGGGAGGCCGCCGGGGTCATCAACGCCTGGGTGGATGAGAAGACATTTGGCAAGATAGAAAATATCACCTCGGGATTCGATCTCAGGTATATCGAGATCATGCTCGTAAATGCCCTTTACTTCAATGGAATGTGGGCACACCGTTTCGAGCATGCGATGACCGCCGAGGCCCCCTTCTACCTCGCGGACGGCGGGACGAAGGAGGTCTCCATGATGCACCGGACCAGCGAATTCGAGTACATGAAGAACGAGGAAGTCCAGGCAGTGAGGCTGCCCTATGAAAGCTTCTCCCAAGATGATGGGAACGAGCGCTTTGGCATGTACATCTTCCTGCCCTGCGAAGGAATGAGCCTTAAGGATTTCACGGACAGACTCGACTCGTCGAGGTGGGAGAAGTGGATGAGATCATTTGCCCCCTCGAGGGTAGAGGTAGGACTGCCTCATTTCGGGGCAGATTTCGAGGTTGATCTAAGTCTCGCCCTCTCCTCCCTTGGGATAGGCTCTGCCTTTATGGGCAACGCATTCCCACGCATGGCAAGAATCTCGCCCTTGTGGATAGATAGGATTATCCAGAAAAACTCCATTGGCGTAAGCGAGGAGGGAACGGAAGCGTCAGCGGCTACCGATATCGGTATGACCAGTGGTTTCGAAAGCGAACTGCCAGAATCCTACTTCGTCATGGAGGTGGACCGGCCCTTCTTCTTCGCCATCGTCGACAGTCAGACGGATACCATCCTCTTCATGGGCTCCGTCTACGAGCCGGTATCACTCCAATAACTATCAAAGGAATGTCGCCAAGGCTCGGCTCGAGCACGCTCGCTCATAAGGTTGCCTTGCGAGGATGGGGTCGGGTCTCGAAAATCGAATATTATTCCAGATAATGGTAGCGAACTCTATAATCGAGACTCGACCCCTGATGAAGAAACCATCAGGAGAGGAGCAGACTAAGGGGTATCGCCCAGAGCTTCTCGTCCAGCCTTATCGCTTCCTTGCCGTTGTATGCGATTATCGCCGCTTTGCATCGGGGCGTCGCCGAGAGGAACTCCCTTAGCCCGACCAGGTCCCTCCTCGTCCAGTTCTCTCCCGACTTGATCTCGATAGCCAGTACGTCGCGGCCCATCTCCAATACGAAGTCGACTTCACGTCCCGCCTGGGTCTGCCAGTAATATATGCGTCCCGGGGGGATGTTGTTGTATGCGATGGCGGCGAGGTTCTGAAAGACGTATGTCTCATACAAGGCTCCCCTCATGGGATCGCCAGCGAGATCGTGACAATTGACTAGGTAACACGCCAGCCCTGAGTCCGAGACATACAGCTTGGGCGACTTCTTTACACGGCTGGCTTTGTTCCTCAGGAACGGCTGTATCCTGCGGACGATGTAGGTTGCCTCCATCCAGCCCAGGTAGCGGGCGGCGGTTTTTGCCTCCAGGCTCGCGTCCCTCGCCAGGCCGGCTATGTTGAGTATCTGGGCGGTCCGCAGTGCCGCCAACTTCAGGAGGTCCCTGAACCCCAGCACGTTCTCCACGGCCGCTATATCCCGCAGATCCCTTTCGAGGTAGGTCTGCTCGTATCCCGTGAACCAGGTGTTCGGCTCGCCGACCTCATCCAGAGCGACCGGCGGCAAGCCCCCCTTGAGGACCTCCATGTCATGCAACGGTTGGATGCTCTTTCGTTTGGGCAGTACGGGCTGACGCAGGAATTCTATAAGGAAGGGTGGCGTCTTGACCTTCTCACGTATTTCCCTTCTGCTCATGGGGGGGAGTTCGAAATAGATCGCTCTTCCGGCCAGGCTCTCCGAGACCCCCCTCAGCAAGGCGGGATTCGCCGAGCCCGACAGCAGAAACCTGCCCGGCCTGCGTTCATTGTCGACGGCCCTCTTTACGGCCGTGAAGAGCTCTTTAACTCTCTGCGCTTCGTCAATGGTGGCCTCGTCCAGGCTGCCTATGACCGCGTCCGGATTCTCCTGGGTCGAACGCATAATCGCGAAATCATCCAGATTAAGGTAACGCCGGGAGCTCAGCCGAGGATCCGACAGCAACATGGTGCTCTTCCCCGCCTGGCGCATTCCGGTCACGACGACGACCGGTATATCCCGCAAGGCCTTCTCGACGCTTCCTGCGAGTTCCCTCTGGATATACATATCAATCCTCCAATGTCGTAATATACGACATCATATATCGTATTATCCGACATTGAATTCCTTGTGGTCAACTCCCTATATTCAACCACGGTCGTCCTCGCTTGTAGGCCTGAGTTGACCATCCTCATCCCCTATCCGTCCACATTTATTGCAGAAGAACTTTTTAGATTCCGCTTATTTCGTAGGGTATCTATTACCGGTAGAGAAGTGACTTGAAGTCCAGGCCCGGGTTCTTTTCCTCGATCTGCTTGATGATTCGGGCGAGTAGACTTATATCGATTTCCTCGTATAGGGAAATGACGACGGTATGCTTCGGGCTGTTTCTTCTCATCTTGGCGTGATCGCCCTTGGTGCTTACGCGCTCGTATCCGATGCTTTGCAGGGCCTTGATGATGTCCTTGCCCGAACGAGGCGAAGAGCGCTCAGGAGACATTGATGGCGACGGTCAAGGGCCTCTCGTTCAGGCTCTCGTGAATGGGATCGGGGATACCGAGAGGCATCTCCTCATCTTCGAAGTATAGTTCAATGGCCTCCTGGAGGTTCTTGAGGGCTTCTTCTTCGGTCTCACCTTGGGAAAAGATGTCCGCTTCGAGGCATCGCGCGATATAATATTTCTCGCCCTTGGAAACCTCACAAAAGACAAATCTGCCTTTGTTGCTCTTCACCATGGTTTTCCCTCTTTTTCTCCTACTCCATATTCAGTATCGGTCTTTGTCCGTACTATGTTGAATCCATGAAGATCAGTCATCCCGCCCCTTCAGGACGGACGGGAAGGACTGGCGATGCTTGTTGAGCTCCTTGTGGATTTCCCGCGCCTCCTTCAAGAGGCGATCTTTCTGCGGGCTATATTCCACGTTGGTGATGCTCCTACAGAAGAGGTCAACGCTCTTTCCCTTCAGCGTCGGTGTCGGTTCAATCGGCCGTGCCATCTCTATCTCCCCCCGAAGAGCCATGAGAAGATGTCATCCAACATATTCTCCAGGCTCCCCGGCTCCTCCTTTTCAATGATCCACTTTCTATATCTCGTACCCATCGGGCCTTTATTTTAACCCATTTCGCTAACTCCGCACCATGACCAGCTCATCCGACCTTCGTTCGGTCTCAAGCTCAGCCTGCTCTTTGTTCCTTCTCGGGGCATACGTCCAGCTCCTCGAAGATCATTCGCATGAGCTTCGGCCATTCTAGCCTCTTTTCCTGGATTACGCGTCTTCCATAGAAGGAAAGAGCAGATCGGGCATTGTGCCCTCTGACCTGCTCTTATGCTCTGGTGAGCCGTCTGGGGATCGAACCCAGGACACCCGGATTAAAAGTCCGGTGCTCTACCGACTGAGCTAACGGCCCAAAGACATTATATCTCCCGCGTTGACGGTCAAGAAGCGGATAATTCAGGGTGCTGCGAATAGTTCCCGAGTAGAGGGGGAACGTCGGAAAGTCCGGCGGCTTGGCGCCTTCACCGGCACGGGCCTCATCATCGTGCTGACCGGCCCTGTCTCCGCCGCCCCCGTTCATGCCCCGATGCTATAATTATCCCGCCATGGAACGCATATTCGAAGCAGAAAGCGTAGCAGTAGTCGGAGTCTCCGAACGCCCCGGCAACCTGGGCGGATATATCGTACAGAACCTCATAGCCTGGGGATACGGGGGGAAGGTGTTCTGCGTCAATCCCAGGGGGGGAGAGGCCTTCGGCCATCCCCTCTACCCTTCGGTTTCCGACATCCCGGGGAGCGTCGACCTGGGCGTCATCATCGTGCCCGCCGCGGCCGTGCCGGGGATAGTGGACGAGTGCGGGCGCAAGGGCATCACCCGCCTGGCCATCCCCACCGGGGGCTTCGAGGAGTTCGCGGGAGGCGGGGATTCCGCGCGGGATGCCCTGCTGGAGGCCGCCCGCCGGCACGGCATACGCTTCGTCGGCCCCAACTGCCTCACGGTCATCAACGCCCATACCGGGCTCTGCCTGCCCTTCGTGCCCGTGCCCCCCGACCTGCCGCGCGGAGGCGTGAGCATCGTGGCCCAGAGCGGGGGGATAGGGCTGGATTTCCTCGCTCGGCTCAAGGACGAGAACACGGGCTTCGCCAAGTTCGTGAGCGTCGGGAACAAGACCGATCTCGACGAGGTGGATTTCCTGCGCTACCTGGGGCGCGATCCCGCCACCTCGGTCATATGCATGTACCTGGAGGACGTGGGGCGGGGACGGGAGCTGCTGGAAGCGGCCCGCGGCATCGACAAGCCGGTCCTGGTGTACAAGGCCAACGTGGAGCCGCTCACGCGGGAAAGCGCCCAATCCCACACCGCCGCCCTGGCCAACGACGACGCCGTGCTCGAGGGCGCCTTTCGCCAGGCGGGCATCATCCGCGTTGACCGCATGGCCCACCTCGCGAGGTACGCCAAGGTCTTCTCCCTGCCTCCCCTGCGCGGAAACCGCATCGCCCTGGTCTCTCCCACCGGCGGCATCCTGGTGCTGGCTTCCGACCAGTGCGCCCGGCGAGGCTTCGAGTTCCCGCGCCTGCCCGATTCCCTGGTGGAGGACATCAGGGAGCACCTGCGGGCGGGGGTGATCGACATCTCCAATCCCGTCGACCTGGGCGACGTGCACGACTCCGACGCCCGCGTGTATATCATGGACCGCCTCATGCAACAGGATTACGTCGACGGGGTGATCATGCTCCTCATCGCCCGCATGTCCTCCGGGGAGGTGACCACGGGGGGAGTCCACGGCCTGCGCAAGAACATCATGCCCGACCTTGGCGACCTCATCCGCAAGCACGGCAAACCGCTGGTGTTCAGCCTGCTGACCACGGACGACGTGCGCTCGCAGGCGCGCCGCATGGTAGATTATCCCATCTTCGACGATGTCGAGGAGGCGGTGGACGCCGCGGCGGTCCTGCGCGACTTCAGCCTGCGCGCGGGAAGGTGAGAAGGAAAGGGGAACGGGGAGCGTTCTTCTCCGGCACATAATACGGGGCGGCGGCGGATGCGGCCCGGCCCGCAAGTAAAGGCCGACGATGGGCGCGGTTGCGGTGCAGAACGGCTGTCCTACGGCGTCGGACATCTTGCCGGCGGACCGATGCGACCCATGGCGTGTTTGACCCGGAAACGGGCGTCCCGCGGCGCATAGCCGCCGCTCGCAGACCTGGAAGTGGGAATGGATAACCTGAATAGAACCCGCAGAGGCCTCTATTACGGCTGGGTAGTGGTGGGCGTCGCCTTCCTGGTCATGTTCGTCAATTACGGCGTGCGCGGCACCCAGACCGTCTTCGTCAAGGAGATCGCCGACGAGCTGAACATCGGGCGCAGCGCGGTCTCAGTACCCTTCCTGGTCTGCATACTGATTTACGCGTTCCTGGCGCCGCTCACGGGGAGGCTGGTGGACCGTTACGGGCCGCGCTGGGTGATGGTCGCGGGGGCCCTCGTCTCCGGGGCTGGCCTGTGGATGTGCTCGCGCGCCGGCGACCTCTTCACCCTGGTGCTCTACTTCGGAGTGGTCTTCGGCATCGGCGGGAATGGCATCGGGCTCGTGCCCTCCAACACCTCGGTGGCCATGTGGTTCCGCCGCAAGCTGGGGCTGGCGCTGGGAATCGCCACCGTGGGCATCGGTTTCGGGACCATGATCCTCCCCCGTATCACCGGCGTGGTGCAGTCGCACTGGGGATGGAGGGCATCCTTCCAGTTCCTGGGATACACAGCCTTCGCGCTCGCCATTCCCGCGTTCTTCCTCCTGCGGGGGAAGAAGGTACCCGGAGGCGGAGAGGCTGGGAAAAAGGCGCCCGGAGTCGGGGGGGGCGGAA
>CAZQFX010000097.1:6045-10885 GCA_964592775.1 uncultured Actinomycetota bacterium
GTACCCGGAGGCGGAGAGGCTGGGAAAAAGGCGCCCGGAGTCGGGGGGGGCGGAAGCGGGGCGGGCGCGGGCGAGCCCTGGCGCGGGAACGCGGCCCCGCCCGGCGGGATGCCCTTGAGGGAGGCCATGCGCACCCCGTCCTTCTGGCTCCTCTTCCTCGCGTTCATATTCATCGTCATCGCCCTCTATGGCGTGCAGTTTCACCAGGTCCCCTTCGCCACCGACCGCGGCATCGACAAGGGCTGGGCCCTGTGGTCGGTGACCGTGTTCGGGGCCGCTTCCATCGCCGGCAGGTTCTTCTTCGGCTGGCTGTCGGACAGGACGCGCGAGAAGAAGATGGCCCTCTATCCCTCTCTGGCCCTGCTCCTGCTGGGACTGATCATATTGCCGTTCGTCGAGAACGTATGGTCGCTCATGCTCTTCGCCGCCGTTTTCGGCTCCGGTTTCGCCGCCTACGGGCCGGTCATCCCCGCCATCTGCGCGGAGGTCTTCGGCAAGGCGAACATGGGGGCCATCTTCGGGGCGGTGACCACCGGAGGGGCGCTGGGGGGCGCCGCCGGCCCCTATCTCACCGGGTTCATCTACGACAAGTCCGGCGGCTATACCGGGGCGTGGATCCTGGCCATGGTCTGCGTCGCGGTCTCCGCCATACTCTTCGCCCGTGTAAGGATCCTCTGGAAAGAGTGAACCGGGCAATACCCCTGATGCGGCTCTTCAAGAGGATCACGTCATCCGGGCACGCAACTGCGGCGTTTCGGGCGCGTTGAGGTTGCTTCGGCGTCGGGGACTCCTCCTCGCAATGACGAAGGGTTCTCGTTGTTAACACTTTGGGGTCTACCAAAGTGTTAACTCTGCAATGTAGCTCTGACCCTATAAATATTCCTGGGGGTCTATGCCCAGCTGTTCGGGGTGGATGGCCTCCACGATGGCCTGCTCCACCTCCCCGATCGTCTCCTTTAGGTAGACGAGGTCCACCAGGTGCGGCTCGACCTCGCCGCCCTCCGGGCCGCGTATCACCTTCACCAGCGGCCACAGGGCGTCGCTCTCGCCCGGCTCGTAGATGACCCCTATCTCGCCCGTGGCCAGGCGCACCAGGGTCCCCACGGGGAAGAGCCCCATCATGTCGATGAACACCTTGACCAGCAGGGGGTCGAAGGCAGTGCCCATGTCCTTGACCAGCACGCGCATGGCCTGGTCGGGAGTGCGGGCCTTCTGGTATGGCCGGGCCGAGGTCATGGCGTCGTAGACGTCGCAGACCTCCACTATACGCGAGAACAGCCCGATGCGCTCCTTGCCGGTGACCTTGGGATAGCCGGCGAGGTCGTAGCGGGCGTGGTGCTCGTAGGCGACCATCACCGCTAGGGGATGTACGCCGGGCTGGGCGAGGAGGATGTCGGCCCCCCTCACCGGGTGGTCCTGCATCATCTCCCATTCCCTGGTGGTGAGGGGGCCGGTCTTGTTGAGGATGCCTTGGGGGATGGTTATCTTCCCCAGGTCGTGCAACAGCGCCCCCGTGCCCAGCATCATCAGGGCGCTGCGGTCGAGGGGCAGCATGGAGCCCAGCGCCAGGGAGAGGATGAGCACGTTGACGGAGTGGAACGAGGTGTACTCGTCGTAGCTCTTGATGGTCGCCAGCCCCAGCACGGCGGAACGGTTCTCGCCCACGCGGTTGAGCATCACGCCCACCACGCGGTTGGCCTTGCTCAGCGACAGTCGGCGGTCGCTCATCACCTGGTCCGCGAGCTCGCGGATGACGTCCACGGCCTCGAAGTACTCCTCCCGCGCGCTCAGCCTGTCCTTTATCTCGCGCGTCTTTTCCTCCCAGGTCCCGGGTTCGTCCAGGGTGATGTTGAATATATCCTTCTCCTCCATGAGACGCGCCAGGCCGCCCTTCGCTTCCAGCTCGTCTACGCTCATGTTAAGGAGGTACAGGAAGTCGGCGAACTCCCCCGGAGCCAGGCCGTCCTGGATGGCAATACCCCCGATGCTCTTGGCCTGGAGTTCCTTTATCAGGGGGTAATACAGCACGCTCTCCCGGGGCATGAGCTTTTCCTCGTAGAAGAACTCCTCCCCGATGACGCGCAGCGAGAAGTCCGGGCGCCAGGCCAGGTAGTCCTTGAAGGCGCGCATGAAGTCGGTGAAGGCCCTGATGCAGATCTCGTGGTTTGGGGGATAGATCGAGGCGGCCTTCTTGGCGCCGGAGAACAGCCGCAACAAATCGCGCGCTCTCTCCAGTCCGCCCCGGGAGCGGAAGTAATCGAGGGCTTCCTGCTTCCTGCTCACCGCTTCCCGGATGTCTCTCGCCTCTTCCTCGTTCATCTCTTCCTCTCCAGGTGGGGAAACTTCGCCGTCAGGCACCGCAGGGCCTCGGAGGCCGCCTGGTTTATCTCCAGCCACTCGGCGCGGTTGAACCGCTTTTGCTTGCTCTGGTATTTCATGAGGACCTCATGGCACTCGGGAGCCATTATCTCGCCCAGGCTCACGATTATCTCCTTCTTCACGTGCGGGCTCTCCGCCCCCGGCTCGTTGTCCTCGAGCATCAGCATCAGGCGGTTCACGGCGCGCGCATCTCGCAGCCTGCCGATCCAGCGGATGCACAGCACCCGCATCTTCTCATCCGGGTCCTGCAACCCCTGCATCAGGATCTCGCCCGCCGCGTAGCCGCCGGTAAGTCCCAATGCCCGGATGGTCTCGGCTTTCACCTTGGGATTGGGGTGGTAAAAAGCCTTGCGCAGGTAGGGTATGGCCTCGGGGGTGTGGATCCTGGCCAGGATGGTGATGATATTGCGCACCAGGAACCACCGCGGATCGTCCATGTAAGCCCCCAGGAGTTGCACGCGGTCGCGGCACAAGGCAATGAGCGTATCCACGATGTACTTGCGCACGGACATGTCCTCTTCCGCGCCCAGGGCCTCGACCATGGCGGAGACGCCCTTCTCGCCCAGCTCGCTCGTGTAACGCTTCAGCCCCTCCACCATCCGGCGGTCGCCGCGCCGGCTGCACGCCAACGCGATGATGCGCTTGATCACCCTGTCGCTAGACGCTTCCTCCAGCATGTGCTGAAGGTCGGAACGGTAGGGGTCGATGGCGGGATCGATATTCTGCAGCAGTTGCTTGCTCCCCCGCAGCACCTCCGCGGCCATAACCAGTTCGGCCGACATGGCCAGGGTCCAGAAATTCTGCTCCAGGAGCTCCAGCGCCTTGCCCGGGTTATCCAGGCTCCCCCCCTTCCCCAGCAGGTCCAGGAGCATGGGCGTGGTGTCCATGGGCATGACGGCCATAGGGTCGAACTCAGAGATGTGCCTTATCTCGTCGAGTTCCTCCGGACGGTATTCCCCCAGGATGTCGTTCACTTCCTCGAGGGTGGGGAGCTGGCTGGACTTCCGGCCCGCGGGCACCCCTATCTCCTGCGCCGCCTCCAGGGAGGCGAGCAGGGGGGGCGGTATCTGGCCCAGGTCCACGAGCTTGGCCAGCAACAGCCTTACCGCATGGCGGACCTCGTTATCCCGGAACCCGATGGCCTTGAGCAGGCTTCCGGTCTTCGGCGTGAGTTCGGGGATGAGGGGAAGGAGATAGCTCAGCAAATCGGCCATCTCCTGGGCGTTGAACTGGTTGAGGACCGCGGGGCAGAACGGTTCGTCCCGCAGCCCGGGCAGCATTCTCCTGAGCAGGACCTGGTTGCGTACCTCGGTATCCAGGAAGAGAAGGGACTCGGCCATGCAGCGGAGGCAATCCCGCTCCCGCTCCGGGTGTTCCCTCGCCATGATGGCGCCGGCGGTTTTCAGGAAAGCGAAGGCGGCATCCGCCAGTTCCTCGCCGGCCAGGGGCTCCCCATTCTCACCACTGAGCGCCATGAGCGTGCGGCCGAGCCTTTCCGGGTCGAGCAGCAGCTCCAGCAGGTCGCCGACCTGATCGGGAGCGACGGATACGGGCCCTTCCTCCTCCTCGGGCCGTGGTTCCGGTTCCGCCCCGGCCCGGAGCTCGGCCTCCTCCTTCTCCTCGTCGGTTCTCTGTGCCGAGCTTTCCACCACGTTGATGTTGTTCACGCCTTTGACCAGCAGAAAGGACTCGGGGCCGCCCGCCTTGTCCAGTTCGTCCGCATCGCAGACCAGCAGCTCCACCAGGGCTTCGGCCTCCTTAAAAGACACCCCGGCGTTAATGGCTATCTCCCGTATATTGAGGGAACGGATGCGGGAGGCGAGGAGGTGCAGGCTCTCCATCCTGGGGGCCACCACGTGGCCATCGCAGATCAGGCTGTCCTTGCCCACCTTCACCACCAGGTTGGGCGTAACGCCGAGGGAGTCCTCCATCACCGCGTGGAGCAGTATCACCGCGTCGACGGCCGTCGGGTGTTCCGCCGGGTAGAGGGAGCGGGACTTGCAGGCGATGGAGAGGCGGGAGAATATGTCCACCACGGACCTCAGCCGCGTCTCCTCGTCCCCGGAAAGGCCGGCGCCCTCAACCCGTTCCATGTCCCGTGCCAGGTTCTCTTCCATGTGCATGCATCCTCCGGCCGGCAACACCGCTTCGCAGGCAAGGAGAGATGCGCCCCCCGTACGGTGATCCCGCGTATCGTCTCCTCTACTCCCTTATCGGTTAAAAAGGATTGATATTGAACTGCCGAGATGCTTAAATCGTTATGGCCCGCGCCGGGGCCGATCCCGGCGGGGATGATATCATATACTGAGGCGCATGGCGCCGGCGAAAAACGAGGTCATGCCCCCATCGTCTAGAGGCCTAGGATATCGCCCTTTCAAGGCGGTGACGCGGATTCGAATTCCGCTGGGGGCACCATTATTCAGCCGCTCGAAGCGTTGAGATATGTCGGCCGCCGCCGTAG
>CAZQFX010000098.1:0-10789 GCA_964592775.1 uncultured Actinomycetota bacterium
ACAGCAGCTCACGCGCAGCCCCGTACCCTTCGTGCACCGCTTCCAGCAGTCGCCGCGGCGCTACCGCGTCCCCGGCAGAAACCACGGCGACCCCGGCCTCCCATGCACTCTCCGCGAACGCGGTCTCGGGCTCGGAGCCTACGGCCCACACCACGGTATCCGCTTCCATCTCCCTGCTTTCACCGTCCTTCTCGATCAACGCCCCCGAGCCGGTCACCTTCAGTACCCTGGCCCCTAAAAGGAGCGTGCCGTGCCGCCGCAATTCACGGTGAAGAAAATAGCCGTGGGAGGTAAGCGGCGATAGCGGCGGCTGTTCCCTCTCGTCTACCACGGTCACGTCGCGCCCCTCGGCGATGAGGAAACAGGCCGTCTCCATGCCCACCGGTCCCGCGCCTCCCTCCGCCCTTTCTCTCAGGTATGCCTTCAGCCGTTCGGTAACCCGTCCTTCCCGGGTGGCGTAGCCGGTGCCCATGGCGGGCATTACCGCCCGGTTGCGGAGTACGGTACCTCCCACCTCGATGGGATCCCAGAGTGAGGCGCTCGCCTCAAGCTCCCTTCCATCGCAGATCAGGCCGCTTTACGATCAGGCTGATATCTCCCGCCCGCCGTCGATAAGGACCACCTGTCCGGTAATGTACCTGGAGGCGTCTGAAGCAAGGAAGATGGCCAGTCCCACCATCTCTTCGGGCTCGGCCATCCTCCCCAGGGGTATGGATGCCAGGGCCGCCTGAAGTATGGCCTCGTTGCCCCATAAGGCCTCGCTGAAATGCGTTTTCACCAGCCCGGGGGCGATGCCGTTCACCCGCACCCCCTTCAGTCCCCATTCCTGGGCGAAGACCTTGGTGAGCATGTTCACGGCCGCCTTGGAGATGGAATAGACCCCCAGAAAAGGCGTGGGGCAGAAAGCGGCTTCCGAGGATACGTTGATCACCGCTCCGCGTCCCTTGCCGCACATCACCTTTCCCACCTGTTGGGTAAGGAAGAAGAGGCCCTTGACGTTCACCTCCATGATCTTGTCGTAGGCCGGCGCTTCCACGTCCGCGGTACCACAGAAAATGGGATTCGTAGCGGCGTTGTTCACCAGGATATCGATGGTGCCGTATTTATCCAGCGTACCTTGCACGAGACGGCTGATACCCTCCAGATCCCCCATGTGTGTGGGTATGACGCAGGCCTCTCCTCCTGCCGCCTCGATACCCTCGCGCACTTCTTCCAGGGCCTCCGCCTTGCGGCTGGCCAGCACCACCCTGGCTCCCATCTCGGCATAGCCCTCGGCGATGGCCTGCCCGATCCCCCTGCTCCCGCCGGTGACGATGGCCACTTTGCCCTCCAGGGAGAATTGCTCCTTATACAATTACACCTACCTCCTTTTCCGGTTGCTCCGATTCCCGATGCCCTTGTTCAACATCTCCGCGAGTGCGGCCCTACCCCATTTCGAACACCGTATACGGGGGTTCCTCCCGCACCTCGACCTTGGGTTCCTTTCCCAACGCGACAGTATATACGGCACGCAACCAGCCCGCTACGAGCGCGTCATGCACGGGGTCCAGGATCTCGACCCGCCACTCACCCCCGTCCAGGCTGTCCCCCGCCACCGCTCCCCATCCCCTCGTGCGCATGATATCCAGGGCGGCCTTCCCGCAGCTCTCGCCCGCCAACAAGCCTGCGCCTTCGTATGCGTCTTTCGTGCCGCCCGCAAGGCTTCCGAGGGTGGACGCGAAGACCGCCTCCTCGATGAATGCCTCCGTCCCCTTATCGCCTTCCCCCCGGACCAACCGCCCCAGCGTATCGAGTACGTATGCGGGCACGAAGGCGACTCTTCTTCCTCCCGCTCCCGCATCCACTACACCGTACAGTTCATCCCAGAGAAACGGCGATATGGAAAGGGGCAAACCGCAAAGACGGCAACTCTCGTACCCCGCCCCGCCATGCCGGGTTTCACGGAAGAGGGCCTCTTCATGCGGGGAGCCCGCCACCGGTCCCCGGGACTCGTCGACGGCGAGGTCGAGGCGATAGACGTCATCGCCGGTTACGGACAGCGAACCCGTATACCTGCAGCGGTCCATCTCCTCCAGCAACCCGGCGATGCCGGCCATCACCATTCCTTTCTCGAATGGCCTGCGCAGGATCAACGAGCCACCCTCCCCGGGCGTGAGGCGTTCGACCTCGATCCTCCCCATCCCCAAGAGCAGGGAGTAGCTCTCCATTGCCTCGAGGACCCTTTTCTTGACCGCGCCGTAGCGAGACAGCTTTCCCCTGATCCCCGTTACGAATCTGCCGGCCGCGGTGCGCGTAGCGGCTTTTTTCGCCTCAACGCAAGCATCCTCTCCGGCGACGGACGTGACGCCGGCAACGATATCGTCCATGGTCCGTGCGTCAAGCAGCGCGAGTCGGAGGGGCTTCGCACGGCGGATGGTTATCTCCCCGCCGGGCTGCCACTCCAGGCACTCCGCAATCCTGACGGGAACGCCGCAAGAGCGGCAGCGTGCCAGTGTCTGAACCAATTCTTCTCCTCGCTTATGGTGTCAGCCGGTGCCGTCTCCCGAGTCATTCCCGCCAATAGCGCATATATCCGTGACTTTGCGGGGCCGGACAACGACCGCGACGTCCCATCCTCCGCATTCATAGCGACGGCCGGGAAGGGAAACAGCGGCATCGCTTAATGGGATTCTACCATTTGGCGATCCGCCGCATAAATGGCTCTTCTCCGATAAGCGTGGGCGGCAAAGAGGGCCGGCGGCCCGGTGGCGCCGCACATGTTCGCCGTCCCTCGCAACTAATGCTGAAGCGCCGTCGTAAAAAAGGTGGTATTCTCATTACGACCAAGAACCCCGCAACGGGTGACCTTCATTTTATGTCGCGAGGAGTTGGATGCCTGGTCGGATGCGTCACATGGCCGATAAGAAGGCCCGCATGGGGCTTATCGTCCTGGCGGCCGTGTTTCTATTCTCCATGCCCTGTCTGCTGTGCCCCTCACCATCCATGGCCCAATCCTCCTACGTGTACGATTCTTTCCACACCGAGCTGACCATCAACTCCGACGGATCGCTGCTGGCGCGCAACAAGGCCACCTACGAGTTCCGGGACTCCACGGACTGGGTCGGCCTCTATATCCCTTTCTCCTATGGCAAGCTCGTCGACGCGAGGGTGCTGGGAGCAGATGGGTCCGTCCTTCCGGAGGATCAATGGTCTTTCCATGAGGGAGAGGACGGGTATATGCTGTGGTGCAACAGCAGCGGTGCCGGCCCTTTGGCCACCTACATCTTCGAATACCGGTTATACGGTGCGTTCGAGCTGGCGGGGGAACGCGTGGGTATCCCCGAGTGGAGCGCGGTCCCGGCGGAGCGCGATTCGCCCGTTGCCGACTCTTCGCTCACTTTGCGCTTTCCCGCCGAAGTGGATCAATCGCAGGTCGAACTCGACGTCTATACGGTCGATTATCCGGGCCAGATCACCCAAAGATTCGTAGGCGGCAGTACCGCGGTGGTCGAGGCCGCCGACCTCCCCGCTGCTGCTTCCTATTCCATCAGATGCTACTGGCCTTCTTCGGCCATGGACCTGGCTGGCGCCGGCTTCCAGCAACACGAGGAGAGGAGCTGGGATTTCGAGCGCTTCGACGTGGAGGTCACCGTTAACGGGGATTCCTCGTACGACGTGCGGGAGACCCAGGTGGCCAATTTCCGGGGAGGCTGGACCCACCTCACCCGCTCCCTGAGCACGGAACCCGCCTACGGTTTCGATGGCCGTACCTACGGCCATGTGCGCTACCACGACATCCAGGTCTATGGCCTCGACGGACAGCCATACGACCCCCTACTCTGGAGCGCCGAATCGGACGGGGGCGGCAAGACCGTGCGTATCGATTTCGATGCCCGGGACGAGCAGAGGGGATGGATCGTCTCCTATCGCATCACGGGAGCCACGATCTTCGCGCAGGATTACGACCGCCTCTATTGGGACACCGTCCCGCTGGACAGGGACGTGGCCATCGCATCATCGACCACGACCGTGCATCTTCCGCCGGGAACGGATATGAGTGGCGTCGCCGCAACCGAGTACCTGGACATCGCCAACCCTCCTGCATCATACGATTCGGGGCTGGACGGCGATACCCTGTGGTGGCATGTCGAGCGCATACCTTCTTATACGACCTTCACCATCGATGTCCGGTTTCCCAAGGGTACGGTGAGCAAGCCCTGGCAATACGACGGTGCCTGCGGCATAGCGGTCATCGCATCCTCCTCCGTTATCGTCGCCGCCGTCCTGCTTCTCATGCTGGGATCTTGGTGGCGGAAAGGCAGGGACGCGGGGAGGACGGGGGCTACCATGGTGCGCTACGGACCGCCGCCGGGCCTCACTCCGGCCATGGTGGGGATGCTCGTGAACCAGAAGCCCCGCGTGCAGGACGTCT
Organism: uncultured Actinomycetota bacterium; assembly: GCA_964592775.1. Classification (GTDB taxonomy): domain Bacteria; phylum Actinomycetota; class Geothermincolia; order Geothermincolales; family RBG-13-55-18; genus SURF-21. The sequence continues at coordinate 4,412 of CAZQFX010000098.1, forward strand.
CGGCGACCATCGTCGACCTGGCCCGCCGCGGTTACCTGACCATCATCGAGGAGGAGCAGAGGAGCATCATCCGCATAACCAAGTACGCCTTCCAGCGCATGACGGACGACCTGTCCGGCCTGCTGCCTTACGAGAGGGAGGTGATGGAAGGGCTCTTCTCCGCCGGGGACCGTGTCGGCGAGTCCGACCTGGTAAACAAGTTCTACGTGCATATGGACTCCATCCTCAAGCGCGGGGTGGTGGGGGAGGTCATGGCGAAAAAGCTCTTCACGAGGGAGCCCGGCGCCATCCGCCGCAGGTACGTTTTCGCGGGGGTGCTCACGGCCGCCGCCCCCCTCGCCGCCTACTTCATCCTTCCCGGGTGGTTCGACCTGGGCTGGTTCGCGGTGTTTCTCCTCTCCTTCATCCCCATGGGCGCCATCGTGGCCATAGTAGGCTGGGCCATGCCCAGGCGCAGCCGCGAGGGCTCCCGGGCCTACGAATACATCATGGGGTTCCGCGAATACATGGAGACGGCGGAGAGGCAGGAAATGGAGTTCATGACCCCCGAGAACTTCCAGGCCAACCTGCCCTACGCCATGGTCCTCGGCGTCGCCGACGCATGGGCGAGAAAGTTCCAGGACATATACACCACGCCACCCTCCTGGTACGTGGGCACCGGCGCGGCCTTCAGCACGGTCTATCTGACATCCTCCCTGGACGATATGACCGGCCACCTCAACAACACGTTGACCTCGTCACCCCGTTCCTCCGGTTCCGGTGGAGGAGGCGGATTCGGAGGGGGCTCCTCGGGAGGGGGTTTCGGCGGCGGCGGCTCGTCCGCCGGATGAGAGCGGACGGCGCGGCCATGACGATAGAGGGGCGGCCATGGATCTCCAGGCCGGCTTTCCTTACTGTCAGGACGGGTCGTCGTGTGTATGCGGGTGGCTGTGGACGTGGCCGTGTCCGCCGGGGTGCTCGTGCGCATGGGCGTATTCCGCCTGTACTTTCACCGCCGCCTCCACGGCGTCGGCAGCCCTGTCGGCCGCCTCCCTCAACGCTTTCCCGGCTGCGGACGACGCTTCGGCCAACTCGTCCCAACCCAGGTTCCCCGCCAGCGCCTCGTACTGCGCGAAAGCATCCGCCTCGTCCTGCAACCGCCGTAAAGCCTGCCGCATGGCCACCTTGAGCAGCAAGGGCGCCCTGTTCTCTTGGTAACTCATGGCACGAGTATATATCATGGGCGTAGAAGCCAGGTAGTACGGCGACGATCCGGGAGGGAACGTGGACAGGATGCTCTTCGCCTGCTGCGAGAACTCCGCTCGCAGCCAGATGGCCGAGTCCTCATGGCCTTGAACAAACTGGGCGGGATAATGGTGGCGTTGAACTTCGTCTCGCTTCACCCGAGCTGGAGTGCATCCTCGACGACCCGAGACCTATCGGGATAATCTACTCGCCGGAGTTCGCCGAGAGCGTGGAGGCGCTGCGGGGCAAGGTTCCCTCCATGCGGCAGTACATCCGCGAACTGGATGGAGGATCCTCCGATGACCCCTTGTTCGAGGAGTGGGGTGTCCTTCCTTACCGCTTGAAGATGGAGATGTTCAGGTCGCCATCCGGCCGTACTTCCCACTCGCATCCCGTATTCTCGTGTTCGAAGAGCAGCTCGAAAGCGCCTTGCATCAATCCCGCCGTGAGCAGTGCCGGGCAGGAGTTCTCGATGACCGCCGACATCCTGCCCCCGCGCGCTTCCAGGCTCGCCATGTTTCCCAGCCCTCGCAGCGCGAACATGCGGCGGAAGGCTTCGGTTCCTCGATACTACCACGGGTCCGTGGCCGCCACTTCTTGCCCGGTACGGTGTAATATGATTACGAGAGACGAGGCCGTTTCACATCCCTGCCGATGAAAAGGGGGTAGCTCTCATGCGCGAAGGATTTCCCTGGAGACACGAGTACGCACATGTGAACAATATCCGCATGCATTACGTGACCGCGGGTGATGGCCCCCTCATGGTGATGCTGCACGGTTTCCCGGAGTTCTGGTATTCCTGGAGGCATCAGATCCCGGCCATGGCGGAGCGCTTCCGCGTGGTCGCGCCGGACATGCGGGGATATAACCAGACGGAAAAACCTGTTGGCGTGGGGAACTACCGCCTGAGCGTCCTCATGCAAGATATCCGGGGGCTCATCGACTCCCTTGGCGAGTCCAGCGCGGTGGTGGTGGCCCACGACTGGGGAGGCGGAGTGGCCTGGCCGTTCGCCGCCCATTACCCCCGCATGGTCGACCGGTTGATCATCCTCAACTGCCCTCCACCCGCCGTGCTCATGCGCCATCTCATGACCAACCGGGCCCAACTGCGGCGCTCATATTACATGTTCCTCTTTCAGTTGCCGCGGCTTCCGGAAGCAGTCATGCGCGCCCGCGACTACGGTCTCATCGCCAGGGTTTTCCGGGGCTGGGCCATCGACAAGGGCGCGTTCAGCGATCACGACATCGCCATGTTCAAGGAGGCGGCCGCCAAACCCGGAGCGCTCACCGGCGGCATCAACTACTACCGCGCCGCCTTCCGCCAGTTCCTGCGCGCCCCGCGCCGGGAAGGTAGTGAAGGGGCGAAGGTGCGCTGCCCGACCCTCGTCATCTGGGGAGAGGAGGACGAGGCGCTGGGGAAGGAACTCACCTATGACTTCTCTGCCGAGGTCGATGGACCGCTGGAGATCAGGTACATCCCCCGTTGCAGCCACTGGGTGCAGCAGGAACAACCGGAACTGGTGAATACCTACATGCGCGAGTTTCTCGCCGATTTCTCGGCTTGAAGAAACCTTCGGTTATAATATTGAATCGCGTACCTGTCTGCCGAGCAAACGGAGGTGTGATCGTTGGACGCCATCGAGAAAGTCAGAATAACCCTGGTCGAACTGGATATAGAGAACATCCGGACGGCGGTCGGGGAAGCCCTGGCAGCCGGAGTGCCTCCCCTGGATATCGCCCTCGAAGGTTTGGGAGGGGGGATGAGGGAGATAGGCGACCTGTTCCAGTCGGAGGAGTACTACCTCGCCGACCTCGTGCTGGCGGGAGAGACCATGAAGGAGGGGATGGCCGTCCTCGCGCCCCTCATGTCCGAAAGCGAAGCCGCGAACAGGGGGCCGGTGGTCATCTTCACCGTCAAGGGCGATATACACGACATCGGCAAGAACCTCGTCGTCACCATGCTCGCCGCCGCGGGCTTCAAGGTGATCGATCTGGGAGTGGATGTGCCGGAATCTGAGGTGATCGATGCGTTGAAGCGGAGCGGCGCGTCCCTGTTGGGCATGTCCGTCCTCATCACTCCCATGATAGGCTCCGTTGGTGACGTGGTGGACGCCATCCGCGAAGCCGGCCTGCGCGACAAGGTGAAGATCGCGATCGGCGGCGCCTGCACCACTCAGGAACTCGCCGACCGTTTCGGCCTGGATGCCCTGGGAAGAGACGCCGTGGACGCGGTGCGAATCTTCGAGGGCTGGGAAACGGGCTTGAGCAAGCCGTAGAAACATCATGTATTTGGTTCTTCTGCGGGAAGAACCAAACATTAAACCCCGGCACATACCGGGGTTTCATGTTGGTGTCGGAGGGGGGACTTGAACCCCCATGAGGAAGCTCCTCACTAGGCCCTCAACCTAGCGCGTCTACCGATTCCGCCACTCCGACTCGCACGCGGAGTTCCGCTGTTCCCGGGAGGCCTCGTCCGACTCGTCTCTTTCTTCCCGTTTCATCTTGCGATTACGGAAACCAGTATATACTCTCTCCCTCCTGGGGTCTATTATCCTCGAGGCGTAGAATATGTCCTTTGAAATGCGCCCGAACTTGCCTGCCACCTTTACGCGGTCCCCGTCTTTGAGGGGGGGCGGAAAGCGGAAACCGCGGTAGAACCATATCTTGGTGCTCTTGCCGTCGTCGTCCACGAGGTCGAAATTTATATCGAAGGTCAGGGTCTTCGACCTGCGGTCGACACGCTTGGGCATGAGCGTCGGCAAAGGATAGGTGGAGACATTGAGGACGATGCCTTTCTTGGTGCTCTTTGCCAACTTGCCTTCCTCCAACACCCGGAGGGCAACACGTTTTCGCCGTTACGCCTCACATAACACTAATGTATCGACTTCGCTATCCCTCTCCTTGAGATCGGACTGCTTGACGATGGCGGCGATGCGGCCGGCTCTCTCCGGCTATGATCCGGCTCCTATCCGGACGATTCCAGCAACGCGGCAGTTTCCTCCCAGATGCGGACCGCCAGCTCCGCCTTGGGCATGAGGTCCAGTTCCACGATCCGCCCGTCCGCGAACAGCAGCACGGCCCGGTTGTTCTCGGCATCGAAACCCGACCCCGGCAGGGCCACGTCGTTGGCTACCATCATGTCGGCCCCCTTGTCGTGGAGTTTTTCGCGCGCACGATCCACGACCTCGCCCGTCTCCGCCGCGAATCCGACCAGGACCTGTCCCCGTTTCTTGTCCTTTCCCAATTGGCCGAGGATATCGCGCGTGGATACGAGCTCCAGGGTCAATCCCTCGCGCCCCTTCTTCCTGATCTTCTCGCCGCCTTTCGCAACAGGCGTGAAGTCCGCCACCGCCGCCGCCATGACCACCGCCGCATGTTGCGGCGCCCGCGCGTTAACCTCGTTCCACATCTCCTCTGCCGTCTCCACCGCGATAAGTTCCACGCCCCGCGGCGCCTCGAGGTGGGTGGGCCCGCTGATCAGCGTCACCTGCGCTCCCATGCGTCTTGCCGCCGACGCCAGGGCGTAACCCATCTTTCCGCTGGAGCGATTCCCGATGTACCTCACGGGGTCGATCGCTTCCCGCGTGCCCCCCGCGGTCACCAGGACTTTCCAGCCCGACAGCCGGCCTCGCAAACCCAGGACCTCCAGGGCGGCTTCCAAGATCCGTGCCGGCTCCGACATCCTGCCCTCCCCCGCTTCACCGCAAGCCACGGGGCCGCTTTCCGGACCGACCACGCCGATCCCCCTGCGTCTCAATTCCTCCAGGTTCGCCTGCGCGGCGGGGTGGCGGTACATATCGGGATTCATGGCCGGTGCGACCAGTACGGGCGCGCGCGTGGCGAGCAATACCGTGGAAAGGAGGTCGTCGGCGAGTCCGTTCGCCATCTTGGCGAGTACGTTCGCCGTCGCGGGCGCCACCACCACGAGATCGGCTTCCCTCGCCAGGGAGATGTGCTGCACGGGGGCGGCCCCCTGCGCGAACATCGACGTGGCCACGGGATTTCCCGTGATGGCGCGGAAGGTGGCCGGTCCGACCAGCCGGGTGGCGTGTTCGGTCATGACCACCTTCACGACGAAGCCTCGCATCACGAACTGGCGCGCGAGATCGGCCGCCTTGTAGGCGGCTATCCCGCCTGTCACACCGAGCAGAATACAGTTCATGTGGGAGGAACCCGTTAAGGGCCTGTCAATCACTTCACCCCGTCTTCGGGGTGCTCGAACTCCAGCTTGTCCGCGGCTATCTCCTCCAGGGCCAGGGTCAGGGACTTGTTCGAGGCCGACCTGATCTGAGGTCCGGCCTCCTGACCCAATCCCTCACCCAGGTGCCGGAAGTAATTGTTAATCTGCCGGGCTCGCTTCGCCGCCGTTATGGTCAGGCCGAACCTGGAGTTGTCTATCCATTGCAGCAGATCGTCGATCCTTGTCTTCATCAACACGCTTCAGTAACCTCCCGTTCGCTCTCTTTCACTTCTCGACCAGCGGGCTTTCTTCCTCATATATAGCACAGAACTCCTCCACCGCGCGATATAGCTGGTCATTCAATATCACGTATTCGTAGTCCTCCTTCTCACCGCTCTCCTCGACGGCGTTGCGGAGCCGCTTCTCGAGTTCTCTCTCCTCCTCCGTCCCGCGGCCGCGCAGGCGTTCCTCGAGGATCTCCAGCGAGGGCGGGAGCACGAAGACCGTAACCGCATCCGGCACCTTCTCCCTCACCTGCCGCGCCCCCTGGACGTCTATCTCCAGGATGACGTCCCGGCCCCCCGCCAGCTCCCGCCCGACTTCTTCCTCCGGCGTTCCATAGAGATTGCCGTGCACTTCCGCCCATTCCAGGAACGCCCTCCGGCCGATCAGGTCCAGGAATTCGCTTCTTTCCAGGAAATGGTATTGTGCGCCGTCAGCCTCGCCCGGTCTCGGCTTCCTGGTGGTGGCCGACACCGACAACCGGGCGGTAGGGTAACGTCGCAGCAATTCCCTTATGAGCGTGCCTTTCCCCGCGCCGGACGGCCCGGCGACGACGAAAAGCCGGCCTCGAGGCATTACCTCACCCGCAGGTGTCTTTAGAGCGCTCGTTGCGATGTATCTCTTACGGTCCTCGAGCGGTAAATCAGGCGAATCTCTCCTTCAGGGCTTTGATCTGCTTCGGACCCAGGCCC
>CAZQFX010000099.1:0-10716 GCA_964592775.1 uncultured Actinomycetota bacterium
CGGGCGGGGATGCAGCGGCGGCCTGTTGCGAGCGTATTTACGGATCGGGGTACTAGGGGACGGTGCACTAGCTACCCAAGCGTTATGAAGAAGCGGCGCTTCGTGGCTTTGATGCCGGTGTGGAACCAGCCGCCGCGCTTGGCCTCCAGGGTCCCCTCGATATCATTCCAGTAGCCGGGAGTCACGGAGGGACCCTTGATGGCCAGTTCGCCTTCCCGGCCTCGCCTCTGCCTACGCCCCATCCCATCGACCACCACGGCGCGGTTGGGCGGGATGACGAAGCCCGGGCATCCCTCCGGCCAGGTGAAAACGGTGGCGGCCGGCTTAAGGGCTAATATGGTCGCGTTGCCGCCCGCGCCGTAAGCGGAGACGAAACAGGCGGAAGGTCCAGGCCCACAGCGTAGTAACGGGTTCTTCGCAGCCTCGGCCAACCCACCCGTCGGGTCCCCGCCGGCCGAGAACCAGAGGCGTACCGAGGGGAGGTCGCGGCGGGAAAAGCCCGCCCGTGACAGCGAATCGAATATCTCTTGGCTGCCAAAGAAAGCCGTGGGTCTTCCCTCTTCCATCGCATCCATGATCTCCCCCGGCTCATTTCCCGGAAGGAAGCGCAGCCCCAAACCCATACATAGGGCGAGAACCGCGGCGGAGAACCCTGCCATCGAGGACGGGGAAACGGTACATATGCACCCGCCACCCGCACGGGCGGGGAGAAACGGCATCGCCCAGCGATGCGGTCCCAGCAGCCCCTGGTTGGTGGCCATGATCGCCTTGAGAGATCCGTCCCCCATCTCCGTGTGGAACAGGCATACCACGTTGCTGGGCTTCAGGGTGTAGGGAAGAAAGAACCCCTCCGAGGCTTCCATCGCTTCGTCTAGCGACGGGACGCCTTCCGGGGTCCGCGAGCGCTCGCCGGAGACCACCGCGCGCTCGATGCCCGGCATGCAGCCCGCGAGATCGGGGCGTTCCGCGAGCACCCCGCCATCCACGACGGCCAGCGTAGCACCGCATTCCTGGACGCGCCGGGCCAGATCGGAGGCCGGTAGCCCGTAGTCCACGGGGACGGCGATGCCCCCCGCCTTTATCAGCGCCGCGGTGACGAGAAGCGACTCGGCCGGCTCTGGGACGCACAGGATGACCCGCTCGCCCTTCTTCAGGTCGAGGACGCGGATGAACGCCTCCGCCGCCAGGCTGGTAAAGCGCAGGCAGTCCCCATAGGCAAGACGCGCGGACGGGAAGAGGCGGTAGCCCAGCGGCTCCGCCAGCGTGAAAGCCTCGCGGTCGCCGTATATCTCGCGCAGGTTCTCGAAGAGGTTGGCCATGGTCAGCAGTCGCCGCGCGGCCAACCGGGCTCTCTCCAACATACCCGCTATTCTGTTATCTATGGCAGGTTCAAGTCAAACGCTGCGGGACGGGGGGCCCTGCTCGATGGAAGGTCCATGTATCTCCGCGCTCATGGGCATGACCTCGTAGATGCCCGTCCTCCCCTTGTAACCGATGTTGTTGCAGTACTTGCATCCGGAGGGCTTGTAGAAGGCGTAATGCGCGGACACGTCCAGGCCCAGTTCGGCTAACAGCCCGCTGTCGGGCGTATATTTCTCCTTGCAGCGCGGACAGAGCTTCCGCGCCAGCCTCTGGGCCACGATGACCCTACCACTTCGCGGATATAGTAGGGCTCTATGCCCATCTCCATGAGGCGGGGCAGCGTCTCCGGCGCTCCCGTGGTGTGCAGGGTGCTGAGCAGGAGGTGGCCGGTGAGGGCGGCCTGCACGGCGATACTCGCGGTCTCCTTGTCTCGTATCTCTCCCGCACCATCCTTGATGGCCCGGGAGAGAAGGTTGTTGACGAGCTTCACCACCGGCCCCTCGTTTATCTTCACCTCGTCAACGGAATCGGCATGGTACCTGTCCACGACTTCCAGCTTGTCTTCATCCCACGCCAAGAGATCTTCCGTTTGGCGGGAAGCGGGGCTCCCCTCATCCCCCCAGGAGGCTGTTTATCACCCCCACGTGGTTGACCGTCTGCGGAGGTCGCAACCTCCTGGCATCGCCCATGCCGGTAGTTAAAGGCTTCGGGCAGCCCTATAATACCAGTAAGGCCGATGACGATACGCACGCGGAGGTGTGCCATGCGCAGGCTGGTCTTCTACGGCGACGACATCGTGCAAGTGGAGCTGCCCGACCGCACGCGGGTGATCGAGCCGCCGCCCCCCATACCGCCCCTCGAGGACTACCGGGGCGCCGTGAGGAGGTCCCTGCGCGATCCCCTGGGGTGCCCTCCCCTGGGGGAGCTGGCGGGCCCGGATGCGAGCGTGACCATAGCCTTCGACGATCCCTGCCTCCCCCTCCCTCCCGTGCTGCGCGACCCCCGCGGTCTGGCCGTGGAGGTGGTGCTGGAGGAGCTCTTCTCCCTGGGGGTCAGGCGGGAGAGGATATCGCTGGTCTGCGCCATCGGCCTGCACCGCAAGTGGACGGAGCGGGAGTTGCGCCATCTCCTGGGCAAGCGGGTATGCGCGGCCATGGGGCCGTCCCGTATCGGGAACCACGACGCCGAGGACCCCGCGGGCAACGTGGACCTGGGCAGCACGCCGGAGGGGTACCCGGTCGAGGTCAACCGCAAGCTTCTGGAATCCGACCTAACCATCTACGTCAACGTCAACTGGACGAGCATGAACGGCGGATGGAAGAGCTACATGGTGGGCCTGGGCACCTACCGCTCCATCCGCCCCCACCACAACACCTCCGTGCTCACGGACGGGGGCACTATCATGGATCCCGGGAGCCGCTTCCATGACGTCCTGCGCTCACAGGGGAGATACCTGGCCGGGCACGTCAAGCTCATGAGCGTGGAGACGGTGCTCAACAACCGCGTATGGCCGGGGCCGCTCGACGGCTACCTCTCCCTGAAGAAGGACAGGGTTCCCCCGCCCTTCAAGGTCTCGCGCCACGCCCCGCAGGCGGTGAAGTCGGCGGTCTCGTCCGTGCTGCGCAGCGCCTACGCCCCCATCGCCGTGCACGCCGGGGATCCCGACGCGGTACACGCGAAGACCCTGGAGGCGCTCTTCCGGCAGCAGAACGTGCGGGTGGAGGGCCAGAGCGACGCCCTCTTCCTGGCCATGCCCAACATCTGCCCCTACGCCGCCTTCTCGCGCATGAACCCGTTGCTCGCCATGAACTCGGCTCTGGGTTACGTCTTCAACCTGTACATGCGGGCACCGGTGGTGCGCAAGGGAGGGGTGCTGGTGCTCATGCAGCCCTTCCTCCCCGGCTTCCACCGGCGCCACCACCTCCCCTACATCGAGTTCTACGAGAGGGTGCTGGCCGAGACCCGCGACCCGCGGGAGATGGAGGTGCGCTTCGAGGAGGACTTCGCCGACCGCGGGGAATACATCGAGGCCTACCGCCACCATCACGCCTATCACGGCGCCCACCCCTTCTACGTCTGGTACTGGGGCGGGCTGGCCATGGAGCACCTGGAGCGCGTCATCGTGGTGGGCGCGAAAAGGCGAGAGGTGGTGGAGCGCCTGGGCTTCGAGTACGCCGATTCGTTACACCGGGCATGGGACATGGCGGGAGAATCGCTGGACAGGGACTACTCCATCACCCACCTCTCCATCCCACCCATCTTCGCCGCCGAAGTCGAATAATACGGGCGGGACCGGGTCCGACAGCTGTATTCGATAATGGTCTTATGCTTTCAGTCCCCGTCGAACGGCTTTTCTCAATCGAGGAACAGGTATCCGATGGCCAGGAATATGATGAGCCACGTCAAGCCGACAGCGACCCCTGCGGCGATATGGACCGGTCGCGGGTACTGCTTTCGTTCCGCGAAATCGATTCCGCCTATCAGTAAATCGACATTGCGTCGAAAATACCCGGCGTGTTAACATACATCCCGGTATTCCGTGTCTGGGATTGCGACCGGGGGTAATCAAGATGGCCAGGACCAAGGGCAGGAGCAAGAAGAGTTTCGACCGCATCCTGAGCGGGTACAAGTACAAGGACTTTATATTCAAGCTCAGCAACTACCCCATCCTCAAGCAGTTGGGCCGGCGGGCGCTGGACGTGGACAACTTGACCCTTACCTTCATACCCGTCTACGAGAACCTGGAGCTTCCGGCGGGGGCTGCCGCTCCCACGTCCGTCATCGAGCACTTCATCCGCGAGGCGAGCCACCATCTCATTTTATCGCGCTGCCCCTGCCGCAGCGGAGGGAACTGCAGCGACTTCGGCGCGGATTTCGGCTGCACCTTCCTGGGCCCCGCGGTGCTCAACGTCGACCCCGAGGTGGGCCGGCTGGTGAGCATGGAGGAGGCTCTCAAGCACCTGCACCAGGCCACGGAGGCGGGGCTCGTCTCCTGCGTGGGCAAGTTCAAGGGCGACGCCATCATGCTCGGCGTACAGAAGGACCACCACAACCTCATGACCATCTGCCACTGCTGCCCCTGCTGCTGCATATCCACCAGCCTGCCCTACGCCTCGCGGGAAACGCGCGACACCCTGGTGAAGATGGAGGGCCTCGAGATAGGGGTGGACGAGGAGAAGTGCAACGGTTGCGGCGAGTGCGCGAAGGTATGCGTCTTCAAGCAGATGACCCTGGAGGACAGGGAGGTCGCCGACGGCGGCCCCGCTGCGGCGTCACAGGCCGACGAAGGAGGGAAGCGCCGCGCGAAGAAGCTGGCGGTCATCGGCGAGGAGTGCAAGGGCTGCGGCCGCTGCGCCATGGTGTGCAAGCAGGACGCCATCCGCATCACCATAGAGGACCCCGCCTACATCGACGCCTGCATCGAGCGCATCAGCTCCAGGGTGAACCTCGGCGCGTAACCGTACGATCGGGTACGTCGGGCAATCCGGATCATGTCCCCTCTCGAGCTTATAATTATCCTGTAGGCGAATGGTGGACCAACCTCTACCGGATGATCGAAGAATGCAGGAGATCATACTATGGCGGGACATTCCCGGGATCTATCGGGAGAGATGGAACGGATATACTTGGCTAGGCTGCGAGCGATGAGCGGCCAGCAACGCCTTAAGATAGCAGCAGACCTGAGTGACGCAGTCAGGAGGATAGCAGAAGCCGGCATCAAGCGCGAGCATCCCGGGATCAGCGACGCCGAGTTACGGGAAGAACTCTTCAAGAGGATCTACGGATGAGCCCGCTAGAAGTCCTGCTGCAAGCGGTCAACAGGCTGGATCGATTGGATATACCCTACATGCTCAGCGGGGCTCTCGCGACCAGCTTCTACGGCAAACCGCGATCGACCCACGATATCGACCTGCTCGTCGAGATCGGAGAGGCGGACATCGACCGCTTATGCGAAGCCTTCAAGGACGATTTCTATATCAGCAAGGAGATGATGCTGGAAGCCCTGCGACTTCGTTCGATGTTCAACCTCATCCATAACGAGACGGCGACCAAGGTCGACCTCTGGATGCTGGAGGATTCGCCATTCGACCGCGAGCGCTTCTCGCGCAGGACCGTGGAGAACCTGGAGGGTTCGCTGGTCCACATATCTACACCCGAGGACCTCATCATAGTGAAACTGGACTGGTTCAAACGCACGGATATCCATAAGCATTACGAGGATGCTCTCGGGATAATCCAGATACAGAGGGATTCCCTGGGTGTCGGATACATCCGCGCTTGGTGCGAACGGCAGTCCACCGCCGGATTGTTCGACCGCCTTCTCGACGCGGCCGGTTGAGCGTATGGGATATAAGGGTCATAAAAGGGTCGGCAGCGGTGCAGCCAGCCACATAAGGGTGTTCGGCATTCATTCTCTCCCTCATCCGGCCTTTACGTCATTGGTGATATACGATAAGCATGGCCCATCTCAGATGTTTCATACCGCTTACCGATATCGTCTAATGATGCGTGAAGTTGACAGAACACTATTGTTTAGTTATTATTTCACTATATTTTAGTATACTAATCACTATTACTCGCGGAAAGGCGGGTTGTCAATGTTTGACTATCGGGATGTTGAAACCTATCTTCTCGCGTTGGACGAGCAGCTTGGCCTGCGAGGACATCACATAGAACTGGTGGTCTGCGGGAGTACGGCCCTTAACGTGCTCGGCATCATGGAGCGAGCGACCAAAGACATAGACGTTGTCTGGATCATCGATGATAACGAAAGCCTGGGGCTCCGCGAGGCGGAGTTCGAGGATTGGTTTCTTGAATCCGCAAGCAGGGTCGCCGTCGATTTCGACCTTCCCGTCGATTGGATCAACAACGGTCCTACAAGCATGGTGCGGACTGGATTGCCCGATGGGTTTACGGGAAGGCTCCTAGCGAAGCGTTATGGTGACTACCTGGTCGTGCACTATTCTTCCAGGCTCGACCTCATCTTCTTCAAACTATACGCTGCGGTCGATAGCCAGGGTCAACATATAGAGGACTTAAGGATACTGGGGCCGTCTATTGAGGAGATGGAAGCGGCTGCCATGTGGTGCCTGCAACAGGATCCCTCTGAATCGTTCAAGGGGGAGTTGGTCAAGCTACTGGAATGGATGGATTATGGAGACATCGCTGACAGGATTTCCTAGAAGTATACTCGACAGGATGCTCGACATATGCTGGAGCCATTGGTCGGCTCTTGGCGTATATGCAAATGTCCCCCCGGAAACAAGAGGAGCGATCGACCTCGAGGCATTGCTCTGCGCGACCATGTTCTATGGGCGTTACGATCCCAGGCTTTTTGATGAGGCTCTGGATTGGATCGCCATCAACTCGAGGATCATCAGTTTCGATCGGCTCAAGAAGCTCGCCGATATCTTCGGCCGGAGGTGTAAGGCATGCCTGGGTGCCTCGATTGATACCGTGGCTTTGAAGAACAAGAACCCGAGATTTGCATCCTCGGTTGACAGGTGGAATGAATTCAGACTCCCAGAAGAGGAGAACCTCTTCTTGAGTTGGGGCTCTGAGAGGGAACTCAGCGTAAAAGAGGCTGACCCCACCTTTCTCGCCTGGGGCTTTATACGCAATAGACCAAACCTGCGCGGATTATCCGGGAAGCCCGATATGAGCAATGGCGCGAACCTGTTTATGCGCCTGAGGAAGCTCTTCGGTGTTACTTCCCGCGCCAGCGTGTTCGGTTACCTCTTACTGAAAGGGGATGGCAATTCGATGCAGATATCCAAGGCTATCCACGCAAACCAGAGGAACGTTTACGGCATACTCAATGAAATGGCAGAGGGGGGATTCCTTCAGCAATGGTCCAGCGGGAGGGAATCGATATTCTACATGGATCGAGAATCGTGGCTCGGGTTCCTTGGCATGGGAGAGGGAGTCATCTTTATCAGGTGGGCCGACGTTTTCAACGCATTTCAATCCCTGCTGGAGGACTGGGCTGCAAACAGGAAGGCGTATTCTACTGCATACCTTGCTTCCTCGCGGCTCAGGGAATATATGCCGGACCTCGCGGCGAGGCTTTCCTCTGCGGGAACGGATTACAGAATCCCGGATCTCGGCCGCTACCACGGGGAATCATATTTCTCAGCGCTCGCAGAGCATATCCAAGCTTACCTCGAACATATCGGGCAGCTATAGCCCCGCTCTTCCCGGGGGACGGGTCTCGACCTGGATCTCCAGGCCTAGTACCCCGATCCGTAAATACGCTCGCATTCGACCGCCGCTGCATCCCCAGCAATGGATGTCCTATGGAAACGTCTTGCCCGAACGAGTTTGCCGCGTCGCGGACTCCTCGCAATACGTCTCGTCACTACGTGACTCGACTAGTTGCGCTCCCTGCGACATAATCGCAGAGTATGCCTCAGTCGCGCGCCTTGCCACGCTGAGCCTGGTAAACGGGCGTGGCGCAGCGACGCTCTCGATACGTTACCGTATTGACGAACCGGAGTACTTAGCCTGCCGGGCCACGCTCTAGCGGCCTACGCGTAATAGCGGCCGGGGAGGTAAGGGGCCTGCTTGAGCAGGTGCATGATGAAGCGCTTCTTGGACTCGTCCAGCCGCGTGAACTGGAAGGCCAGCAAGGCCACCATGACGACCATGACAAGCGGAAGTGCTTCACCTTTGATGCCTTTGCCGTCGGTTTCCGTTTTTACCTTCTTATGCATTTGATCCTCCTGGGTTCTCGCGATCACTTTTCGTACTTGTCCACAAGCTGGGAGGCGATGTAGCCGGAGGCGATGGCCGAGGGCACGCCGCCGCCGGGATGGGTCGAGGCGCCGGTGAGGTAGAGCCCCTTGATGGACTTGGACTTCGCCGAGGGCCGGAACACCGCCTGGTTGGGCAGGTCCATGGTCAGGCCGTAGATGGCGCCCTTGGGGTTCTGCAGCCGGCGCTCGAAGTCGAGCGGGGTGGAGACCTCGAGCACCTTTACGTGTTCCTCCATCCCCGGGATGGCCGTCTTGGAGAGCCCGTGGATCATCCTCTCCGCCACGCCCTGCTTGATGCCGTCCCAGTCTCCCTCCGCCAGGTCGTACGGCCCCATGCCCATGATGTTGAGCACGTGGCATCCCTCCGGGGCCAGCGAGGGGTCGGACTCGGTGGGCCAGCAGATGAGGCCATGGACGTCCTCGGGCATGCGCCCCTTGACGAAGTCGTTCCACCAGAAGTCGTTCATCATCTCCAGGGGCCCGATGGTCAGGCTGTGGTGGGCCTCCAGGGGCGGTTTGTAGTCCAGCCCCACGTAGAGCATGACGCAGGACATGGAGACCTCGTAGCTCTTGATGCCGAAGCGGGCAAGCCACGGCAGGTTCTCCTCGCCTATCATCTCCAGGTAGAGCTTCTTGGCGTTGACGTTGGACACCACGATGTCGGAGGTTATCTCCGCACCGTCCTTGAGCCTGACCCCCTCCGCCCCGCGGTTTCGCACCATGACCTTATCCACGTCGCTGTTGAAACGCACCTCCATGCCCAGCCTCTCGCCCGCGCGCTGGAAGGCCTTGGGTATCTGGATCATGCCACCGCGCGGATACCAGATGCCCTCGTGCTCCGAGTAGGGGATGAGGGCGATGAAGCCGGGGGCCAGTTCCGGCGGCAGGCCGCAGTAGAAGGACTGGAAGGACATGGTCTGCTGCACGATGTCGTTCTTGAAGTACTTCTTGATCACGTCCTGGTAGCTGCTGACGAACAGGGGCAGGAACTTGAGCATGCCCGGGTTCCTGATGCCCATCTTCATCATGTCCACCATGTTGTTGCAGGGATTGGTGAAGAAGGCCTCGATGGTCTGCTTCATCATCTCCGCGAAGTAGTCCGCGAGCTCGAACCACTGCTTGCCGTCCTGGGGGGAGATGCTGGAGATGACCTCCGCCGTGCCCTCCAGGGACACGGGGTAGTTGACGCGCGAGCCGTCCTCGAAGATGTAACTGTAGATGGGGTCGCAGGGCATGAGGTCCACTTCCTCCTGGAAGCTGGTCCCCAGGGTCTCGAAGGCTTTCTCCACGGGGAAGATGACCTCCACGATGGAGGCCCCCACGTCGAAGTGGTAGCCCTCCTTCTCGAAGGTGGAGCAGCAGCCGCCCACCCTCTCGCTCTGTTCGAGCACCAGCACCTTGCGCCCCTGCTTGGCCAGCAGGGCGCCGGCGCTGATGCCACCGCATCCCGCCCCGATCACTATCGCGTCGTAATCCGCCATGGGCCTAACCTCCTGTATCTTATAATGCCGCCTTTTTCATGCGCAGCGTGCCGTAGTCGAAGCGGCGCATGCATATGTTGTTGGGGTCGTAGATCATCTTCATGTCCCGGTAGGTGTCCACGTAGGTGCCCGCCTGGGGGAAGATGAAGCCGATGAGGTCGTGCAGCGGCCCCGCCCCCTCCACCAGCGCCCACACCCCGAAACACACCCCCGAGCCGTTGCGGAAGGACGCGGCCATCGCCGCCAGGGTGCCGGAGATGGTGCGCAGGCTGTCCTCGGGGTTGGACTGGTCGATGAAGATGTCGAACTCGATGAACCCCAGCCGGCCCATGTCGTAGGGCTGGAAGTAGGTGGCGATCATGTCCGCGGAGATGACGTTGTCGTCCGTCCCCACCTGCTTCGTCATCGCCTCCATCATGGCGTTGTTGATGTTCACCAGATTCTCCAGGTGGTCGAGGCCGAAGCCCACGAAGAAGGAGCCCTTGACCCGCTGCACGCGCACCGACTCGCGGAAGAACTTGGTGAACTTGTCCACCCCCAGGATGCGCCCGGCGGAGATGTCCTCCACCACCTCCCAGTCCATGAACTCGAACTCCGGCGCCACCGCCAGGATGTCCTCCTCGCACACCTTGCACTTGATCTCCGTCTCCTCCACCGAGTAGCCCCCGGTTACCGGCACCACGTAGTGGCGGGGGAACATGGGGATGAGCTTGGCGGACTCGGCGTTGGTCTCGGCGAGGAAGATGCCCATGTAGGTGTTCTGGAAGTAGGCGTTCTCGATGACGATGTTGCGCTGGCTGATGGCCTTGAGCGCGGGCGCGATGTGCTCCCAGCTCTCGGAGTCGCTGATGGGCACGGTGAGCTTGACCTCGTTGGGGTTGGGATAGAGGCGCAGGGTCATCTCGGTGATGATGCCCATGCAGCCCATGGAGCCGCGGATGAAGGCGCGCACGTCCGGCCCCGGCCCCGGCATGTGGGCGAGGTCCGCGCCGTATGCCGCGGGACCGCCGGTCATCACCTGCCCCTCGGGGAGGACGATCTTGTAACCGATGATGTGGTCCAGCCCCACCCCGTACTTGTTGGCCAGGGTGGAGATGTTGCCCATCATGATGTTGGAG
>CAZQFX010000100.1:0-10688 GCA_964592775.1 uncultured Actinomycetota bacterium
ACAGGCCGCCGCCGCATCCCCGCCAA
This sequence comes from uncultured Actinomycetota bacterium, assembly GCA_964592775.1. Lineage (GTDB taxonomy): Bacteria > Actinomycetota > Geothermincolia > Geothermincolales > RBG-13-55-18 > SURF-21. The sequence goes on from CAZQFX010000100.1 coordinate 27, forward strand.
CTGTGTTGCGCTCCCTGCGACGTACTCGCGGAGTACGCCTCAGTCGCGCGCCTTGCGGGCGTGGCGCAGCGACGCTCTCGATACGGTGGACCCCATAGGGGAACGCAGCGTATATAATCCAGGTATGGACGAGAAGAAGCTCTTTCTGGTGGGGACGCCCATAGGCAACATGGAAGACATCACCCTGCGGGCGTTGCGAGTGCTGCGGGAAGCAGACCTGGTGGCGGCCGAGGACACGAGGCGGGCGCGCAAACTCCTCTCGCACCACGGCATTCACGCCACCGTCACCAGCTATCACGGGCACAACGAGCGCGAGAAGGCGGAGGCGCTAGCCGCCGACGTGGCCGCGGGAAAGAAGGTTGCCCTGGTGAGCGACGCGGGAATGCCCGGCATAGCCGACCCCGGCTTCCGGGTGGTGGAGGAGTGTGCGAGAATGGGTTTGCGGGTAGAGGTTGTGCCCGGTCCGAGCTCACTTACCGCGGCACTTGCACTCTCGGGCTTGCCGCTTACCAGGTTCCGCTACGAAGGCTTCATCCCGCGCAAGCGCGGCGAGAGGCGCACGCGGCTCTCAGACCTGTTGCGTGAAGGCGGAGCACTGGTGTTTTACGAAGCGCCCCACCGCATAGTGGATACCCTGCGGGACCTGGACGAGCTGGCGCCGCAGCGCACGCTGGTGGTCACGAGGGAGCTTACAAAGCTGCACGAAGAAGTGTTGCGCGGGACGGCATCCGAGGTGCTAGCGCTCTTTGGCGAAAACAAGCCGCGCGGGGAATTCGTGGTCATCGTGGCTCCCGGCGCCGGGGAGGAGGCTCCGCCCCTGCCGCTACTGGCGGAGGAAGTGACGGCGCTGATCGCGGAGGGACTGGCTCCCCGGGAGGCGGTGCGGGCGGTGGCGCAGAAGCACGCCGTAGCGCAGCGCGAGGTTTACAGCACCTGGCTGGATAGGAAGGATGAAGCCTGATGGACCCGACAGATCCCGTATGGATGCAGCAGTCGAACGTGCCGCCGCCGCCCGACGCGGATATGCCTTCCAGAGAAACAGGCGGGCTCGAAGGTGAGGAAGCAAGCGGATCCGGCGATGCGGAGTTCGTCGACTTCGCGCATGAGGAGGGGATCGAGCCCAAGCCGCCGGCGCGGGTCGAGGCGGAAACGCCGCGACAGTGGTTGTGGCAGCTCCTGCTCCCCCTCGGCTTCACCTTACTTCTCACGCTACTCTTCCTGGCCATGCGCGGCGTGATGGACCTGGGAGGCATGGTAGCGAAGGGAGGCCCCTACGAGATAGCCCACCCCGCCCCCGGCTACGTGTGGATCTTTCCCGTCTCCATCATGGGGATGATATTGATCGTCTTCACGAGCATAGGCATGTTCTCGCTGTTCAGCGGTAAGGCAAGCTTCAAAGCTTCGCCCTTCGGGGGCACGGAAGCGCTGTCCGAGGGCGGAAGCGTGAGCCTGGTGGCGCTGTTGTTCTGGCCGGCCATCTTCCTCTCCCTGGGCTGGAACTTCTGTGAATACGGCTTTTTCAAGACCGGAGGGCCAGCATGGGGGTGGGTGATCTGTGGGCCGCTCTTCGTGGCCATGGGTGGCCTCCCCCTGTACTTTCTGGTGAAGAAGGTCTCCGGGAGGGAATTGCTGGAAGCGGCGAAGGTCAACTCCCGTGCCCTGTGGCCCCAGCTCATCGGGATCGCCGCGGGCATCCCCCTGGGCATCTTCTTCTTCCGCGCCGTATCGTGAGGGCAGCGAGACCCCGGCCCGAGGTCGGGCCGGAAGCCGGCAGGAACGTCTTCGGCACGCGCTCCTTCGATGCCGGCGCCCTCGTCCTCTGGATCTCGGGGTGAGTGCCAGGCAATATGCCCGGCAACCTCTTCGTGGACTATGAAGGACCCGCCTCGCCCTATCGGCGGGAGGCCCCAAGCGGCTAACCGCCCCTGTGAACCGGGGAGAAAACTCCTTATGAACGGGTGACGCGCAGGGGGAGCGATTAACGGCACCCGGCCCCGACCTCGCGAACAGGAAATAACTGCCGGAGCGTGGAACCCAACATACAGCCCATGCCGTCTATTTAATGAGGTTCAGGCTGGAAAGGGGGTTCAGAGATGGGAAAGAAAACCGTATTCGTGACGTCCGCCATCGTCCTCATCTTCTCGTTTGTCTGCGGCCATGCTCTCGCGGACGGGGGGTTCTTCGGGAAGGGCGGGCGCGACATCTCGGAGCCGGAACAAAAGGCCGTTATATTCTTCCATGAGGGCGAGGAGGAGCTGGTTCTCTCGGTTCGTTTCGATGGGGCATCCGAGGAATTTGCCTGGCTGGTGCCCACACCGCAGCCGCCGCGGGTGGAGGAATCGGATATCGGCCTGTTCGAGGGAATGAGCACGGTCACTCAGTCGGGCACGACCCATTGGCAAGACGGCGGAACGCTGGGGATGGATAACGCAATGAAGGACGGTGCCGACGTGCTCGAGGAGCTCACGGTGGGAGCCTTCGACCTCACGGTCCTGCGCGCGGACGATGCCGGCGACCTCAGATCCTGGCTCGAGGAGAGGGGTTTCGCCTACGATGGGGAGGCCGAGGAGGTCCTCGCCGGCTATATCGAGCGCGGCTGGTGTTTCACCGCCATGCGCATCAGCCCCTCTTCCGGCGATTCCATGCATGGCGATCTGGATTACCAACTCTCGGAGGGGACTATCGATCCGCTGCGCTTTTCCTTCGGCACCCCCGAACCCGTCTATCCCCTGCGCATCTCCTCGCTCAACCCCGGCAAGACCGAGGTGCTGCTCTACGTGCTGGGCCCGCAGGCCTACGGCCATGACAGCATGCGCATGGAATATGCCGAGAGGTGGCAGCCAGTGCAGATAGGAGCGTTCGGCCGCTTCAGCGCCCTGGCGGCGAAGATGCAGGCGGACGGCGGGTGTTATGTGACCAAGATGCGCCACGCCTTCGCCCCGGAAGAGATGGAGGACCTCTATCTCTCGCCGCTCGAGCCCGCGCAGCTGGAGCGGTGGTCCAGCCTGGGGGTGGTGGCGGAAGCGGGCGGCGGGGTGCCGTGGTGGGGATTGCTGGCCATCGTGCTGGCCCTGGCGGCGCTGGCGGTCGCCGCATACGTCTTCTCGGGTGAGAGAGAGGATACAAGGTGGAAAAAAGCTTTGACCGTGTTTCTTGCCGCCGCCCTCGTCGGCTCGGCGGTGCTGTTCCCGTTGGGGCTCTGGGTGCTGCCTGCGGATGAGGTGCAGGTTATGGTTAACGAGGCCGTACCGCAGCCCCCCTGGCCGTGGGAGGAGGACATCCTGATCAGCGACGGCGGCTGGTCCAAGCTCGTTCATCCCGACGGGCGGGTGGAGATAGAGGGCATGGATGCGTATCTTTCATGGACGATAAACCCGCCCGAGATGGGCTTGGAGGAGTTCTCCGGTGACCCCGTATCGATAAACGGTAATCTGGACGAGGAAGGCAGATGGCAATGGGGAGTGAGGTTTCACCGGGCGGACACCTGGCAGACGCGGTACCTGGTGGTGACGGAAACCGCGAGTGGCGAGATCAGCGAGGTTGAGATCGGCATGAAGGACGTCCACGGCGCGCGCATCTCGCCCCAGGGGGACAGGCTGTGGGTGGCGATGAATCCAGGAGTCCCGGTGAACGTGACCGAGGTACAGGAGTACGCGTTTCCCTCCCTGGAGCTCAACCGCTCCCTCATCCATGATGACTGCATGAATATCGGCGAGATCGTCGTATCAAAGGATGGCGAGCCCCTGCTCGCCGGACGCTTCTCGAGCGGCGGGGAAGATATGGATACCACCTTCGGGTTCCTCCCCATGTTCGAAGAAGGCGCTCGCTTTACCGGAAAGCCTTTCGTAATCGTCAATGAGACCGAGGGAATCAAGGACATCAAGCTGATAAGTCTGCTTAACAACTACTTCTGTGACGCCCTCGACGCGAGACCGTTTCTTCTTCTCGCGGGATACGACTACGAGACGGGTGACGGCCTGACTTATGTATTGGACAGCAGCGATGGGAGTATATACGAGGTATGCCACGGGTCCCCGCGGGGCTGGAGGGAATAACATGGCGGGCCGCGCCTGCGGCGGGCTTCCCGTAGCGGCGCGAGTGGATATATGATGGTGGAGTACTTCGCAGCGGAAGAACGGCAGAAGGGCGGCATGGGGATCTACTATAGCCAGGAGCCCATGGCCTACTTCATCTCGCGCGAGGAAGTGGAGGTGGACGGCGGCACCATGAACGTTCTCACCTTCCCCTTCTACCAGGTCGGCAGCCTGAAGGCGGGAGATATGCGCATCACGGTAAGCGGGGACATCTCTTACCGGCAGCTGCTGGACACCGCCGCGAGCATCCTCTCCCAGAGCGCCGAATAATGGCTGGGGTGATCAGGCTTTGCGCAGGGGGAACGGGTCGGGCAGGGTTAATCCCTCGACGGGGATGCCTTTCAGCTCCGCCACCTTCCCGGCGATGAGCGCCAGCCTCTCCGGGGAGTTGGGCCTGCCGCGGTAGGGGTGGGGGGAGAGGAAGGGGCTGTCCGTCTCGATGAGCATCCTCTCCAGGGGCAGCTCGCGCACGATGGCCTGCAGTCTGTGCGCGTTGTGGAAGGTGACCGGACCGGCGACAGATATATGCCCACCCATATCCATGATCTCCCGGGCCATCTCCAGGCCGCCGGAGAAGCAGTGCATGATCAGGCGTCCGTCGAAGGGGGCGTACCCCTCAAGGACGCGCACGGTATCGGCGTGGGCTTCTCTGTCGTGCACCGCCACCGGCAGCTCGAGCTCGCGCGCCAGTTCCAGCAGGGAACGGAAGGCGCGTTCCTGTTCCGCGCGGGGCGATAGGTTGCGGTAGAAGTCCAGCCCGGTCTCGCCGACGCCCACCACGCGGGAGTCTCCGGCCAGGCGTCTCAGCTCGCGCAGGGCCTTGCCGTCAAGGCCCTTTGCGTCGTGGGGGTGCATGCCCACCACCGCGCGCACCCCGGGGAAAGCATGCGCGTACTCGACGGCGCGGCGGCTGGATGCCACGTCTGTCCCGATGGCGATCACCCCGGTGACTCCGGCCGCGCGCGCCCGCTCCAGGGTTTCGGCCACGTCGCCCTCGAGGAGGTCCAGGTGGGCGTGGGTATCAACCAGGTTCATGTTCCCAACCTTTCCTCATAAGGCAGCGGCACTCCATTCCCATTTTTGGCCTTAGTACTCCGGTCCGTAAATACGGTAACGTATCGAGAGCGCCGCTGCGCCACGCCCGCAAGGCGCGCGACTGAGGCGTACTCCGCGAGTACGTCGCAGGGAGCGGAACGCAGCGGGCGGGGATGCAGCGGCGACCAGTTGCGAGCGTATTTACGGATCGGGGCACTAAGGTAATGGGCAATGGGGCCAGAGGCCGGAAAGTGCACATTTTGAGGTCTGAGAGGCTGTCGCACAAACCCTGCGTCATACATATCGCTCTCCACGTATTCACCGAAATGGGCCATTATTGACGGTTCGCCCTCCATCATGAGGCCTATTTTGCCGCAATTTTGGGAGAGCGAGATTCGTACGAGGTTTTTGCAACAGGCTCCTGACCCCAAGAAAGTTTAAGTCTTGGGAGTTCATTTCGCCGTCTCGATGCGGGGGAAGAGCCCCTCCCCCTTGGACACCTTCTGGCCGGCGGGGTAGAGGCCCCACTCCGCCTCACCGGGCAGGTGGTGGCTCCAGGGGGAGTCGTCGAACCCGAGGCGGCGCCAGATGCCCTCGCCCGCCCAGGGCATGGAAGGCGATACCAGCAGTGCCGTCAGGCGCACCGCCTCCACCTGGTTGTAGAGAACGGCGTCGAGGCGGCCCGCCCGAGCGGGGTTTTTGGCGAGGTCCCATGCCGCAGTCTCGTCCACGTAACGGTTGACCGCTCCCAGGTAATTCCATGTGGACTGCAGCGCCTCGTTGAAAGCGAGCCGGCCCATGCATTCATCCACCTCGCCGAACACCCGCGAGGCCGCGAGCTTCAACGCCGTATCCGGGGCCTCGTCCTCCTGCCGGGGAAACGGCACCTCACCTCCGCGGTAGCGCTCCACCATGGCCAGTACGCGGCTGACCATGTTGCCCAGGGCATTGGCCAGGTCGGCGTTGTAGCGCCCGGTCATGTTCTCGCGCGAGAAGTTGCCGTCGTAGCCGAAGGAGAACTCGCGCAGGAAGTAGTAGCGGTAGGCGTCCACGCCGTACTCGTCGATGAGCTCATAGGGGCTTATCACGTTGCCCTTGGACTTGGACATCTTCTCCCCCTCCACGGTGAGCCAGCCGTGTGCGAAGACCTGGCGGGGGAGGGGAAGGCCCGCGGCCATGAGCATCGCCGGCCAGATAACGGCATGGAAGCGCAGGATCTCCTTGCCGATGAGGTGCACGTCGGCGGGCCAGATGCCCTGGAAGCGCGCGTCGTCGATGCCGTAGTCGATGGCGCTCACGTAGTTTAGCAACGCGTCGAACCACACGTACATCACCTGGCTCTCGTCGAAGGGCAGGGGGATGCCCCAGGTTAGTGTCTTGCGGCTGATGCTCTGGTCGGTGAGCCCCTGCCTGATGAAGCTGGTCACCTCGTTGCGCCTCATCTCCGGCTGCACGAAGTCGGGATCGGCCTCGATGTGCGCGAGCAGCCGGTCGGCGTAGGCGGAGAGGCGGAAGAAGTAGTTATCCTCCTGCACCATCTCCACTTCGCGGCCGCACTGGGGGCATTTACCGTCCACCAGTTGCGAGGGCAGCCAGAAGGATTCGTCGGGGACGCAGTACCATCCCTCGTAGGTATCGAGGTAGATGTCGCCCTTGTCGCGGAGGTCCTGGATGAACCGGCGCGCCACCTCGGCGTGGCGGGGCGAGGTGGTGCGGATGAAGAAATCGTTGCTGATGTTCAGCGCCTTCCATACGTCGGTGAAATGCACCACCATGCGGTCGGCCCATTCCTGGGGCGAGACGTCGTTGCGCTCGGCGGCACGCGCCACGTGCTGTCCGTGCTCGTCCACGCCGGTGAGGAAGAAAACGCGCTCGCCCTTGAGGCGGTGGTAGCGCGCTAGCGTGTCGGCCACCACGGTAGTGTAGGCGGTGCCGATGTGGGGGAGGTCGTTCACGTAGTAGATGGGTGTCGTGACGTAGTAGGCTTTGTCCATTTTTTCCTTCCCATGTAAAATATTACAAGATAATTGTTGACACTCTTTGCCCGATGTCCATATAATTATATCCCTGGTAGAACCCATGATTGTCAAGGATAAAGGTATGCGCCCGGGCGGCGATGACCGGGCCGACAAGCGAGAAAGGGTGGGCGGAGCATGAATATGAAGGCGACCGGAATCGTAAGGAAGATCGATGAGCTCGGGAGGATAGTCATCCCCATGGAGCTTCGCCGTACACTGGACATCAAGGAACGCGACCCCATCGAGATCTTCGTCGACGGCGAGAAGATCGTGCTCGTAAAGTACCAGCCGGGTTGCAGCATCTGCAACAGCACGGACAAGATGCGCACTTTCAAGGGCAGCCGTATCTGCCAGAAGTGCATCAACGAGCTCAAGCGCAAGTGAGATAGAGCGGCGAGTCATCAACGGAGCGGATAGGGTCAGGGGGGTAAGGGTTCCGCTCCTCGCTCATAGTAATGACGGGCGTCTTGCCCGTCTTTTCATTGGGATCGGACCAAACCTGCCGGCCTATCGGCAGCGCCGGATCGATAGCCTTGCCGGGATAGCGAGACGCTATGGTCGCGGAACAACAGCTTTGAGTGGAGGCGCCACAGCCGGCGAGGCAAGCTCTGGCGCCTGCATACCTTCATGGGTGCCGCGAGGTCATATGAACGTCTCCCCCGTCAGTCCCGTTCCGGGTCTGACCCCAAGGTGGGATCGAGGTGGGGCAGCGCCTTGAATACCGTAAGCAGTTCCTCGCAGGAGAGCTCTTCCGCGCGTATTCCGGACGGGAATCCCGAGGCGCGCAGGGCTTTCTCCACCCGGGGGCGCGGGCAATAAGGAACCCTGCCCCCGCTCAGCGCGTTAACCAGCATCTTCCTGCGCGAGGCAAAAGCGGCGCCGAGAAAGCGGAAAAAGGGCGCGACCTCGACGTCGGGCGGGAGTCCACCCCGCCTTTCGATGCGCAGGACGGCCGACTCCACGCGCGGCGGGGGCAGGAACACGGTCGGGGGCACGCAGGCCAGCCGGCGCACCTCGGCGAGCAGGCGCATCTTTACCGACACACCCCCGTAGGAAGGGCTTCCGGGTTCCGCCAGGTAACGGTCGGCCAGCTCGCGCTGCACCATCACCACCATGCTTCCGGCCTGGGGTAGTTCCAGCAGCAGGCGCAGGATGAGAGGGGTGGCGACATTGTAGGGGAGGTTGGACACCACCTTCACCCTTTCCCCCGCCGCGAAGAGGGCTTCAAGGTCGACGCGCATGGCATCGCCCTCCACCAGCTCGAGGTTCGGCTGCGAGCCCACGGTTCCGCCCAGCACCACGAGGAGGCGGCTGTCCATCTCCACCGCCACCACGCGTTGGGCGCGCCGGCACAGTTCCTCGGTCAGGGTGCCGATCCCCGGCCCCACCTCGAGCACGGTGTCCTCGCGGGTGAGGTCCGCGGCATCGAGGATACGGGCGAGGATGTTGCCGTCGATAAGGAAATGCTGGCCCAGGGCGCGCGTAAGGCGCAGCCCATGCCTCTCCAGTATCTCCGCGACCACGCTGGGCCGTGTAAGCTCACCCATTGCCGTTCGCCGCTCCCGCCCCTCGCCTTCCCCCGCTTTCTTTAGCTTCGCTCAAGATGCCAGCCAATGAGCCCCTACGGGCAACAGGTCATGACGGCACCCTTCGCTTCGAGCCGGTGGATTTCCCCTCCCGCTCCATTTCCCTGCTACAGGGCATGTCCAATACGTTCTTGGTGGGGATCCTTTCCACTATGATACTGCAATCCCCAGGTCGAGAACGATAGCGATGTACATACCAGACAAATGATGGTAGAAGGATCCGCGAGGAAGCGTTTCCGTACCGGCACCGTGCTAATATGAAAGCGGCGGCAAGCGGCATCAAGGAGGGTGAATGCGCAGTCGGGCGGTACTGGAGGCCCCAGCCAAGATCAACCTCTATCTCGAGGTAGGCCCGCCTCGCCTCGACGGGTATCATCCCGTGCGCACCGTGCTGCAGACGGTGGAGCTGTGCGACCTGGTGGAGATGGAGGTGACGGACGGTGGAACAGGGTTGCAGCTCACCGTGGAAGGAGATGCTCCGTCAGGGGAGGACAACTTGTGCCACCGCGCCGCGACAACATTTCTCGAGGCGACGGGGTTGCGCATGGGTATAAAGATCGGTCTATCTAAGCGCATACCCCAGGCTGCGGGACTGGGAGGCGGCAGCTCCGACGCGGCTGCCGTTCTGCGCATCCTCAATTCCCTGGGCGGTGAGGCATTGAGCAGGGAAGAGCTGTTGGGTATGGCAGCTTCCCTGGGCATGGATGTGCCCTTCTTCCTGGTGGGCGGGACCGCTCTGGGTGAAGGGAGGGGGGAGCGCATATCCCCCCTGGCACAGGCGCCGCCCCTGCCGGTGGTGTTGCTGAACCCGGGCACCGGGCTTGTCACCGCCGATGTCTACCGCCGTTTCGATGCAGCGGGCGGAGACAGCCCCGCCGCCCAAGGCCCGGAGTCGCTCCTCGCGGCGTTGCCAGGGGGCGATGCCGGAGCCATCGCGCCGCTTCTCTTCAACTCGCTGCAACGGGCGGCCTGCGATTTGATGCCCGGGTTAGACGCACTCCTACAGAAAGCATTGGAAGCTGGCGCCGCCGGGGCGCTGGTCAGCGGCAGCGGCCCCACCGTCTTTGCCCTTGCGGGCGACGATGGGCGGGCGGACACCCTGGAGACAGAGATGCGGAAGTATGCGCCTTTCGTCGCGCGTACGCGGTTCCGCAGCGCTGGGGTCAGCCGGATAGACTGACGGCGCGGAACGGCGGCCGGCCTTTGTCCCCGATCGAGTTCCAGGCCGGCTTCCTTTGTTGACCGGTGGTACAGGAAATGCGGCGGGATGCTCGAACAGAGTTCCAAAAAATGTTTAGGGAACCATCTGATTTATCTTGAAAACGGAACCCGGGAGGCATAATATGTTTATAAGTTTCCTGTCGGTTCAATTGGGACTATCTAGGGGGGACGCAACTCGTGGAGATCACAAGGGTTACCGTACGAGAGATCGACATGAACATGGTCAAAGGCATTGCCAGCATCATCCTCGACGACTGTTTCGTTATCCACGACTTGCGGGTTGTAGACGGAGACCGCGGTTACTTCGTCGCGATGCCCTCCCGGAAACTTCCCAACGGGGACTTCAAGGACATCGCGCACCCGTTGAATTCCGAGACCCGCGAGAAGATCCAGGAAGCGGTGCTACGCGAGTTCTTCAAGGTGAAAAAGGGAGAGAGCGAGGCTGCCCCGGAGGAATAAGGCGGCCTGCGGCGTTTTTCCCTGGGGCGTGGCCAAGTGGTAAGGCAGCGGCCTTTGGAGCCGCGATCGTAGGTTCGAATCCTACCGCCCCAGCCAGTAATACGAGGGCTTTCGGCCCTCTTTTTTTGCCGTTGTTCGGAAGTCCGGCCTGGGATCGAGCCTCGGGATCTGCCCGAGACGGTTCACCCTGGAGGTCATGCCCGAGAATCTGCCGGAGGCGGATCACCCGTGATCTACATGGGCGCGTCC
>CAZQFX010000101.1:0-10376 GCA_964592775.1 uncultured Actinomycetota bacterium
GGTAGCGCTGGAGGGCGCCCGCAAGAACACAACCTGCAACGCCGTGGTGCTGGGGGTGTTCGACGCGGGCAGTTTCTACGATGTCGCCGAGCCCTTCCGGGAACGCATCATCAAGCGGGTAGCCATGCGCCGCTCCGGCGATCCCAGGGAGCTGTCAGAGGTCATAGCCTTTCTGGCCTCCGAGGAATCGAGCTTCGTGACCGGTGAGGCCATCGAGGTTAGCGGGGGCATCAGCCTCTTCACGTTCTAGGGGGTGAGGGATTTGGAGATCGTAATCGTGGATGGGGTGAGGACCCCCATCGGGAGGTTCGGCGGGACCCTGAAGGATATGCCCGCCACGGAACTGGGCGCGGTCGCTATACGCGAGATACTGCGGCGGACGGGCGTGCCGCCGCGGGATATAGACTGGGTGTTCATGGGCATCGCGGCCCCGGACGGGGTGGGCGAGGTGCCGGCGCGCCACGCGGCCCTCGACGCGGGCATCCCGATATCGGTGCCGTGCATGACCTTCTCGGCCGCCTGCACCTCCGCGCTGTTCGCGGTGAGCACCGCCTACCGCATGATACGCGGCGGAGACGCCGGAGTGGCCATCGCCGGGGGCATGGAGTCCATGAGCATGAACCCCCATCTCCTCTACGGCATACGCTGGGGCACGGGATACGGGGACGCGAAGCTGGTAGACGGCACCAAGCTCGCCCTCACCGATCCCATCGAGAAGGTGCAGATGGGAGTATTCGGCGACGTGGTGGCGGAGGAGAAGGGCATCACCCGGGAGGAGATGGACCGCTGGTCATATATCAGCCAGAGCCGCTACGCCAAAGCGAAAGAGGAGGGCAAGTTCGCGGAGGAGATAGTGCCCGTGGAGGTGAAGACGCGAAAGGGAGCGATCGCCTTCGGTGAGGACGAACACCCCCGGCCGGATACGACCGTGGAGACGCTCGCCAAGTTGAGGCCGGTGTTCAAGGAGGGCGGCGCCATCACGGCGGGCAACGCGCCGGGCATCAACGACGGCGCGGGCTGCGTGATGCTCATGTCGAGGGAGGAGGCGGACAAGAGGGGCCTCGAGCCGCTGGCCACCATCCTCTCCTGCGCCACGGTATCCGACGAGCCCAAGAACATCCCCGTCGTCCCCGCCCTCACGGCGGAAAAGGCGATAAAGGCGGCGGGCCTGGAGGTAGCGGACATCGACCTCTTCGAGTTCAACGAGGCCTTCGCCATGGTGGCGCTCCTGGCTATCAAGATGCTGGGCGTGGACGAGGAGAAGGTGAACGTCAACGGCGGGGCCATCGCCTGCGGGCACCCCGTGGGCTTCACGGGCGTGCGCATCCTCATGACCCTGGCCTACGAGCTGCGCAGGCGCGGCGGCGGCCTGGGGGTCGCCTCCCTGTGCGGCGTGGGGTCGCAGGGCGAAGCCGTGGTGATAAAGGTCTGAACGCGGGACGGGAGGCGCGATAGCGGCGGAGCGGGCGGCGACCGGACCTCGGGCCGTCCGCGGTACGTCGGAGGGCCCGGTGCATCGCGGCGAGACACGGGTATCTCCCGCGCGACGCGGAAATGATGATCGAGAAGCGCCGCCTTGTGGCGAGGCCTCGGGCCGCCGGGCGCGCCAGTGGCACACGGAACGGAAACGGGAAGGAGACGGGATGGCATTCGATCTGACGGCCGAACAGGAAGCGCTGCGCAAGGAGATACGCAAGCTGGCGGAGGAGAAGGTCGCTCCGCGCGCGGCGGAGATCGACCGCAGCGGCGAGTATCCCTGGGACATACAAAAGCTGCTCGCGTCACAGGGGCTGCTCGGCTACGCCATCCCGGAGGAATACGGCGGGTCCGGGGCCGATCTCTTGTCGTGCTGCGTCGTGGGCGAGGAGCTGGCCCGCGTATGCGCCACGACGTCGCTCATCTTCGTGGTGCAGAAGCTGGCCGTATACCCCATCGTCATCGCCGGCTCGCACGAGACCAAGAGCAGGTACCTTCCCGCCGCCGCCCGCGGCGAGCAACTGGCCGCCTTCTGCCTCACCGAGAGGGAATCGGGCTCCGACGCCGGGGCCACGAAGACGACGGCCCGCCGGGACGGTGACGCATACGTCATATCCTGCGAGAAGTGCTTCATCACCAACGGGGGCCTGGCCAAGGTACATTCCGTCTTCTGCATGACGGACCCGGAAAAGGGATACCGGGGCATCAGCGCCTTCTGCGTGGGCGAGGCGGAGGGCCTGTCCGCGGGCAAGATCGAGGACAAGATGGGTCTGCGCGGAGCGCAGGTCTCGGAATTGGTCTTCGACGACTGCCGCGTCCCGGCGGAGAACCGCCTGGGGGAGGAGGGCAGCGGCTTCGTGACCGCCATGAAGACGCTCGACAACTCCCGCCCGCTGGTGGGGGCGCAGGCGCTGGGCATCGCCCAGGGGGCCCTGGAATGCGCCGTGGACTGGGCGCGGGAGCGCCAGGCTTTCGGCAAGCCCATCGGGACGCTGCAGGGCGTGGGCTTCATGCTCGCCGACATGGCCAGCGAGGTGGAGTCGGCGCGGCTGCTCGTGTACAAGGCGGCGGCGCTGGCCGACGCCAGGGACCCGGACCTGTCAATCTATTCCGCCATGTCCAAGATGAAGGCCTCGGACGTGGCCATGCGCGTGACCACCGACGCCGTGCAGGTCATGGGCGGTTACGGCTACATGCGCGACCACCCGGTGGAACGCATGATGCGCGACGCCAAGGTGACGCAGATATACGAAGGCACCAACCAGGTGCAGAGGCTGGTGATATCGCGCGCCCTCTTGAAATAGGGGCGCCCCCGGAAAAGAGATGTTTTCGTTGACACGTTCGTGTCCTGACGCGGGAGGTGCGAGAAATGGCGGGGAGTGAGGAGATCGAGAAGGGTCTCGAACAGTGGCGCGAGGCCAAGCAGGATTGGCCGGAAAGCAAGAGCGAGTTCAAGACCGATGCCGGCATCCCGGTGAAGGACTTATATACGCCGCTGGACACGGAGGGGACTGATTACCTCGCGGAGATAGGTTTCCCCGGGCAGCCGCCCTACACCCGCGGCGTCTATCCCACCATGTACCGGGGGAAGCACTGGACCATCCGCATGTTCAGCGGCTACGGCACCCCCGAGGAGACCAACGAGCGCTGGAAGATGCTCTACGAGGAGGGGGAGACCGGCTTCTCCGCCGCCGTCGACGCCCTCACCTTCTCGGGCGTGGACCCCGACGAGGAGGTGCACGGCGCCGCGCACGAGGTGGGGAAGGAGGGGGTGCCGCTGTATTCCATCCGCGGCGTGGAGGCGTTGGTGGAGGACCTGCCCATCGAGAAGATGAGCGTCGCCCTGGTAGTGGAGCCCATGACCTCCGCGGCCATAACCTCCATGTACTTCAACGTGGCCAGGGAGCGGGGGATGCGCAAGGAGCAGCTCGCCGGGACGACCCAGAACGATATCCTCACCATGACCATCGGCTACATCCCCTGGGGGTCGCTGAAGCCGGCCGACCTCCTCAAGCTCGCCTGCGACCTCATAGAGTACTGCACGGCCATGGGGGAGGCGCCGCGCTGGAACCCCATAAACTTCACCACCTACAACTATCGCGAGGGCGGCATCGACGCGGTACAGGAGATAGGCATGGGCCTGGCCAACGCCGTCGCGCACATCGACGAGCTGCTCGGGCGCGGCTGGAAGATCGACGACTTCGTGCACCGCCTGGCCTTCCATCTCTCCGCCCACCGCGATTTCTTCGAGGAGATAGCCAAGTACCGCGCCGCGCGCAAGCTCTGGTACCGCCTCATGAAGGAACGCTACCAGCCCGAGAACCCGGACGCCTACCGCTTTCGCTTCCACGTGCAGACGGCGGGATGCTCCCTCACCGCACAGCAGCCCATGGTGAACATCGTGCGCACCGCCTACCAGGCACTGGAGGCCGTGCTGGGGGGAACGCAGTCCCTGCACACCAACTCCTACGACGAGGCCATCTGCCTGCCTTCGGTGGAGTCGGTGCTCCTGGCGGTGCGCACCCAGGAGCTGATCCAGGAGGAGACCGGGGTGGCCAACGTGGTGGACCCCCTGGCGGGATCCTACTACGTGGAGGCGCTCACGCGCGAGCTGGAGGAGCGCATCTGGGATTATTTCATGCGCATCGAGGAGATGGGGGGCGTCGTGGAGGCCCTCAACACCGGATGGCTCTTCAACGAGATGAGCATGGCCTTCAACAAGCGCCGGCGCGACCAGGAGAGCGGCGAGGAGAAGGTCGTCGGCGTGAACTGTTACGTCATGGAGGAAGCGGAGCTGAAGCCACCCTTCCGCACCAATCCCCGCGCCGCCCAGATCGAGAAGGACCGCCTGGAGAGCCTGCGGCGCGACCGGGACGAGTCCAGGGTGGCCGGGCTCCTGGACCGGCTGCGCAAGGTATGCGAGCAGAGGGAGAACGTCCTCCCGGTGGTAAGCGAGCTGACCGCGGCGGGAGCGACCCTGGGTGAGATAACCGGCGTCTACCGGGAGATATGGGGCATCTGGCATTTGCCCTTCGTGGCCTGACGGGGGAGGGGAGAGATGGAAAAAAAGATCAGGGTACTCCTTTTCAAACCCGGCCTGGACGGGCACTGGCGGGGGATAATGACCGTCTCCAAGGCCTTGTCCGAGGCGGGCATGGAGACCATATTCTTCGGCTTCAAGACCGTCGGGGGCGTGGTCGAGGCGGCCATCCAGGAGGACGTGGACGTCATCGGCTTCTCCGTGCATTCCGGGGCGCACTTGGAGTGGGCGAGGGAATTGGTACGGGAGTTGGAAGCGCAGGGCTCACGCGGTGATTTCCTACTGCTCATCGGCGGGGTGTTCCCGGAGCAGGACCACGAGGAGCTGAAGGAGATCGGCATCGGCGGCGTCTTCGGTCCCGGCACGGTGACCGCGGACATCGTGGGATTCATCCTCGCCAATATGGAGAAAAGCGGAGCCGCCTGAGCGGCCGCGGTGGGGGAGGCCTGCAAGCCGGGTCTGGCAGCCCGCCAGTCTCCGGCACCCGCATATCCGGATTCCGCATCGAACCTCATGACGCAAGGCCGATATCACACACGGATCTTCTCACGCAGGAAATGAACAAGGTGAAGGGGGAAGCCGGGATCGGTACGTGACGGAGTGAGGACGCGGCAGTAGATATATATATAGATATATACGTTGTATACGTCTTACTCAAACGGCCGCGATCTTCACGCTCAAGGTGCCGTCGCCGCTGCGCTCGTAAGCGCAGCTAGACTCCCTGCCGGCGGCGAGTTCGAATATGCCCTGCAGCATGCCGGCCACCAGCAGGGGAGGTAGGGCGTTTTCGACCACCGCCTCGAGCACCTCGCGCTTCAGGTCGAACCGGACCAGGTTGCCCATGCCGCGCAGGGCTAGCTGGCGCGTCAGGTAGCCGGGGTCCTGGCGGATCTCCTCGCTCCCGACGGTCTCGGCCACGTAGCGGC
Source organism: uncultured Actinomycetota bacterium (assembly GCA_964592775.1). GTDB lineage: Bacteria > Actinomycetota > Geothermincolia > Geothermincolales > RBG-13-55-18 > SURF-21. The sequence continues at coordinate 5,443 of CAZQFX010000101.1, forward strand.
GCTGAGCCTCGACGATGGTCCTGGACAGCTCCTCGCCGAGCTCCGACTCCAACTCGCGCAGGACCGATTCCATGCCCTCCGCGCCCAGCAGGGCCATGCGCCTGCCCGTCACCTTGTCGGTGATGCTGCCGGCATCGACGTCCCAGGCGTAGCCCTTGAAGTCAAGAGGTATGCCGCATCCGGCGCACCGTTCGTAGGATATTCCGCCCGGCTTGCGCGGAATGATGATGCGCTCCAGGCGCGCCGCCATCTCTTCCTCCACCTCCGGGCCGGGGACGACCCTGATCGCCAGCCCACCGCCCTTCTCCTCGTAGCTGATCTCCGCCGGCAGGCCCTCCACCACGTTGAAGACGCCTGCGATATCCCCGCTGAAAAACACCCGGCTGTAGATGTTGCGCGCGAATATCTCCAGGAATTCCCCCGGTTTGAAATCCAGCAGCTCGTAGTGGCCGTAGCCCAGGACGGCGCCGCGCGCGGCGATGGTCTCGTATACCTTGCGGCGCAGGAGGGCCTTCACGATGAACAGCTTGAGACCGGAGAACATGCCCCGCGCATAGCTGTAGGTCGATTTGCGCTTGCCCTCGATGGCTATGCGGTCGATGGTCATGCCCACCAGTTCGGAGATGTTGGAGAGGAGGAGGTTGACGCCCTCGGTCTCGTAGAATATGACCCGGTGGTCGGGGTTCTTCCTCTGGGTGACGGTGCCGTCGGAGTTCCATACCTGTTCCCTGCAGAACTCCCTCGGTACCTCGCAGTAGGGACAGATCTTCGTCTTGCCCTTCACGTTTACCCCCATCATAGAGTTCTTATCCGCCTTATGGTCAGCCGAGCTCATACCGCCGATAATGTATGTTATGTAAAGTAACCGTCCTTGTCTTCAGCTACACGCCTCAGAGCTCGAATTCCTGGGCCTGGTCGCGTAGCTCCCTGCGCAGGATCTTTCCCGCGCCGCTGGCGGGGAGGGTCTCGACGATCTTCAGGAGCTTGATCTTCTTATAGGCGGCCAGCTTGCCGTTGGCGTATTCCAGGAGCTCCTCCTCGCTCGCCTCTGCCCCGGGCACCAGTTCCACGAAGGCGATGGGGATATCCCCCGAGCGCTCGTCGTACTTCCCCACCACCGCCGACTGTGCCACCGCGGGGTGGGCGTTGATGACGTCCTCGAGGTCGCGGGGGTAGACATTGTACCCCTTATAGATGAGCATGTCCTTCTTGCGGTCCACGATGTAGAGGTAGCCGTCCTCGTCGAACCTGCCAATATCGCCGGTGTAGAGCCAGCCGTCCCGGAGGACCTCCGCCGTCTCCTGCGGCTTGTTCCAGTATCCCTGCATCACCTGGGGGCCCTTGATGCAGATCTCCCCTATCTCCCCCACCGGCACCTCTTCCACGCCCGTCTCGGCGTCCACGATCTTTATCTCCGTGTCCTGCATGGGCAGGCCCACCGAGCCGAGGCGGAATCCCTCGCGGCTGGGGGGATTGGCGCAGCACCCCATGGTGCATTCCGAGAGACCGTAGGCCTCGCAGATCACCCCGGGTATCTTCTCGGTGAGCGTCTCCAGCAGGTGATGCGGTATAGGCGCGGCTCCCGACGCGACAAACCTGATATCAGAGAGGTCAGCGTCCTTGAAAAGGGGATTCTCGACCAGGGGCACGAAGAGCTGGGGGGCGCCCCCGAAGACGGTGGCGCGGAACTTGCTGATCGCCTGCAAGTATTCGGTGGGATCGAAGCGCGGGAAGACCACCAGGGTGTTCCCTCCCGCGAGTTGCATGGTGAGATAGCCTATGGCGCCCATGGCATGGAACCAGGGAACTACGACAAGGGATATCTCGGTGCCCAGACCTACCGGGTGGTCCTCCGGCGCGTCGCCCTCCATGCGCCTTATCTTGAACATGCCGTCCTCGTAGACAACGTCTCCCCCACCGAACCAGTACGCGAACTGGCAACAGTTGGCGACGGCGTTGAAGTGAGTGATCATGACCCCCTTGGGGGTCCCCGTGGTGCCCCCGGTATAGGCGATGTGGGCCAGGTCCTCCTTGACGTCGAACTCCACCTGGGGGGGCTCCGCCGGATAATCTGTCACCAGTGAGACGAAATCGATCGTCCCCTCCGGCACAGGCTGCTTCGTGAGCATCTTCACCGGGGCGGAGATGGGCGGATAACAATCTGCCAGGCTGACGATGATGGTCCGTTTCACGGGCGAGTTCGGGATCACCTGCTGCGGGATGCCGAAGAGCAGGTCCAGGCCGATGAAGGTCTCCACTCCGGCATCGTTGAGCTGGAAGTCTACCTCCCTTTCCGCCAGGAGCGGGCTCATGGGCACGAAGATGGCACCGACCTTGAGCAGCCCGTAGTAGGCGATGGCGAACTGGGGGCAGTTGGGTAGATGGATGCCCACGCGGTCTCCCTTCTTAACCCCCATGGAGGCCAGGGCGGTCGCGAAGCGGTCGGACAGGGTGTCCAGCTCCTGATAGGTGATCTCCATCCCGCCGAAGATAATTGCGTTACGCCACGGCCACTGCAGCGCCGCCGAGCGCAGGATCTGCTGGATGGGCACTTCCGGGTAGGTCAGGTTCTTAAAAACACCCTTCGGCCAGCACTTGAAGTTCTTCTCCATGATTTCCCTCCCCCTCGATAAGGTCCGCAAACAGCTCAATATGAACAGATGCTCCAGGCAAGCCGGCGATGGTTAACAGGACGAGGAAGCTCCGAAACGCATCGTCTCCCCGGTCTCGCCCTGCTTGCCTCTGCCCCACCGCTCGCATTCGTGCCGCCAACAAACCCCCGTTGCAATGAGCGGTTAGAAGTATATTACCCTATCCGGCACGGGCCTTTCCACATCGCCACTCACCGGCAGTCGTTGACGGTAACGGGGGAATGGCTCCATGTCCGGCCGCACCTGACGTGAAAGACCTTTCCTCTCACTACCCTCCCCTCCCCCGTTTCCTTGACGCCGCGGAAGGACGTAAAGCCCGTCTCTACCGGTGGGTCGCAGGCCGAGACGAATGCGTTCCCGGTACCCTGCTCGGAGGCTGATTTCCTGTAAGCAATACTACCAAAATGTAGCATTTGATGTAAAAGCCCAGGTTTTCTAATACCAAAGGCTGATAGCGAGGGAGAGGATATTTTCCGACAATATGTACAGGACTTCAAAAGTCCAACGCCCCACCCGGAAGGCAGCTGGCTCCTCAGGTCAGCTGCTTCCATTTTGGGTTCTTCTGCGAGAAGTGTGGGCGGCAAGAAAGGAAATGCACAATGACGAGGATCGGGTCTGACCCCAAAGGCTCCACATCCACCCACGCTTTTTGCACATGAACCCCAGTTTGGGGCTTCTCCGAGGAGCTTGATTCAGGGAGTCCACGCCCGATGCCGGCCGCCTTGGCCGGCGTTGCGGTATGGGTCACATGCGGCTGATGGTGGCCGCAGCTCCGATAAGCTCTCCCTTGTCCTTGAAGAGAGGAAACACGTTCACGAGCACCGTCTGGGCCGTGGCGTCCTCGTATAACTGCTGGTTGTAATAAACACCCTGCTTTTCATGGTAACAGCCTTGGAAGGCCTGGGCGAGCTGCTGCGCGCGGGTATCCATGCCACGCAATGAATCCATGGCGTTGCCTCCCAGTAAATCCCCCTGCTGGACATCGAGATAACGTTCGGCCTCCTGGTTCACGATCATCACCGTTCCCCGCTCATCGAGCACGATGACCCCCATGCGTACTTCGCGGATGAAGCCCTCCAGGTAACCCTGCGTCCTCTTCGTGGTATCCAGTGCCCGCCTGGTGAGATTATACAGTTTCGCGTTGGTTAGGGAGTTGCCCAGGACCTCGGACACCGCTTGCAGCAGCGTCCTCTCTTCCTCGGAATAATAGCCTTTGGTGGTCCCGGCCACCATCACCCCCATGACCCTGTTTCCGGCCTTGACGGGAAGCGCGTAACGCGCCATACAGGTCTTGCGCGAAGATCCCTCGCCCCCACCGTCCTCGAGCGGTTCGCCGCTCTGAGCGACCAGTCCCACTATTCCCTCCCCGACCCTGAAATCGGGAAGATCCTGCAGGGGGGTGTCGGTGCCGAAACGGGCCCGCGGTACGAGCCTGGAAGCGTCTTCATCGAGGATGTATATGGTGCCCAGGGAGGATGTCAGCGGCATGACCGCTTCCAGCGACTCCTCGAGAAGGCTTTGGGCGTCGAGGGTCGTGTTCGCGCTGGCCTGGATCCTGTTGAGCACCTCGAGCAGCATATTCGACTTCTGCAGCCGGTCCACCATGGCCTCGAGTTTTTTATTGTAATCGGCGCTGCGGGTAAAGATATAGGCGGCGAAGAGCACCAGTCCGAGCACCAGGGCGGCGTCGAAGATTATCTTGAAGGTGGTGTTTCCGAAATACTCGGAAAAGCGGTCCACGTTCTGCACCAGGAAGAGGAACAGAATGACCACGATCATCAGGATCAAGAGTATGAGCGAGAACACGCTTAGCGGTTTGTGCTCCCCTTCATCTTTTCTTCCCGCAGCCATGGCCGTTCGATCCTCCTCGAGACCAGAGCGCGTCTTTACGAGCTTCACATCGCCCCTGCTCAGATGTTCGGCAAAAAGGGGGATAACTTTACCGGCTTGCGCGTATGGGAGCCCCGACACGGCCGGCCAGGGGGTCACGGAGGTGGGCCGCAAGGCTTTCGGGACACTGTGGAGCCGGTCGCAAGTCCCCTGGATGTACGCAGGCGCGGTGGTTCATCGCGTGGCCGGTATTACGGGCAGGGCAAGAACGCCTTTTTTCGTCCTTGAACTATCCAGATACCACATGGCGATCATGTAGAGGAACAACAGCGCCAGCGGACATATCACGCAGAGGTTGAAGCCCGGCGGTGACTGCAGGAAGGCGAGTAAATAGCCGGGGCTTTCTTTCTGTCCTTTCGGTTCTACCGGATGACCTGGCGGTATGTCAGTCTT
>CAZQFX010000102.1:0-10372 GCA_964592775.1 uncultured Actinomycetota bacterium
TGGCTCGTACCCGGGTCCGGGAGCGGGCTTCCAGGGCTGGACGGGAGAGTGTGCCGTGGGCCTTACCAATCCCAGGCACGCGCAGGTGGCGCACGGCAACGGCTACCTGCACATGGTGGCGGACAACGGCTCCAACGTCTATTACTACCGCGCCGCGGACGAGCTTTCCCTCGACTGGTCCTTCGTGCGCCACATGTACCTCGACCGGGCGAGGACGGCGGTGGACCCCTACATCGCCGTGAGCGGGGCCAACGTGGTCGTCTCCTGGAAGGAGCTCGTCGGCTCCACCTGGGCCCTGGTGGTGGCGCGCTCGTCCGACAACGGCAACACCTGGACCACGTGGCAGGACTCCAACCCCGCCTGCAACAACTACGAGGCGCACGTGGCCATCGCCGGGAGCAAGATACATGCCGCCTACGTCTCCGACTACGACGCGGGGCAGGGCCGGAGGAACGAGGTCTACTACCGGCGCTTCTCCATGTCCCTGGCCATGGAGCACCTCTCCTGCCCCTCGGGGCAGCTCGACGCGACCGCCGCGTCCCTTCCCTGCATCGAGGCCACCTCCGCCTCCTTCGCCAACGTCTACTACCAGCACGGCAGCTCCAGCCCCCGCCCCATCTACGAGTCCTACACCGATAATTCGGGGGCCAACTGGAGCCGCATGGAGTTGATCCCCACCGGGGGCGGCATCGACTTCTCCTGGCCGGAGGTGGGGGTATGGACCGACAACGGCGACCGCCGCAAGATGGTGGTGGCCGCGGGCAACAACACGGGGAATCACGAAATTTGGTCGCGAAGGTACTATGGCAGTACCTGGGCTAAGGAGTATAAGTTAACCGATTTGGGGTCAGATTCCCCCTACCCCCAGATAGCAACCCGCGGCACGGATATCCTGGTGGTCTATCGCCAGTCCGGCGGGTCTCTCAATCACGGCGTGGCGGGCCAGCTCAACGGCCGGACCGGCGAGAACTCGGCATGGCACCATGTAGACGGCCTCTTCCACTCCAACGTGGCCTACAACGGATGCGCCCCCATTGACTGCTGCTCCGACGGAACGCGATTCTTCGCCGCCTCGGCGGGCACGGGCACTCATAACAAGATACTCACGAAACGGGAGGACACCGCCGACCCCGTGGTCTCCATCAACGACCCCGGCATCTATCACAAGGCGGATTTCAACGTCACGGCGTCTGCCTCCGACGATTTCAACCGCTCCGGCGACTGGTTGCTGTCCCCTTCCTCCGAGCACTACGACAACGGCATCCTGCACGCCGAGTTCTTCTACCGCTCCGCGGGGTCCGCGGCCTGGAAGGACTGGCCAGGGGGGAAGAAGGACGCCGACGCCCCGTGGTCGAAAACCTTCCCCGGCTCCACCATCGCCGAGGGCAAGTACGACCTGAAGGTCAGGGTTACGGATACCGCGAACCGCGTCTCGGAGGATACGTTTACGGGAGTATATATCGACCGCACCGCGCCCACGGCGGAGGTGCAGATAGCCGGCCCCGGCGGCGATAACGGCTGGTACGTCGCACAGCCCGGCTTCGGGCCGGTAGTGGCCGGTTCGGACAAGGGATCCGGCGTCAAGCAGACCTTCTACAGGTTCGACGGCGCCGCCGGCTGGACCGTCTACTCCAAACCCTTCGCCATCCTCGAGGGCGAGCACGTCATCCACTACTACGCGGAGGACATGGCGGGAAACACCTCGGGCGTGAAGGGCTTCGCCTACAAGGCCGACTTCGGCGACCCTCGGGGAGAGATCGTCTCCCCGGGAACAGGCAATTATTTCCAGAAGAAGATGGCCGCCGAGGTTTCCTGCGAAGACGCGGTATCGGGAGTGGCCTCCATAACCTGGCTCGTCGACGGGGCGCCCCTGAAGAGCGGCGGCGAGCGCGAGGTCGCGCTGGACGTATCGGGGCTAAAGGACGGCCAGCATTCCCTGGAGGCGGAGATAAGAGACATGGCGGGAAGGACGTGCCGCACGGCGCCGGTGCTCTTCTACAAGGACGTCACCCCTCCCAGCGTAGAGGTAACGGAGCCGACGGGTGAGCACTGGGTGCGGGGCATGGTCACCATCAAGGCCGACATCCGGGACAACCTCAAGGTGGGCAGGGCCGCCTTCTACGTGGACGGGGTGAAGGTGGACGAGCGCACCTCCGCCCCCTGGATGGCCTCCTGGGACACCTCCACGGCGAAGAACGGCTATCACGCGGTGCGGGTGGAGGCATGGGACGCGGCGGGCAACCAGGCGGAGGTGACCGCCTCCGGCGAGGTCACCGTGTACGTGGGGAACAACATCTCGGAGACCAACAACTTCGCGGAGGGATGCACGCGCCCGGGGTTCGATACCTGGCTCTGCCTGCAGAATCCCGGGGATGAACCGGCCGCCGTGACCGTCAATTACTACCTGGGCGAGGGGCAGGGGTCGGCCTCCGCGCGCACTTACTCCCTGCCGCCCCATTCCCGCAGCACCATCTTCGTGAACGCCGACGTGGGCGCGGACAAGGACGTCTCCATCCAGGTCACCTCCTCCAGGCCCATCGTATCCGAGCGGCCCATGTATTTCGATTACCAGGGTACGGCCGCCCACCACTGGAAGGGATGCCACACCGCCCAGGGCGCCCATTTCCCGCGCGAGGACTGGTACTTCGCCGAGGGCTGCACCCGCCAGGGCTTCGAGACCTGGCTGTGCCTGCAGAACCCCGAGGGGCGCGAGGCCTCGGTGAAGGTGGAATACATGATGGAGGGTGGCGCGTCCCTGGAGCGCACCTACCGCGTTTCCGCGTGGAGCCGGGGCACGGTGCTGGTGAACGGCGAGGTGGGGCCGGACCACGACGTCTCCATGCGCGTCACCTCCGACGTGCCCATCGTGGCGGAGCGCCCCATGTACTTCCTCTACCAGGGCATGTGGGACGGAGGGCACAACGTCATGGGCGCCGCGCGGCCGGAGAAGGAATGGTATTTCGCGGAAGGGTGCACGCGCACGGGGTTCAACCAGTGGCTGTGCCTGCAGAACCCGAACGAGGAAGCCACGGTGGCCAAGATCGTCTACGTCATGGAGGACGGAGGCCGCATCGAACGGGAGTACGGACTGGCGCCGCGCTCCCGCTTCACGGTGAACGTGAACAACGACGTCGCCCGCCAGCACGACGTCTCCGCCTGCGTATCCTCGGAGCTGCCCATCGTGGTGGAGCGCCCCATGTACTTCCTCTACAACTCGACCATCAACGAGGGCTCCAACGCCATGGGGGTGTGCAAGCCGGGCTCCTCGTGGTACCTGGCGGAGGGGTGCACGCGGGCGGGGTTCGAGGAGTGGATATGCCTCATGAACCCCGGGGAGGAGGCGGCGGAGGTGGCGCTGCGCTTCATGCTCGAGGACGGCTCGGAGCGTGAGCACGTGGTTTCCGTGCCCCCGGGGACGCGGGTCACGGTGAAGGTGAACGACATTGTGGGGCCGGAGCACGACGTCTCCTGCGAAGTGATGAGCGACCGTCCGGTGATCGTGGAACGCCCCATGTACTCGATCTACCGCGGTGCCTGGCCCTCGGGCGACACCTTATCCGGCTACACGTTCAATCCATAGGTCTTCACGCTACAAAGTCGAAAAGGGCGGAGGGACCTCCCCTCCGCCCGTTTCCCCTGTAACCGGCATGGAGCATGGCATGCTCCCCACCACGAAGTTGCCCCTTGAAATGAGTAAGGATATAATCTATATAGAAAGGAGATAATGGAATAATAAGGAGAATATTACAATGACTTACTCAACCGTGACCTCAAAGGGCCAAGTGACTATCCCCAAGGTGGTGAGGGAGAGGATGGGCATAGACGAAGGGACCAGGCTGGTATTCGTGGACGACGGAGACCGTATCCTGGTCTACAAGATCGAGTCCGGACTCGAGAGCCTCTACGGGGCGGTCAAGCACGAAGGCCCGCCCATCGATTTCGCCGCATTGAAGAGGGAGGTCGGCAAGGCCATCGCCGGGCGCTTCCTCGCCGGCAGCGAGGGCGCGGAAACGGAGCCGGTGGAACGCAAGGGGCAACAAGTGGCGCGCAAGGGCAGGGCTCCGGCTGCCGTGAAGAAATCGAAAGGGATTCTCTAGAAAGTAAAGGCATCCGCCGCAATAGAGGGCGTGTCCCGCGAGAGGACGAGCAGCAAGCCGATTGAGAAGGCCAGGGCCTCAGCCACGAAGAGCGGAACAGCCCGCGAGAGGACGAGCAGCAAGCCGATTGAGAAGGCCAAAGACTCCGCCACAAAAGGCGGCGTAGCCCGCGGGCGGACCGATGGAAAGCCAGAGGAAAAACAGTGAAGCTCCTGGAGACGAGCGTCATCATAAGGTTTCTTACCCGTGACGACCCCCGCAAGTCAGAGAGGGCAAGGAAGCTCATCCTCGAATCCGATGAAGAACTCCTTGTATGTGAGGCGGCAGTTTGGGAGACCGTTTACGTGTTGGAGAACGTATACCGGCTATCCAGACGGGATATATTCAACCTGGTCGCCCGGCTGCTGTCGGCAAGGCGCCTGGATTTCGCAAACCGGGAGACCCTGCTCCAGGCGATAACCATATACGGCGAGCACGCCGTTTCTTTCACCGACGCATATCATGTCGCGTATGCGAGGGCTTCGGGGGCGGAGGCTATCTATACCTATGACGCGGATTTCGGGAAGAAACTCAAGTTCGCGAGCCTGGAACCGTGAAAGTGGTGATGGGATGAGAACGGGTGATGAGACGGTGAGGCGGGCGGGCGAGTTGTTCGAGGCCGGGTACGGCTGAGCCGAGGCGGTGCTGCTCGCCGTGTGCGAGGAGAGGGGAATAACCTCTGAACTGGTGCCCCGCATAGCCACGGGGTTCTGCGGGGGCATCGCGCGCTCGGGCGGGATGTGCGGGGCGGTGAGCGGCGCCATCATGGCCTTGAACGTGGTGCTGGGCAGGGACGAGCACGACGGAGACCGCGAAGAGGACTACGCAGCGGTGAGGAAGCTGTTGGATGCCTTCCCGGAGGCGTTCGGCTCCATCAACTGCAGGGACCCGTTGGGTTGTGACCTGGGCACACCGGAGGGACAGGTTTTCTACAAGAAGAGCAAACTCTCGCGCGAGTGCCGGCGCTACACCGAGGAGGCCACGCGCCTGGCGATAAAACTGCTCGGCCCTGCTTCCTGAATGGCTGTCAGAGTCCCCATAGTGGTGTATCAACCTAAGACCCCCCGGCAAAGCAATGACCACCGTTCCATCCTTTTCTCGAGCCAGGACTGAGAGACAAAGAAGAAGCGCGATGCCGCCCGCGGATCATCCGCTGAGGATCGTGCCGGTTTGCGGGCGGAGTGGTTTCCACGTGGCGGCGATCAGCCATAGTACCCCGATCCGTAAATACGCTCGCAACAGGTCGCCGCTGCATCCCCGCCAACTGTGTTGCGCTCCCTGCGACGTACTCGCGGAGTACGCCTCAGTCGCGCGCCTTGCGGGCGTGGCGCAGCGACGCTCTCGATACGTTACCGTATTTACGGACCGGAGCACTAAGCCTGTTCCGTGGCCCGGAATAGGCCTTCAAGTATATGCGAAGATGGCCGATTAAGTATATGACCGGGTGGGTTTTCTAATTGCCGCGAAAACGGGGAACATGGACGCGGAAAAAGCCGACAAGCAAATCTTATTAGAGCTGGAAGAGCTTCGCCGGCGCGTAGCCGAACTGGAATCCGCCGAGGGGTCCCGCAAGAGAGAAGAAACCAGCGAGCGAGAAAGCGATTATTTCCGCCTGCTGGTCGAGAACTCCTACGAGCTGATCATCGTCGTCAACCGCGATGCCACCCTGCGTTACGTGAGCCCGGCCGCCAAGCGCATGACCGGCTATGATCCCGAGGAAGTGCTGCACATGCACTTCCTCGATTTCGTCCATCCCGACGACCTGCCGGGTATCCTGGAGAAATACTCCGCGGGGATCCTGCAGCCCGGGACCACCGAGAGGGTGGAGTACCGCTCCCGTAAAAAGGACGGCACCTATTTCGTGGCCGAGGCCGTGGCCATGAACCTGCTCGAAGATCCCTGCGTTGAGGCGATCGTGGTGAACATCCGCGACATCACCGCGTTCCGCAGGATCGAGGACGAATTGAGGAAGTCGGAGGAGACGTACCGCTTCCTCATCGAGAACCTGAACGACGTGATCTTCACCATGGATACCCAGGGAGCAATGTTGTATATGAGCAAGGCCATCGAGCGCATCAGCAGGTACAAGGTCGAGGATCTGACCGGCCAGCCCTTCATGCGCTTCATCCACCCCGAGGACCTGCCCGGCCTGCTCCAGAGCTTCCAGCGCACCCTGGGCGGCGCTATCGAACCCTACGAGTTCAGGGTCATCGACAAGGACGGGTCGCTGTTCCACGTCCAGACCTCGAGCCGCCCCTTCGAAGAGAACGGGCAGGTGGCGGGCCTTATCGGCGTCATGTCCGAGATCACCGGGCGCAAGCGGGCGGACGAGGCGCGCAAGCGTTCCGAGGAGAGCTTCCGCGCCATGATCCGCAAGAACATCCATTACTACCGCGGCTCCTGAGCCCGAGCGCGGAGATTCGATCCCGCACGGCACCCGATAGGCGGTTGTCGAACCTCGTGGGGTCATTCCGCGTCGCGCGGCTGCGACACCACCGGAGATGATAATCGAGAAGGCTTTTACCTGATCGTGGCCTTGTGGTCGGGGTGACTTCAGGCACGCCGCCGCCCCCCTTCTCGTGGAAGCTCCAGATGTATAATCCTGACCGGGTTGTGGGGATACTATATTATGGAGCCGCATGGATGAGGCAACACGGGACGGTGAGAGACCTGAAGGCGCACACATCCGCGGCAGCGTATTCCGGCGTTTACGTAAACCGCGAGGGGGTGGAGGAGATTGTATTGCGATTTATGCGGGGTCCCGCAGGGCATATCGAGGGGTAACGCATGGTATGCCGACGGCACCATCTTCGGTAAATACCCTCCATATATCAAGGCGACCTTTTTCGATGCCGACGAACTCGGGTTCCTCTTCCATTCCCTCTCCGCATATATGGAATACGATATCGGTGACATGGTCGCCGGTGGCAAGTACCACGACACCAGGGAATACATGACCGCGATGGTGGAGAAGATGAAGGAGTCCTCGGGGGGGAAGCTGCCTCCCGCCGCCGACCTCTACCGCATGATGCTCTATCCCATCAGCGTCTGGGGCATCGCCGAGGTGGAATTCGTAAGCGCCGGGGAAGACATGATGGTCATCCACGTAAGACAGCCCTATTCCGTCGACCTCCTGCGCGGAGACGTCGCCGCGGTGGCCGACGTGGTGACCGGGCGCGAGCACGCGGCTTCCTGGGAGGGCGACGAGCAGGAAGGCGTTATGACCGTCGTCCCCACCCGCGGCGGCTCGGAGGCCAGCAGGCGCATAGACGAGGAGCAGCAATACGACGTCAAGCCCGAGGCGGAGGAGCTCGCCTGCGAGCGGTGCGAGGCATGCGGCACCCCTGCGCGCGTGCCGGAGCTCTTCCGGTGGGAAAAAGGCGGGTGCAGGATTGAGGAGGTGTCCTCCGGAAGGCGCTACTGCTTCAACAACACCCAGGGGATAACCTCGGTGCTCGGGATGCTGGTGGAAGAGTTGGGGCAGGACGTGGAGCTCAAGATGGAGGAGATGGCGAGGGATTATTCCCGTACCCTGTACGAAGGACGCGAGGCGCTGTCCATGGAGGCCGAGTTCGACGGCTTCCCCTACCGGGGCTGGGGGAAAGTGGCGGAGTTCTCCGCCGCCGCGGATGGGCTCTCGGTGACGGTGGAAAACCCCTATAACGAGACCCTGATAACGGGCAGGATATGGGGGATGGGAGAGGCATCAGCCGGGGAGTCGCTGCGCATGACGAGCAGGATGGCCGGGAGAGGCGTCCTGCGCCTCACCTTCAAGCCCTGACCGGAACGGCCCGGCAACCAGGTCCATGAACACGGTTACGATCCGGGATTGCCCGTACAATACTGCCGTTAGGCGCGCCGGCGAGGCGGTCCCGTTTGTATGGCGTGTCTCGGCGGGACGCGAAACGGGAAGGATGCGGCGGCGGGATAACGGTGCGGTTCGGCGCCCGGTTGCCCGACAGCCCGGCCGCATGCCTGAAGATGACCCCCAAGCCTGAATAGTCAGCTCGCACGCATCACCAGTATCTCAACCACTGCACGTTCACGAAATGCAGAAAAGATAGATCGTAGGTGACGCCGTCGATCACGACGATGCCCGGCCCGCCTGTACCCGTAGCCCTCAAAGCCAGGGTATGCGCGACATCGGGGTTCACCGCGAGGTCGGTATAGATGACGTCTCCCCACGAGGTCTCCTCGCTGTAGAGGTCGACCGTCGCCACCAGCGCACCGTCCAGGTAGACCTCGGCGACCCCGCTCGTCCAGTATCTGGACGAAGCGAGCTGCAGCCTCGTATAGCCGGCGGGGATGGCGTAGGTGGCCGTGGCGCCGGCGTCGTTGGCCACCAGGAGGTCCGCCGGACCGGTATTGGGGGGAGGCAGCTGGGTGTATCGTTCTATAACCCAGGCGCCGGAGGGGGCTTTCACCCATCCCGGGTCGTCAGCAAGTATATAGGGGGGCGGCGCGGGGGCGGTGGTGAAAGTCCAGGAGTGATCCGAGGCCAGGGGATTCCCCGCCTGGTCGGTTATGCCCGTGGTGAGGGTCGTGGTGTAGGGCGTGCCGTAGGCAAGATCGCCCGCGGGGGTGAAGGAAGCGGTCTTTGTGCCCGGGTCGTAGGATACGGTGCCGGCGACCGGGGCCCCTCCGTTCCTCACCAGGAAGGTGGAGGCGTTGATGGTGCTCGCCTTCATGCCGTTGGCCTCGGTGAAGGTGGCCCGCACCCTGGCCGTCACGGCCACGTTCGTCTTCCCGCCGGCCGGCGAGGTGCCCGCGACCACGGGCGGGGTCCAGTCCACGATGAGGTTGACCCCGGGACCCGGCGTCTCCACGTTGCCAGCCTCGTCGCGGGCGCGGCTGCGGATGTTGTAGGTCCCCTCCGCCGGGATAACGCTCCAGTTGTAGGACCAGGTCGAGTAGTTGCCCGGCGCCCCGGGTGTGGCCGGGCTCCAGGTCGATCCCCCGTTCGTGGATACGTCCACCGCGACCACCCCGCTGGCGTCCGGCGCGGGATCGGAGGACGTGCCGGTTATGGTATACGAGTGGGCCCGGGTCTGCTCCCCGCTGGTGGGGGCGGTTATGTTCGAGGCGGGCGGTACCGCATCGTAGATGATATTGGCCCTCAAGAGGTCGATATAGAGGTCGGTCCGCCTGGAGTCATAGCTGCCGGTCGCGGTGCTGGCATCCGCCAGCCTGAGCCGGAAGGCCCCCGCGGAACTCACGAAGGCGCGCGCGCGCGCGGCGTTGCCCACCGCTATCTGCTTTGTCCCCTTGGGGGAGGTGGGCAGGCTGCCCAGGGCATACCAGGTTGAATCCCACGCGGCCGTGTTGAAGTTGTAGAACTGCACGTGCCAGCTCTCGGCGGCGTCCGACTGGTAGCCCACCATCTCGATCTGGATATCCAGGATGCGCTCACGCGGAGCCTCGGTGAATGATTGCCAGCTCGCCCAGTTCGCGTCGAAGTAATAGAGGAAGAAGAACACCGCGCTCTCGCGCACCCTCATATAGGTGTTGTCGTTCGCCTGCACGTTCAGGTGGGAACCGGAGACGAGTGAGCCGCGCGTGAAGGTAGGGTTGGCGGTGGGCACCTTGTAGGCGGTGGCCGCAGCGGCTGGCGAAGTCCCCGGGACGAGGACCAGGACCGTGGTCAATAGAAGTACTGAGAGGATCTTTCTCTTCATTTTCCGCTCCTTCGTATCATAATATCCTTGTCAGCAATATGTGCCGAGCCGGCTTGCTTCCCGAGCCTCGCTCATCCATCTTTTCCATTATATTGTAACAGACCAGGTACTCCTACCGCACCCAGGAATATCATGCTGAAGTTGGGAACGTGGTATCCAGATTACGATTGAGCGATCGCAGGGATGAAAGGCATGCCATCGAAAGCGTCTTCGAGAGCCGGAAGAACCGGAATGGAATTCTTCTTAGAGGCCGTCGCGCAAACCCTGCGCCAGGCATATTGCTCTCAACATATTCGCCGAAATGGCCCATTATTGACGGTTCGCCCTCCATTATGAGGGCTATTTTGCCGCAATTTTGAGAGAGCGAGGTTCGTACGAGGTTTATGCAACAGGCTCTTATCCCTCCTCTGGAGTTGCCGGTCTCTCTTGGCGGTAAGTCCGAGTGGGAATAAGGATCGCAAGGAGCTTGAGGTGATCCTTGACCAGGGACGACGGGCAGGGACGACGCCCGTTGCGTCAATAGAAAATCTACTCGAAAACCTATTCGTTGAATAAATAGAG
>CAZQFX010000103.1:0-10342 GCA_964592775.1 uncultured Actinomycetota bacterium
CCCGTCAACTAATACGTCCGCCACGTGGTAGCCGGTGTCGGGGGTGATGGTGAAGCTTTGGTCTTCTCCGTAATCCACCGTTACCGCACCGGAAGGAGCGATGGAACCGTTGGCTCCTGCGGAGGCGGTGATGGTGAAGGTATCGATGGAAAATGTGACGACAACGGTGTGATTCTCGGTGACATTATTTATCACATATGGATCGGTAATCGTCTGGGAAACGCCGTTATCCACAATGCTTGCCACGTGATAACCAGCATCCGGGATAAGATCTATGGTGGCCGTACCACCGGAGATAACAGTCTGCGAAGTCGGATTTACACTCCCATTACCGCCCGAGACGGAAGCGTTAACCACGGGCTGAAGTGTGACCGTGGTCGAATTATATGCTCCACCATCGGCCGTAGCTTCTACAGTGGCAACACCTGCCGTGTTGCTGGTGAGATAGACGGTCACCTGGCCGCTGGCATTTGTCGTTCCGGTGGTTGCGGAAAGTGTCCCCAGCGTGGTGGTGAAATAGATATCGTAACCAGCCCCCAAGGGATTACCATAAAAATCCAGGGCGGTCACGGTTATGGCGCTCTGGGTGGTGCCGTCGGCCGGGATAGAGGTGGGCACGGCGCTGATGGTGAGATCGACGGGACCCTGGACCCATGTTAACGAGGGGTTGATGCCGCCGGGGATATAGTCATTGTGAAAGAGAACCATATGCACATCATGGTTCTGATATATCTTCCCCAGCCCGGTCGAGGCGGTAAAACCGAAATAGACCTGCGGCCCGTAATGAGAGAGAAGATCGATGGTCCGTGAAAGAGTGGGTGTGGCGGGCCGGGTTGTGGTCAAGCTCATACGGACTTCGAGGTTATCGGACAAGCCATCGTAGTCGATCCATACATACCACGTGTTCTTGAGGTCGCCAGGCGCGGCAGCGGTCTGTATGGACTGCAATGATCCATCCAGGTTAATACCGATGTGATTCGCATTGGGGTCGCCTACATCAGCGTTCAAGTAATCGTCGAATTCGATGGCGAAGCTGTTCGCGATACCTGCATACCCCATGTTGCCTGCCCCCGGAGTACCTGCCGTCAGCGAATTGGGTTGAATGGTGAAGGTGAGCCCATCCGCCCCTTGGCTTCCCTGGTTGTTTAGGTCGAAGGCGAAGTGGGTGCTGAACGAACCCTCGTCCTTCAACCTCACGATATGCTTCCACCATCCGGAACCCCACATATCCGCCTTGTTCCTGGTAACGCGTAGAGCAGTACCTGAACGTTGCGCGTCACCGTTCAACTGCCATTGCTGAATAGTGACTGGAGTGAAACTCCGATAGACGGCCGTAATGGCATTCGTGGCGGCTACGGCAACGGGAACACCGAAGAAAGTCATGATCTGCAGGGAGCAAAGCAAGAATACCAACACTATTGACACGAGGATGCTTGAACAGCTGTTCTTCCTATCCCTGTTGGGGATAGGATCGGCAAAGACGGATCTTATGGCCTCTTTCACGCTTTTGTTTCCTTGCGTAAACAATGGATACGAACAGTTATGTCTACCTTTTTGATTGTATCTCTGCCTTCTTTGTTCCTCATATGACTTCCATCATGCCTTTGGCTGGTGATCTCCCAACGCTCCCAAGGATTTATCGGCAGCTTTGCTTAAGACTTGTTCGCTTTCTACTGAAACGGCCATAATATTGATATATATGCTCATCAACTCGGAACCGGATGAATATCAGCGGCGAAAGGTCGAGATGGCCGGTTAATCAATACAAGCAAAAAAGGCTTGAGATGCCGCAATTTCATACGTTTCTTACTCTGCTGTCCGTTTTACCGTTCCGACGACAGCCGGGGCCATCTCGAGACGCCTTCCCGTCCAAACCGCCTGATACCGCGTATTAGCAACAATTCTTCGATGATTCAGTTGCTACGAATGGACATGCTTTCGGTTACATAAGAGAACACAGATGACTCCTCTTGTCATTACTCATGTAATCGTGCATTATGAATGCATATATGCAAGCTAATGCAAAGATCGAAGGAGGAGCATTGCCGGGCTCCAGCAGCTATATCAAGAGGTCCATGGAGATCCCCCTCAAGCGGGCGGTGAAGGAATTTCCGGTCGTCGTGATGACAGGTCCGAGGCAATCCGGCAAGACAACGATATTGAAGCATCTCTTCGGGAAGCATTACAGGTATGTTTCACTGGAGCCGCCCGATGTACGCTCAGCGGTGGTCTCCGATCCGAGGGGATTTCTGGATATCAATCCTCCGCCCGTGATATACGACGAGATCCAGTACACCCCGGAACTCCTTCCGTATATCAAGGAGGCAGTGGATGCGGACCGCGGGCGTCGCGGCGCTTTCCTGCTCTCCGGGTCTCAGAACATCCTTCTCGACGAGCGCACCACGGAGACCCTGGCGCGAAGGGCCGCCGTGCTGAAGCTTATGCCCCTCACGCAGAGGGAAACCCTCGGGCGGCCCGCGTCGGTGTTTCCCTGGGAATCCGGATACCGCGTTCCCCGCAAGAGATTTTCCACAGGGTTGGACCTGTGGGAGGTTTTTATCCGGGGTTGGTATCCGGAACCGGTATCCGAACCCGACAGGGATATCTACCTCTGGCATGCCAGTTATATGCAGACCTACCTGGAGCGCGATGTGAGGACGCTCAGGCAGGTGGGGGATCTCGCGCTCTTCCAGGCATTTCTTCGCACCCTGGCCGCGAGAAGCGCACAGCTTTTGAACCTCACCGACATCGCCCGCGACCTGGGGGTTGCCGTGAATACTATAAAGGCCTGGCTCTCCATCCTTGAGGCTACCTATCAGGTAATAATCCTGCGGCCCTACTTTGCCAATATCGGCAAGCGCCTGGTAAAGACACCCAAGGTCTTCTTCGCAGATACCGGAACCCTCTGCAACCTGACCGGGCTGAAAGACCCCGAGCATGCCGCACTGGGACCCATGGGCGGAAGCATAATGGAGACGGTGGTCGTCTCGGAGATATATAAATCACTACTCAACCGGGGCGAGGAACCAAGG
This sequence comes from uncultured Actinomycetota bacterium, assembly GCA_964592775.1. Taxonomy (GTDB): domain Bacteria; phylum Actinomycetota; class Geothermincolia; order Geothermincolales; family RBG-13-55-18; genus SURF-21. The sequence continues at coordinate 3,033 of CAZQFX010000103.1, forward strand.
ATTCATTTTTGGAGGACATCAACGGGCACGGAGGTTGACATCGTCGTGGAATGGGAGCGAAAGCTCATCCCCATCGAGGTAAAGCTGTCCTCTACGCCAAGGCCCGATATGGCAGCGGACATCAAAGCATTCATGGCTTTGCTCGGCAACCGGGTCGCCCCGGGCTATGTGGTCCACCCTGGCGAAGCCCACCTTCCTCTGGGGGATGGCGTGGTGGCGCTGCCTTTTACTCGGCTCTGATAACATGGTATACAACACCATGCAGTCGATTTCTCGAGGTTAATAGACAGTCTATTATTCGTGGGGGAAATAAATATGTTCGAACTGATCTCCATGAAGAAGCTCCCGCCTTGGGAGTGGCCGGAAAACTCTGAGCAGATTCTCACGGGCGTTCTCAACGACGCCAGTGCCGACGCATCCGACCGCCTTATTGCGGCGGAACTGGCGGGAGAACTCCCCGCGAGTACGGATGAGCTTGCGGATGCGCTGCTCTCCATCGTGAAGAGCGGCGACGAGCCAGGCGAGCTCCGCGCCATAGCGGCGATCGCCCTGGGGCCGACACTTGAGGACGCACTCGAATCCGATATCGGATTCCCCTATGAGGATGAAGGGATCAGCGAAGGCGTTTTCCATGAGATCAACGAAACGCTCCGTGAGCTCTACCTGGACGGTAACATACCGGAAGAAGTGCGGCGTCGTATCCTCGAGGGCTCGGTACGAGCACCCCAGGAATGGCACCGGGATGCCATCCGCGCCGCTTATGCGAGCGGCAAAGATAATTGGCGTCTGACAGCCGTCTTTTGCATGCGCTACGTCAAGGGATTCGAGGACCAGGTCCTGGAGGCGCTGGAGAGCGAGGATCCAGACATGCTCTATGAAGCGGTCACCGCGGCGGGCAACTGGCGACTGGACGCCGCTTGGCCCCGGTTGAACGCGCTCCTCGCCTCGGAGAAAACTGACAAATACGTGTTGTTCGCCGCCATCGAAGCGGTGGTCTACATCCGTCCCCGAGAAGCGGGGGTCATCCTCGTAGACCTCGCCGACTCCAAGGACGAGGAACTAGCTGAGGCGGCCACCGACGCCATGCTCCTTGCGGAGGATCTCCAGGGCGGCTTCGACCTCGATGAAGAATAGCCAATCCGCTGGAGCATCGAGCTTGATAGGCAACAGCATCGATATCTGGAAGCAGCTGGTGATCTTTCGAGATCGCGTCATCCTTTCCTTTCATCCAGGAGAATCAGGGAATCTGTGATGGAGCGAAATCCAGTGTTGCGCGTCAGCAAAGTAAACATGCCAGGATATATCTCCTGACCTGGTTCTTTTCTGGTGGGCCCAGCAGGACTCGAACCTGCGACACGCGGATTATGAGTCTGAAATCTAGGTGTTATTCCTGATATATCCATTTATTGCTTGCTGTTGCTTGTAACGCTCTATTCCGCATCAGCACCATGTTTTATCTATATCCAGGTGGTGTTATCTATTTCTATTTTCACCGGCGTGCATCCTGTCTTGTGGTCATATTGTAGTTACGGAAACGGGCTATCTATATTCCGGAGGCATCCTACCCTCTACCCACCCGAGAAACTCGTCCGCGTATCTCACCAGGCTCTCGGCGTCGCCCTTCCTTGCCAGCTTGACGCCATAATCAATATCTGTCTTCTTTCTGACTATACGTCTGAATATGCTTACCGCCTCAGTAACGTCTTTACCCTTGACCCTTTCCACCAGCAGGAAAGCGGCGTCTTCATGCTTCTTCCCCGAGGATATCTCTCCCGATACGGCCACGGTAAAAGCGTTGCAGGCGTTGATGGCGCACTTGACCGCGCTCGACGTGGCGGAGTTGAAATTGCCTTTCTCCAGCTCCGAATGCATGGTATCCCTGGCCTCGAGAGCTTTTTTCAGCAGGTTTCTGGAATCCGATCTGTCCACGGATTTTCTATTGGTCTTCCGCACCATAGGCTTCTATATCCCTCCTCGTATAGGTTATGGACTTATTCCTGTCAAAGATCTCTTTCCAGATGCCCTGCTTGCTCTTTGCTTTCTTCTTCTTCTCATATTCGCCCGCCTGGATCACTATGGGCATGACCGGATTCCCGGAAGCGGCGGTCGCCAGATTTGCGGCCTCGTTTACCTGATCTTCGATGGCATCGGTCTCGATACCATCGCTGACTACTATCAGGATATCAACATCGCTGTCCGGCCTCTCTTTCTTCTTGGCAACGCTTCCGAATACGATCGCTCTCTGGAATTCCTCTCCCAGCTGCTCCTTGAATATCCTCGCGATCTCCCGTATGGCATTCTGCTCGGCGAAGAAGGCCTTGTTGACCACCTTGTCGACGAGCATGTGATCTTCGTATAGATAATAGTTGTAGGAGGTCCCCACGTAATCTCGCCTCAGCAGGCCATGTCTTGTCAGGTCATTTAGCGCTCTTTGCGTTGCATCTTGAGAAAACTCGATCAGCCTCGCTATTTCCCTTCCAGTGAATAATCCCCTGGTGCGGTAGAACAGGCGCAGTATCCTTATCTTGATCTTGCTGCCCAGTATATCTTCCAATGTTTCATGAAACCTCATTGTCTTACCCCTATACTTTATCTATACTTGGAATGCCTTATTATTATGTCACGTGCCATTATTAACTGACACGTGACATTATATACGGTCACTTATACGTCGTCAATATAGCGGGCACTTGATAAAGCAACACCCACGATCAACTATATCGTGTCATCGCCTCACTACAGATGCCCTTCCTGCCCTTAGCCTTTTTTTCTTCCTTTCATATTCGCTCTCTTGTACTTAATAAATTGACCAGGCAAGTCTCGGCGGAATGAAATCCATGGGGAATATTTGGGGAACGCTCATCAGTAAAATAAAGCAGATCAGGGAATTCCCATCCTGACCTGCTCTTTCGTGGTGGGCCCAGCAGGACTCGAACCTGCGACACGCGGATTATGAGTCCGCTGCTCTGCCGACTGAGCTATGGGCCCATATGGCCATTCCACAGATGAACATTATAGCGCACGTAGGCCGGGCGTTGCACAATAGTCCAGGGCCGTTTGGAAGATACCTCGGATGGGCACGGGACACTTGCTTTTTTACGCACGAGCGTCGGCAAACGGACCGGGCGTTTTGAGATCGCCTCGCCCTGCTCGCGACGACATTAAGTTGCGGGGTCGCTTGTTTTGCAAAGACTTTTTCGGAAATTACTCATCGCGAGGTTGTTTCGCTCGCGATGACGTAATCCGGAACCGTCATGTATGGAACGGATCAAGCTGTCGCCGCATCCTCCAACCGAATCCTGTTCAAGAGTCGGGTGTCTGCCCTGGCGGGATTGTCCCCGGGGGTGGCGGCACCTGCGATGGCGGTGGCGGCGGGGGCTGGTAGGCAGGTGGCGCGGGCGGCTCCGGCGGACCTCCCCCTGGAGCCCCACCCGCCTCCGGACCGGCGACACCGCCGCTTCCGCCACCCGGAGGATAGTAGTAGGGGCCATAGGTCCCCGCCGGGGGCTGGGCGGGCGGCGCCGGCGGGCGGCGGTACATGACGAACATCACGATCACGAGGACGATGCCCAACACGAGCAGCCCTACGACCAGGCCGGCCACGAGCCAGGTCAGGTTGGTGTCCTCGCCGCTTCCTTCTTCTTCATCTCCCGCCAGGGCACCCTCGTCGATCACGTCGCCTTCCTCGCCTAAAGCAGCAACAGCCGTACTGAGGGGCTCTTCCTGCGTGGACTGAACCAGGTAGGTGTTCGCGCCGTCCCTCTTCAGCCCCAACCGGTAGTCGTCGGTCGACCATACCGACCAGGCTCCCATGGGGGATTCCTCTTTCACCTCGTCCTCGAAGCGGGCCTGCACGTATTCCACGTACGCGGAGGCGAACTCCTGTGCGTCTTTCTCGCTGTCCCACGTATACGACTGTACCAGCACCTTGTCACCGTCGCCGTTGCTGTAGTAGTGGTAGCGGTTGCCGCCCCAGCCCTCGGCGGCCTTTTCCGTTTTCCTGCCGGAGAGATACGGCTGGTAGAGCTGCTTGACGTCGAATTCGCCCAGCACGTCGTCGTAGTCCAGTTCCCATCCCTCGCCCAATTTGGACGAGATGTCTTCAAGCTCCACCTTGACCGCTTTCTCGCCTTTTACGTATTTCTCGGGATGGTAGATCTGTTCCGTGCTGACGGGGGGGTCGCTGTAAGCCTTGTCGAGGGCGCCGAAGCCGCCGTCCTCATAGATATAATCGGCGAATTCCTGGCCTTCCTTGTAGGGGAAAAGGAGGCTGTCCTTGATATAATCAGGGGCGCTGTTGAACACGCCCATGGAGTAGCTCTCGCCCTCGAGCATGTACTCCATCCAGTCCTCCTCGGTGAAGTATTCGCTCAACCAGATGTCCGAGGCGGTCACGGCGTCCCCCTCCACCAGGCAGGTGGCCGCAAATGAGGCGTCGTCGTCGGTCTCCTCGACCGCGTCCTCCGGGTCGTCGAAGGGCGGGCGGTCGAGGTCGAAGTTCATGTCCTGCAGGTAGTGGACGATCTCGTGGGAGAGGGTATAGCGGTCCGCCGCGCTCATCGTCTCGTCTTCCGAGATGAGGTAGAGGCTGTCGTCCTCGGGGTCGTAGAAGCCCGCGATCTGTTCCGTCAGCAGGTCGATGTAGAAATCCTTGAGGTCCAGGTCGGGCTCGATGAAGCCGAGCAAGACCATGATGTCCTCGGCGTCCTGTATCTCCTCTTCCGGGTTGTCTTTCTCGAAATCCTCTATCATTCGCTGTTTGAGCTGTTCCCTGGTCAGGTAGTTGACCTTGATGTCGGGGCTGGCCTCCAGCCCCCTTATCTCCTCCGTCTGGGTGAAGACCTCCTCTATCTCCGCCTGGTCGCCCTGGGCGGAGACCAGTGACAGGGACAGGACCAGGATGATAAGGACCACCAGGACGCCCATGAACGTCTTACGCATCGCCGTTTCCTTCCTCCTTGACTCCCGCGCGCGGGCACATGTCATTGAGACAGCACTCGGGGCAGTTTGGTTTCCGCGCCTTGCAGACCTGCCTGCCGTGTTCGATCAGGTTTATATGCAGCCTGAATTTTATATCGTCTGGCACCAGCTCATCCATGATATCGTGCGCCCGATCGGTGCTTGTCCGCAAGGGGATGATCCCCAATCGCTTACACACACGAAAGACGTGCGTATCCACCGGGAAGCAGGGATAGCCCGTCTGAAACAGCAGCAGCACCGCCGCCGTCTTCCTCCCCACCCCCGGCATCTCCAGCAGGTAGCGCTGCGCCTGTTCGGCGTCCATGTCCCGCAGGCACTCGAGCGAATAGGCACCGCAATCCGCGTGGAGCCTTTCCAGCACGATCTTGATGCGCTCCGCCTTCACGCGCGATATCCCCCCGGAGCGGATGGCCTCCTCGATCTCCCCGGCCGGAGCCGCGGCCGCCTCTTCCCAGGTCGGGAACCTCTCCTTCAACCGCTGGAAAGCGCGGTGCGAATTGACGTCGCTGGTGTTCTGGGAAAGGATGGTATGAACGAGCCCTTCTAGAAGGTCCGAGAACCGGGGGTTCCAGATGCGGTCTCCGTAACAGCGCAAGAGGCGGCGGTCGACCTCCGGCAATAACCCCGCAGTACGGTTTTTCTCATGCCTGCCCCGCCGATCGGCGCCTTCATTATCCGGATACTGTTCAGCCAGTCCACTCTCCTTTTCCCGCCATACATGTACAAGTTTACCCTGCGTGCATGGGCTTGCTTCGCGTTTTACCCAGCATAACATATACAACCATCAACCCTGGCGGTTTGACAATGCAAGGGGTTTTTGTGGAAAATATATAAAAATCGTGCAGTTATTCATTGACGAAGAAGGAGGATGCGACTTGCCAAGGAGAGACAAAAGGGCTGATATCGTCAATGCCGGGATCCGCATCTTTTCCCGCAAAGGTTTCAACCGCTGTTCTGTCGAGGATATCCTGCAGGAGGCCCACGTGGCCCGCGCTACCTTCTACAGCTACTTCGACAGCAAGAAGGACCTCTTCGTGGAACTCGTGGACGGCATACTGAACACCATGTTCGAGATCGCGGCCAGGGAACTCGGCGATATACCCTCCACCATCGACGAGCTCAAGGAGAAAACCAGGAATACTCTCCTCGCGCTCTACCGTTACTTCAGCGAGAACTGGGAGTTCTCCGCCATCTACATCAAGGAAGTCATGGGGATGAACCCCGAGATAGACTATCGCATCGTCGAATGGCAACAGCGCATGGCGGAGATGGTCAAGGTGCTCTTGACCCGCGGGGTGGAAAAGGGGATCTTCCGCTCCATAGACGCGGATATCGTGGCCCCCCTCGTGGCGGGGGTCCCGCAACATCTCGGCCTGCAGCTGTTCATGATCGGCAAGAACGTAGATATTCCGAGGATCGCCGACGCGGTCACCGATTATCTCATCTACGGCCTGGCGGTTCGCAACTGAGATTGTGTTTCAACTGGCGTTGACGGGGAACGTGGGCATCCCATCGCTTTTCCTGCACCTATCTCACGCGTACGGGGACAAGGCCGTGGCCCGTGCTTCCCCACTGCTGGACGTATTTGCCTGGAGCCCGTACTCCCTGCTTTCCCGTTCGGATGCCGCGGACTCGCTGCATGTCGAGACCTCATTTAACGAGGTAGACGTGGGAATCTTCCGCCTGGAACACAGGCTGCGCGCCGGGCGCGGCCTTTTCCTCACCAGGTGCATGGCCTTGCTGGAGCTCACGGACCTTCCCGGAGAGGACGGCTTCCGCTTCGTGCCCCACCTTCATCCCGAGCCGGACATGGTCGCGCCCGACCAAGTATTCAGGTCGCCCTGCGAGATCCTGAGGAACGGAAATCCTCGACCCTTGCCCTGGTGCCAGACCTCGCGTCCCTGGAAGCTTTGAACCACCGGGCCGGGATGCGGACAGCGCTCACCCTGGAGGGGAACACCATCTCCTACGGGATGATAGGCCACCGCGTGAAGGGCCATGTCTATTTCAAGGCGCGCAGGTTTCCCGGTTTCGCGCTGAAGAAGGGGCAGGAGGCTTCTCGCTCCTACTACCTGTCCGCGAGCGAAGGCAGCGGGGCGGAAGTGCACCGCGGCGTGAATTCCTTTCTGTGGGAGATATGCGGCCGGCCGCGCCTTCACGGAGCGGGTAATCAGGAGCTGTCCCTGGGGGAGCATGCCGAGCTCGCCGGAAACTGGGCTTTCCTCAACGAAGAGAACTGGACGGAGCTGGAGATCTTGGGTACGATCCCGCCTGGGGTCAGCCCTGGAACGGGATCGAAGGCCATTGTTGATGAATCCCGCCTGGGGTCA
>CAZQFX010000104.1:0-2263 GCA_964592775.1 uncultured Actinomycetota bacterium
TGACCCCGAATGGGATTTGCCGATCCCGTTCCAGGGCTGACCCCGAATGGGATTTGCCGATCCCGTTCCAGGGCTGACCCCGAATGGGATTTTGGGGGCAGCCCGTTAAAGGTTGCGGTACGGACACATGAGCGGTTTTGAATAAGACGGTTTAACATTTTGGGGTCGGAAACGGGTTTAAGGCCGTAGCGATGACGGCGTGGCTTCTGACCTGACCTTACCGTCCCGGCGCCAGTAGGCCTGAAAAACGGGCTCATATTTTTCCGCCTGCGGGGCGATATATGGATTACAGTGGAATCAAGAGGTGAGACACATGCCACGGGAGAGCGAAGCGGGGGAGTTCCGGCCGCGGGTGAGCGCGGTCATACCCAACTGGCACCGCAAGAACGACCTGCGGGAGGCGCTCCGGGCCATCAAGGCCCAGACCTACCCGGTGGAGGAGATCATCATCGTCGACAACAACTCGCAGGACGGCACGCGGGAGATGATCGCCGAGGAGTTCCCGGAGGTGATGTTCATCCAGTCGCCCCACAACATCGTCATCCAGGCCCTGAACATCGGGGCCAAGACGGCGCGGGGAGACATCATCCTCCACCAGGACAACGACGGCGTGCTGGCGCCCGACGCGGTCGAGCGCATGATAGGCGTCTTCGCCTCTGATCCCAGGATCGCGGTGGTGCATTCGAAGAACCTCTACTACGACACCGGCGAGGAATTCGACCCCCTGCGCTGGTTCACCCCCGGGGAGCAGTCCTCGGAAGGCATCATCGACGTCCCCAGCTTCCACGGCAACGGCGCCATGATCCGGCGCGACGTGCTGGAGGAGATAGACTACATCGAGCCCGAGATACTCCTCTACCAGTTCGAGCGCAACATCTCCACCAAGGCCATCGACCGCGGCTACCGCATCGTCTACCATCCGGCGTCGGTGATTCGCCACAAGATATCCCGCGAGGTGCGCAACCCCGGCCACCGCCTGTACATCACCATGACCGGGGGATGGTGGTACCTGGCGCGCTTCTACCCGCTGGGCAAGGCGCTGGAAAAGGCCGCCTTTTACCTGGTCTTCTTCGTGTTGTATTCCATCAAGCACCGCACCTTCCGGGACTTCTTCCGCGGCATATTCGACACCCTGCTGGGATTGCCCCAGGTGCTCAGGGGCAGGCAGGTGGTGTCCAGGGAAACGGTAAAGATACTGGAGAGCAAGCCTTACGAGACGTCCCTCATCTGGTACGGCTCGTGGGACACGGTCAAGAAATGGCTGAGGGCGAAGACAAAGAGAGGATGACGGGCAAGGGCAGGGCAAGGAGGAATGCAATATGGCCGGGGACGGGAAGGCGCACTTTCTGGACGATCTCAAGCTGGCGGTGAAGCGCAAGGGCGCAGGCGGGCTGATACGGGACGTATTCCTGCATCCCGGCAACCAGGCCATCGCCCTCTACCGCATCTACCGCGTGCTGTATATAAAGGGGCACATAAACCTGGCCTTCCTCGGCTACAGGCTGAACTACTGGCTGTGCGGGGTCGAGATACACCCCGACGCCGACATCGGGCCCGACTTTCACCTCGATCATCCCGTGGCCACCCTCATCGGGAGGCAGACGCGCATCGGCCGGGGAGTGCGCATATATTCCCACGTGGCCGTGGGCGCCGTGGGCCTGCCGGAGAACAAGCCCTTCATGGACGTGCGCGATTACGTGCAGATCTATCACGGCGCCATGGTCGGGGGCAGCGCGACCATCGGCGAGTACGCCGAGATCGGCCTCAACGCCGTGGTCTGGGACCAGGACGTGCCGCCCTATTCCGTGGTGGTGGGCAACCCGGCCAAGGTCATCAGGGTGGAGGGCAAACGCGTCAACCCCGACGACTACAAGGGCTACAAGTACGATCCCTCGCATTTCCACGGCCCGCCGCCCGAGCACGATCCCGACAAGGAGCCGGAGCGCAGTGAGTCATGGACCGACCCCTACTCGTTCCTCGACAAGGGGAAAGAGGGGTAGGGGAGAAGTCGGCAAGACCTTGCCGGGGTCCTATATCGGCTCTCGCCACGAGCATGAAGACCGGCGCCTTTCGAGCCAGGAGAGCTTTGACTCTACCCGGCACAGAGAACCAGACAAGTCATTTATATCAGCCGGATAGTGCATATAATTCTAGGTAGCCACAATCCTCACAACGATATATCAAGATATCATGTCGATTGCTTGGGGCTCCTTTCATGGGGAAGGGAGCATCATCTGATGGAACCCACTGGTATGGAGAGGGA
>CAZQFX010000104.1:2363-9980 GCA_964592775.1 uncultured Actinomycetota bacterium
TGCCTCCTCGAGCACGCGTTCCCGGATCCCGGGGCGCAGGCCTTTCTCGGTAACCACGTCGACCTCGCGGCCGAGGAGCTGCTTGAGTTCGAGATAGAGCGCCGCATGGTCCAGGAGGGTGCGGCCGGGCTCGAGTTCTATGAGGAAGTCGACGTCGCTTTCGGGGCCAGCCTCGGAACGGGAAACGGAACCGAAAACGCGCACGTTGAGTGCGCCATGTGCGGCTGCGATTCTCAGGATTTCTTCCCGCTTCGACTCGACTATCCCGTTGATGTCCATATCCCATTCCCCATCCTGCCATATTGAACATGTCATTTACTGCTATGATAATAAGAGTAGCAGAAGGAGCATGAAATATGGCTGATAAAAGGCTGACCGTCGATTATCTGCAGGATATTCTGGAAGCCACGTCAAAGGCTCGGGTTTTCCTGGGTGATATGACTAAGCAGGAATTCGAGGCGGATGAACGGACGTCATATGCCGTCATCAGGGCGCTGGAAGTTGCGGGGGAGGCGGCGCGCCATATCCCCGAAGAGATAATCCAGAGGTATCCCAAGGTCCCTTGGGGCGACATGATCGGGATGAGAAACGTGTTGATACACGACTACATCGAGGTGGATCTGGAGGCGGTATGGTTGACCGTCAGGGAGGATCTCCCGGAGGCCGAGAAGGAGATCAGACGGATTATCGAGGAGTTAGGCGATGACTGATCTGGAAAGGTTCAAGAATACACTGAACGAGCATAGACGGGAACTCGAAAAGGAGTACTCGGTAAGCGATATCGGATTGTTCGGCTCCTACGTGCGCGAAGATCAGGACGCGGGAAGCGACCTGGACATACTGGTAGAGTTCTCGCAGCCGATAAGCCTGCTGAGATTCGTGAACCTGAAGCGCAAGCTGAGCGATATCCTCGGTGTTGAAGTGGACCTGGTCATGAAAAAAGCGTTGAAGCCGAAGATCGGCGAACGTATCCTCTCCGAGGTCGTTTATATTTAGAAATCCCTGAGGATCACTTCTGGCTTCATAACAACAACCGACTGTAAAATGGGCACGATCTGGACGCAGTCGTGTATCTTTTCTTTCCAGGTCCGCAGCAAATATGGCAGCCAGTTCAGCGAAATGCCTGCTCAAGATACTTATTTGCAGAGGGATTATTCTCCATGCTCGCGACGTATATGGCAGAGCACCACGCCTTTCGAGGCATATGAGCTTTGCGAAAGGGGTTGTTCGTCACATTATGGGCTGCCTAGATCACGGATCTCGCATTGTGACGCAACGGGGATCTCTCGCAAACCATTCCATCCTGTCAGTCAGCTTCACTTCCCTATCCTTTCAAGCCGTGTTTTTTTCTGGCTCCGCATGACATGGCCAGGAAGCAGGAGAAGACCCCAGCCGAAGAAGAAACACGGGAGATATTCGGCTTTATACTTATCGGTTGGGGGGGCATACAGTTCGAGGTGCCCGCAGTTCTCGCAACGATAGATCACGATATCGTACCGGTTGCTTGGAGCTCCTTTCAGGGGGAAAGGTGCGCCATCGAGCGGCACCCATTGGTAAGGAGAGGGTCCGAACAGCGCCCGCTCTTTGAGCGGTCCCGGACCCATCATGTTCGCGCACTTGCAGCAGGCGATGGTTTCAGACATGGCGTTACCTCCTCGTTCTGATCGATGAACCTGCTACAACCCTGATCTCCCCTCCTTATCGATTATGCCGGCAAGTGGCAGGGCGGCCACGACGTGGTGGGGTTTTGACGTATAAGAACCGCAAAGTAAAACCGGGCGGCGGTAAGGCCGTCCGGTTTCCCCCCCAACCCCCCTACGCTTGTCTCTGCGTGAAGGTCAATAGGCTCCGTTGGACGAGGCGATGGCGGAGAACGTCCTCATGATGATCTTGAAGTCGGTCCACACCGACCAGGTCTCGATGTAGTAGAGGTCGAGCTTGATCATCTCGTCGAAAGGCAGGTCGCTGCGCCCGCTCACCTGCCACAGGCCGGTGATACCCGGCTTCACGTTGAGGCGCTGTTTGTGCCAGTCCTTGTACTGGCGGACCTCTTCCTTGATGTGGGGCCTGGGCCCCACCAGGCTCATCTTCCCCGAGAGGACGTTGAACAACTGCGGCAGCTCGTCGATGGAGAACTTGCGGATCCATTTGCCCACCCGCGTCACGCGGGGATCGTCGTGGTTCTTCCAGCCCAGCCAGCCGTGTTCCGCGTTCGCGTCGCCGTTGACCATCTCCTCGTGCATCTTGAAAGCGCCGTCCACCATGGATCGGAACTTCAGGCAGTTGAAGCACTTCCCGTTCCTCCCCACCCGTTTCTGGCGGAAGAAGACGGGGCCGGGCGAATCCAGCTTTATGGCGATGGCGGTGACCAGGAGGACGGGCCATACGAGCAGCAGCGCCATGGTGCCGAGAACGTAGTCTTCGGCGGATTTGAGCAGTTTCCTATAGCCCTCGATCTTCTTCTCGCGCAGCTTGATGAGTGGGATGCCCCCGATCTCGTTGACCACGATCTCGTCCGTGATCACTTCGTAGAGGCGGGGTACGATGGAACACTCCACCCCCGTCTTGTTGCATCGCGAGGCCAGGTTCAGGAGCTGCTCGGCGCTACCCCCGGTGAAGGCGATGATCACCTTTTCCACCTCGAAATCGCCCACGACGCGGCTGATTTCGTTGAGCCCTCCAAGCACGCACATATCCTTGAGTTCCGGCTCGTAAAACTCGGTATACAGGGGATCGTCGTCGACGAAGCCCACGGGACGCAGGCCGAAAGCGTCATGCCTCACGAGCTTGCGGGCCACTTCCTTGCCCACCTTGCCCGCGCCCACGATGAGGGTGTTGCGCATCACCACGTCGCTGACACCCGCCAGTGAGAGGGCTATCTGCAGCAGGAACCTGCCCGCGAAGAGGAAGACGATGGCGAAGACCCAGAAGAAGACGAGGAAACCGCGGGCGGATACCGAGGAGTCCATGAAGAAGGACATGACGAGGAGGAAAACGAGATATACGTTTACCGCGCCCACGATCTTCGGGATGCGGTCCAGTATGCGCACGCGCGTGCGGGTATCGTACATGCCGCATATCTTGAGGGCGAAAAACATGATGGGCGAGGTCACCAGGAAGGCAAAGGCAATGCTGGTTAAGGAGGTCATCGTCTCGGGCGGAAAAGCGCGGACTATATAGGCGTTCTCGAAACGGAGCCAATAGACGAACCACATGGCCCCGAACAATGCCAGCGCATCCATAAGCAGGCGCGAAGACACCCGTGCCGCGACCTCGACCTGTTTGGATACCGGGCGCTCGAGCAGGCTTTTCTCCGCCTCGGAGAGAATCGCCATGAGCTCCTCGTCCTGCAATTCCCCCACAACTGGCAAGGCCAACCGCGCCTTGGCCGTCATCAGGTCACTCTCGGACGACCCGTCCCTTGTCAGTTGCTTTTCCATGCCACCCCTCCGCTTTTGTCAGGTTCGGGCACTCTCACCAGGTGCCCTACTTTAGCCAGAGTCGCCGGATTATGTGAAAAGCGCACCCACGCTTCTTCCACGTACTCTTCGATCCGCTGCTTGAACACCGTCACGTCGAACTTCTGCGCCTGCAGGCGCGCCAGCCTGGGGTCGAAACGCCCCGGGTCGAAATCCCTTACGGCCTGCATGAGCGACTGCGCGTCCTGGCGATCGAAGAACATGCCCGTCTCGCCCTCCAGTACCGTCTCCAGGGCGCCGCCGGCGCGATAGGCGATCACCGGCCGGCCGGCGGCCATGGCCTCCAGGGGGACGATGCCGAAATCCTCCTCCTGCGGGAAGACCAGAGCCTGGCAGCGCGAATACAGCTCCCCCAGCTCGGCGTCGGGAACCCGGCCCAGAAACTCGATGCCGGGGCCGGCCATGGCGCGCAGCGACTCCAGCTCCGAGCCCGTGCCCGCTACCTTCAGGGGCAATCCCAGGCGATTGAAAGCCTCCACCACCATGTCCACCCGCTTGTAGGGGATCAGCCTCCCCACCAGGAGGAAGAAGTCCTCGACGTCGGGAGATATGCTCAACCAGGACGTGTTCACGGGCGGATAGATGACGTCGGCGTCGCGCCGGTAGTATTTCCTGATGCGCCTGGCCACGTGTTCGCTTATGGCCACGAAGGCATCCACGCGGTCCGCCGCGCAGCGGTCCCATACCCTCAGGTAATTGGTCACATAGGGCATGAACGCCTTGACTATGGGATTGAGGGCCCCGAAGCGCGGGTTCTCGAGGTAATGGTGGTACCCGCTCCAGTAGTAGCGGATAGGTGTGTAGCAGTAGCAGATATGCAGGGTCTCCGGGCGGGTTATTACCCCCTTGGCCTCCGCGTGGCTCGAGGATAGGACCACGTCGTAAGCGGAGAGATCGAAACGCTCGAAGGCCACCGTGCGCAGGAGCGGGAAGGCCTGGTGTTTTGTCTTGGCTCCAGGCACCTTCTGCAGAAAGGAGGTCCTGACGTCGGCATCCGCCAGCTCGGGGAACTCTTCGGGGACGAACACGGAGGTGTAGATGGGAGCATCTGGATACAACTCGTGCAGTGCCAGAAGCACCCTTTCCGAGCCCGCTGCGTTTGTGAGCCATTCGTGTACTAGGGCTACCCTCATCGCTTCTCTTCCGCCATCCGTCCCCCAGATGCCGGCCCCCTCGCCCGAAAGGCCGTACACCTGGCCCTTCATTTAATGCGGTGGAAGTAAGCGGTGCGGTGAAAAGGATGGAAACCGGGTAAAGGTTCTATCGGGATTGTGAGGAAGGATCAAGAATGAACTGATTCTTCGCTCGGATTTGCCGTACCTTTTGTGCCCAGGTTTTTGTCCTCAAACACCCCCAGTTCGTGCCCGCCTGCTTCCAGAACGCCTGCAACCTCTTCCGACCTGCTTGCTGATACTGAGTCTTGTCCTTATAGTATCCCTAATATTTAATATCTAACATTGTTTACCAGGTAAATCAAGTTACTATAAAGTAAGTTGCATAATCATTACACGATCGTAACATGGCCGTAACAAAATCTCCTTAAACGCTGGTGGTATCGAGGATTTCGTACTCAGCGGGCGGCGGCGTTCCAGTGCCAGGGGTAGTCGGCAAGCAGGGAAAGCTTTCCCAGCACCTCGTCCAGGGCGATGGCCGCCCTCTCCAGAAGAAAAAGGCGCAGGTCGCGCCCGGCCATCTGAGACAGCTCGGTGGAGATGAAGAAAATCGCCGCCGAGATATAGCCGGCGGGCTTCAGCTCGACATGGGTGAAGCCCGCCTCCCGCAGGAGACCCTCGAGCTGGCGGCGCGAGAATCCCTCCGTCAGCTTGTCCGCCTCGGAGACCATCTCTTCCCCGCCGACGGGCTTGCCGGACACGCGTCTGACCAACCCGAGAATCAGCTTCCCCAAAGGGTAGATGGTATGGTTCTGCCAGGTGTTCGGCTCGGTGCCGAGCACGAGGACGCCTCCCGGACGCAGGACCCGGCGTATCTCGCGCAGTGATGCCAGCGGATCGGGTAGGTGGTGCAGGGAGGCCACCATGAAGGCGCCGTCGAAGGAGCCGGAGGCGAAGGGCAGGTTCTCCGCGTCCGCCAGGACGTGGGCGGAGGAGCCGGAATGGCCTTCCCCCTCGTGCAGGCGGCGGGCCTCCCCCAGTTGCCCCGGCGCTATGTCCGTCTCCACCACGCGGTAGCCGTCGCGCAGGAGCAGCGAGCCGTCATAACCGAGGCCGCATCCCGTCTCCAGGATGATGGACCCGCGCGGCAGCTCGCGCAGGACGTCCAGGAAGGCGGAATGGAAATGGCGGTAGAAGGGGCTGCCGCTCCAGGTGGCGTGCATGCTCTTGTAATAGCCGATCTTCTCCGTATAATGCGCGCGTTCCGAGAGCTTGAGCGCGGGGGAACCGGGCGGCAGGAGGTCGGGCAGGCCGTCTACATCGCTATAGGAGATACCGCAAGACGGGCAGAGAAACCCCGTTTCTTCGTGGCGCAGCGGGCCCTTGCAGACCGGGCAGCGCAGGATATCCTCGAGCGTGTCGATCACCGGCTCACGTCTCCCCCGTCATCTCTCGTCGCTTCTGCCTGCCATAGGCCCTGGGCCGGACCATCCGGCGCCCGGGCGCCTCGCGCATCATCTCCCGGCCTGCCCCTGTTTCGCGGCCTCCTTCTCCATGATCTCGCGGGCATTGTCCCACCACTGCCACAGCCCGAACCAGCTTATCCACTGTCCGGGGGCGTCGCGGATGGCCTCCTCGCCGCGCTTCACGACCTCGCGCATCAAGCGCGCGACCTCGCTCCTGCGGTCGGCGGAGGGATCGCAGTGGATGATCCCGGAGATCTTCAGGAGGTTGTCGAAGGGGCCTTTGCCCCGCCGCAGGGAGAAGGTGGCGATAGGCGCGCCCGTATCGTAAGAGAAATGGGCGAGGCCGCTGGCCAGCGCCGCCGGCCGCCCGAAAAACTCCACGATACCGTTGCCGTCGACATCGAAAGTCAGCCCGATGTGCTTACCCGCCGACAGGTGCTTCCGGATCTTGGGGATGATATCCTCTCCCACGAAGAAGACCGGCTCCTCGGAGTCGCAACCCAGGAAGCCGCCGTAGAACTCCAGGGTCTCGATGTAGCGCGGCATGACCGTGTCCTTGGGGTTGAAGGCGATGGGGGTATAGAGCTTGCCCAGCCGGGCCATGACGGCGAGGATGATGGTGATGGCGCCGAAATGCGGGGTGGTGAAGATGATGCCCTTGCCCTCCGCCTCCGCCTCCTCGACCATTTCCATCCCCTCCACCCGCAGTCCGCGCATGTAGCGGTCGCCGTACCGGGCCAGGGTGAAGATGTCGAACAGGGGCATGAATACGCTGCCGCATGCCTCCCGGCCGATGCGCGCGAGTTCGCGGGGATCGGTGATCTCGGGTATGGCGTCTGATATCTTGGCCGCGAGGCGCCGGCGCATCCCCGGCCTGGCGTAGAAAAAGGCCGCGCCCATGCCCTTGGGGATGAGGTAGAGGATGGAGGCTGGCAGGACGTAGGACAGCGCCTTGGTGACGTGGAACTGGGCCATGAACGCGCCCTCCAGCAGGCGGAACATCAGCTTCGGTTTTTCCTTTACGCCCTCTTCCATGGCTCACTCCTTGATCCTCGTGGTATGACCGAAATATCGTCTGCCCGCATGGTTTCTCTTCCAGTATCGGCGCCCCCCCGTCACCCTTAAGTATACGCATAAGGTTAAACCTCTTGGGGTCAGACCTTAAAAGTTGCAGTTCGGCCGCTGCAGGATTATGGGGAAGAAGCCCTTTGGGATCATACATCATGGGCCGCGCTGTGGACAGCGCAACTCATGCAATCGGCTCTTCGCCATGAAGTGTGGGCTATCTGGATGGCATTTGATATGCGGTGGTTTACCCATACCTTAACTACCAGCTCTTTTCCGTATTGACGCTAAATCACCTGTATTTCTCTACCCACACTACTGGGAGAAGAACCGTAACTACTCAGCCCGGAACAACTCTCGTTAACGATTATAGATACATTGTATCAGAAAGAACCATGCAATTTATAAGGCCTAGGAGGCTGTCGCACAAACCCTGCGTCAGACATATCGCTCTCCACATATTCACCGAAATGGCCCATTATTGACTGTTCGCCC